>JBOHCT010000091.1:0-15926 GCA_050699055.1 Streptosporangiaceae bacterium | reverse complement strand
TTATTACAATAATTTCGGCTGGCGGCGGAGATAACCACGCGCGGACATCAGCGAGCGATGTGGTGGATCCTTTAGTCATGCGCTACTGAGAAGCGAGTTTCCGAACGGCTCCCAGGTAAGGAGTTCTTCACTCCCGCAACCAAGTTGCTCCCCTTCCATGCCCTTGATCGGGAGCACGTCGTGCACCAGCTTGCCGTCCTGTTGGGTCGCCCACCCAAAGACATCTCCCAACAAAGCCGAATAGAGGACCAGCAGCAGATCGTGATCGAGTGTCGGCGAAGGCTCTGCCAACGCGTTCCAGTGCGCGGGCGTCGACCCTATGCCGCTGTCGTCCACGGCGTGGCCGCGCACCAGACAGTAGCCGCCCTCCTCCCTGCGGAAGCGGTTGAGGAACCCCTGGACCCGAACCGGCAGCCGACGGCCGAGAAGCGGCGCTTCGAACAGAAAGTCAGGGTCGTCCGCCGACACCCAGCGACCCTTCACGAACTCCAGGAGCCTGGCGGTCTCCAACAGTTCGTCTTTGTTCAGCACAAGTTCCTTCACGGCGACCCTCCTCGACGACTCTCGAGCACGCTGGACACCATCGTGCGCAGCACCGTTTCGAACACAGGAGCGAGGCTGGCGCCGACCGACAAGGCGGCGCGCTGCGGCGAGGCGGACTCGAAGCGCGGTCTGCCAAGCGGCATCGGGTCCATCCGTGGCCTCCTGCTACCTGAGCCTTCATCCCGTGAGACCACCTTGCTTCCGACGGTCCGGGCGGCAACACCAACCGATGCCCCAGTTAGGCCCTAGTTCTGCTCCCCCTGTCTCCCTTAGAGTGCTTGCGGTACCACGTAGCGTCACGCTGAAGGATCAAGCAGATGGGCGCCGTAGTGGCGCGGTGGTCTGGTCGCGAGGCGAAAGCGCTCCGCGAGGCCAAGCGCATGAGCCTACGCGACTACGCCGCGCACCTGGGGGTCAGCGAGGTGGCGCTATCCAACCTGGAGAACAAGGGGGAACGGGCGCGGCTACGTTACGAGACCCAGCAGTTGCTCGACGCCGACCTGGCCCAAGCCGGTAACGACGCCCAGCAGCGGTTCGCGCTGCTCCTCTCCAGCGGCGGCGGCGATTGGGCGCGGTCGACTCAGCACGTGACCCCCGCTGGTGAGATGTGGGGGCGCTCCGGCACGCTCGACAGCCCACGTCAGGCGGAGCGGCTGCGACAGAGGTTGAACGACGCGCTCAGCGACGGCTCAATGACTGGGACCAGTCTCGAGGAGTGGCGGCGGACACTCCTCCGCTACGGGCCGGCGACACGGGATCGCCCGGCAGCCGCGTTCTTGGACGAGTTCACTGTCGACCTGGTGGAGCTGGGTCAGCTGCTCCAGCGGCGTCGCTCGGCGGCAACGCTCCGTCAGCTGACTCGCCTGGTCGCCCGCATGTCGGGGTTGATGTGTCTCACCTTCTGCAAGCTCGACGACCGTCCCGCCTCCCGCCGGTGGGCGCGGACCGCGCGCCTTGCCGCGAATGAGGCGGGGGACCCGCAAACGCGCTCCTGGGTCTTGGCTCAGGAAGCCTACGGCCACTACTACGGCGGTGACCTGCGCGAGGCAGTAGACGTGGCGCAGCACGCTCAGGGCGTCGTACCCGCGACGCCGTGCGTAGGTGCGGCGCTGGCCGCGGCTCTCGAAGCACGGGCAAACGCGGCAATGGGACGGCGACGGGAGACTCACGCAGCGCTTGCGCGGGCCGAGGAAGTAACTGCGCAACTGGACGGTGATGCCCTCGTCCCCTCCGCCTTCGGCTACAACGAGGCACAACTGCGTTTCCACGCGGGCAGCGCCTACACTCACCTGCGTGAGCTCAGGGCCGCGTTCATTGCGCAGGACCGCGCGCTTCAGCTGTGCATGCCCGGTGACTACACGGACTGGGCCATGACGCGGCTTGACCGAGCAAGCTGTCTCGCGTATAGCGGCGACACCGCCGACGCTCTAAACCGAACTTGCGGTCTAAAGTACGCGAGCGAGACGATAATCGCGCTGAGCGAGTCCCAACGTCGAGGCATTATCGCCCTGCGCGGCCACGAACTGCTGAACGGCCTATCCACAGCACAACGAAGATTGCCAGCTGCCCGCGACCTCCACGAGGCACTCATGATGACAACTGACCGGAAAGAGGTATGGGCTTGACCGTTGTGACTCCCGCCGAGCCTACGTACGCGGAACCGATCGCTGTGTTGGCTGAAGAGATGGACCGCTTCTACGGTGCGTCCGAGGTCCAGCCGCACGAGCTTCGGTTGCAACAGATCCACGAAGCTATCTTCAGCGACCCGCCGTCCGCATACGCCCTGCTCGCATGGAACAATAGTCAGCTCGTGGGCCTCGCGTCCTACTCCTTTCTGTGGCCAGCCGCGGGGCTCACGCGCTCGCTGTACCTGAAGGAGCTGTACGTGGTTGAGGCTGCGCGGGGAAGAGGAGTCGGCAAGCTCCTCATGCGTAGTCTCTACCAGACCGCAGCCAAGTACCATTGCACCCGCGTGGAGTGGACGACCGACCAGGACAACGTCCAAGCTCAGCACTTTTATGCCGAGCTTGGTGTACCAGTAAGCAACTCCAAGCTCTTTTATAGAGTTGAAGATGCAGGGTTCGTAGTCCAGTTACAGTGTGGATTATCTGAAAGTCTCGGTTTAGTCCTACTGCGCGCGGCATACATACTCGTTATCAAACACACATTCGCCGCTTCGGCGCGCCTCACGAGCAGCGGCTTCCGACCGGTAGAAACGAGGTATCAACAACACCTTTCACGGAACGGAGAAGCCGTTGCGGCTCTCCCCGACATTCAGGAGTCGATCGTTGTTCGTCAGTAGGGAGAATCGGAGCATAGGCCGCCGTGGACGAAATCGGCCGCGGCGATGAGCGCGGCCGCGCCGCGGAAGCCCCGGGCTCTGGTGATCAGGGCATTGAACTGGGAACTCGGCGCCTCGCCCCAGCCGTTCGAAGGGCCACGCCCCGAGGTGGGGCGATGTGAGTGTCCGTCGTCGGCGAGCAGGCGCGATCACGATGTGACGGGGTCGCTGGAACCCGCATGGAACCATACAGACATGGATCTTCTCGCGGACCTCGAGGCGCGTGGCCTTGTCCAGGACAGCACCGACCGCGACGCGCTGCGCAAGCGGCTTGCCGCAGGTCCGGCTAGGATCTATTACGGATGCGGCCCGAGTGCTGACAGCCTCCACGTCGGCAACCTGATCGGTCTGCTCGTGCTGCGCCGCTTCGCCGATGCCGGACATCAGGCGTTGGCGCTCGCCGGCGGGGCAACCGTAATGATCGGCGACCCTGGGGGGCGTTCCAAGGAGCGCAACCTCCTCGACGAAGAAGCCCTCGCGCGAAACACCGGCCGCATTGCCGAGCAACTCGAGCGGATCAGCCGCGTCCCGCTGGTGAACAACCTGGGTTGGACAGCGTCGATCAGCCTGCTGTCATTCCTACGAGACATCGGCAAGCACGCCACGGCCAACCAGATGATGAGAGTCGGTGCGGGCGCGGCTCGAGAGCGACAACGGTATCTCCTTCACCGAGTTCAGCTACCAGCTGCTCCAGGCGCACGACTACCTGCACCTCTGCCGCACGCGCGGCGTCGAGGTCCAAGGTCGGCGGCTCTGACCAATGGGGCAACCTCCTCGCCGGCGTCGACCTGATCAGGAAGGCCGACGGTCGGCACGTCCACGCCTTCACATGGCCGCTCCTGCCCCGCTCCGACGGCAAGAAGTTCGGCAAGAGTGAAGACGGGGTTGTGTGGCTCGCCGCCGACCGCACCTCCCCGTACCAGCTCTTCCAGTACTGGATGAACGTTGCCGACGCCGACATCGAGCGGTTCCTGCTCCAGCTCACGCTCCTGCCCGTCGAGGAATGCAGGGCGATAGCAGCCGCCCACGCCGACGCGCCCCAAGAACGCGCGGGCCAGCGTCGTCTCGCCCGCAGGTGACGACGATCGTGCACGGTGCCAGCGCGGCGGACGCCGCCGAAGAGGCAAGCGCGGTCCTCTTCGGCCGAGCGCCCACAGAGGCGTCGGCGCAGGCGCTGGCTTTCCTGGCCGGGGAGGTGCCGGCCACGGGGTTCGTCGCCTGTGACCTCGCGAGGGTCCTCGCCGGCACGCCGCTGGCGTCGTCGCTCAGCGGCGCCCGGCGCACCATCGCCCAGGGCGCCGCTTATGTGAATGGTGAGCGCGCGGAGGCGGAACGATCGCTCTCCCCCCACGATCTCGTGCACGGCCGGTGGGTGCTTCTCCGCAGGGGAAAGCGTACGTACCACCTGCTGGACGCCGACGCTGGGAGCGCATCCTCCTAACTAAGGCAACCGGCCGGAGCGGTCAAGCGGGGCCTCTGGGCGGCCCGGACGCCGGCGCGGGGAAGATCGCGTCCACCAGCTCGCGGCACCAGCGCAGCAGGTCGAGGTCGCGCACCGGCTGCCCGCCGATCGAGGCGGTCTTCGGTACCGGTACGAGCATGGTCCGCGGCTGCGTCTTGACCACGCTCTTCGGGTACAGCCGCCCCAACCGCATCCGCATCGACTCGGGCAGTTGCACCGGCGCGAACCGCACGAAGTTGCCCTGCAGCGTGACGTCGGTGAGCCCGGCGCGGCGGGCGCGGGCGCGGAACCGCGCGACCTCCAGCAGGTTGTCGACCGGCGCCGGCGGCGGACCGTACCGGTCGGCGAGCTCCTCGCGTACGGCTCCCACGTCCTCGTCGGAGGAGATCCCGGCGATCCGGCGGTACGCCTCGAGCCGCAGCCGCTCACCCGGCACGTACTCGTGCGGGATGTGCGCGTCGACGGGCAGCTCCACCTTGGTCTCCGGCAGCTCCGGCTCGCCGTCGCCCTTGAGCTCCTCGACCGCCTCGCTGACCATCCGCACGTACAGGTCGAACCCGACGCCCGCGATGTGGCCGGCCTGCTCCTCGCCGAGCAGGTTGCCGGCGCCGCGGATCTCCAGGTCCTTCATCGCGACCTGCAGCCCCGACCCGAGGTCGGTGTGCTGCGCGATCGTGGCGAGCCGGTCGTGGGCGTTCTCGGTCAGCGGCCGCTCCGGCTCGTAGAGGAAGTACGCGTACGCCCGCTCGCGGCCCCGGCCGACCCGGCCGCGCAACTGGTGCAGCTGGGCCAGGCCGAACCTGTCGGCGCGGTCCACGATCAGCGTGTTGGCGTTGGGGATGTGCAGGCCGGACTCGACGATCGTGGTGCAGACGATCACGTCGTACGACCGCTCCCAGAAGCCGACCATGACCTTCTCGAGGGTGTCCTCGTGCATCTGCCCGTGCGCCGTGCCGACGCGGGCCTCGGGCACCAGCTCGCGCAGCCGGGCCGTGACCCTGTCGATCGACTTCACCCGGTTGTGGACGAAGAAGACCTGGCCGTCGCGCAGCAGCTCACGCCGGATGGCTGCGGCGATCTGCCTGTCGTCGTACGGCCCGACGAACGTCAGGACGGGATGCCGCTCCTCCGGCGGGGTCTGGATCGTCGACATCTCCCGGATGCCGGTGAGGCCCATCTCCAGCGTCCGCGGGATCGGCGTCGCACCGATCGACAGCACGTCGACGTGCGTGCGCAGCTGCTTCAGGTACTCCTTGTGCTCGACCCCGAACCGCTGCTCCTCGTCGACCACCACAAGCCCGAGATCCTTGAACCGCACGCCCGGCTGGAGCAGCCGGTGGGTGCCGATGACGACGTCGACAGTGCCGGCCGCGAGGCCGTCGAGCGTCTCGCGGACCTCGGCGTCGGACTGGAAGCGCGACAGCGCCCTGACCGTGACGGGGAAGTTCGCGAACCGCTCGGCGAACGTCCCGAAGTGCTGGTGGACGAGCAGGGTCGTCGGGACGAGCACGGCGGCCTGCCTGCCCTCCTGGACCGCCTTGAACGCCGCGCGCACCGCGATCTCGGTCTTGCCGTAGCCGACGTCGCCGCAGATCAGCCGGTCCATCGGCACCGGCTTCTCCATATCGGCCTTGACCTCGTTGATCGCCTCGAGCTGGTCCGGTGTCTCGGCGTACGGGAACGCGTCCTCCAGCTCGTGCTGCCAGGGCGTGTCGCTGTCGAAGGCATGTCCCTTCGACGCCATGCGCGCGGAGTACAGCCGGATCAGCTCGCCCGCGATCTGCTTGACCGCCTTGCGTGCCCGGCCCTTCGCCTTCTGCCACTCGGAGCCGCCGAGCCGGTGCAGGCTGGGCGACTCGCCACCGACGTACTTCGTGATCTGGTCGAGCTGGTCGCTCGGCACGTACAGCCGGTCGCCCCGTGCGTACTCGATGACGAGGTACTCCCGCGTCGCGCCCTGGACCGTGCGCTGGATCATCTCGACGTAGCGCCCGACGCCGTGCTGCTCGTGCACGACGTGGTCGCCCGCACGCAGCTGCAGCGGGTCGACCTGCTCGCGGCGCCGGCTCGGCAGCCGCCGCATGTCCCTCGTCGAGGCGCGCTGGCCCACCAGGTCCGTCTCGGTGAGCACGACCGCGCGGGCGCTGTCCAGGACGAAGCCGTGCTCGACCTCGCCGGTCGCGACGTGGGCAACGGCCGGCTCCGGCTCGGCGGCGAGGTCGGCGGCGAGCCTGGCCCCGACACCCTCGCCGCGCAGCACCTCGACCATGCGCTCGGCGGGGCCGTGGCCTTCGGTGACGAGGACGACCCGCCACTCGTCGTGCAGCCAGCGCTTGACGTCGGCGACCGCCCGCTTGGTGTCGCCGCGGTACTCCTCGGCCCCCCGGGCGTCGACCCGGAGCTGCCCGTGCGCGTCCGCCGCGGCGGACGCGCCGTCGACCTCAGGGTCGGCGGTGAAAGGCGTCACCGCCCACCAGGGGATGTCCATGGCGCGGGCGTCGTCGCGGATCTCGTCGATGGACTTGTACGCGGCCGCACCGAGGTCGATCGGTGCTTCCCCGCCGGACGCGGCGCCCGCCCAGGAGGCGCCGAGGAACTCCTCGCTCGTACGGACGAGGTCGACCGCGCGGGTACGCACCCGCTCGGGGTCACAGACGACGACGTGCCCACCGGAGGGGAGGTGGTCGAGGAGCAGCTCCATCCGGTCGACGAGGACGGGAGCGAAGGCCTCCATGCCCTCGACCGCGATGCCGTCGGCCATCTTCTCCAGCAGCTCGGCGAGCGAGGGATGCTCGACGGCCAGCTCCTTGGCGCGCTCCCGGACCTCCGGGGTGAGCAGCAGCTCCCGGCAGGGCGGCGCCCAGAGCCCGCCCTCCGCCCCCTCGAGGGTCCGCTGGTCGGCGACCTTGAAAGAGCGGATCTCCTCGACCGTGTCGCCGAAGAACTCCAGCCGCAGCGGGTGCTCCTCGGTGGGCGGGAACACGTCGAGGATGCCCCCGCGCACGGCGATCTCGCCGCGGTTCTGTACGAGGTCGACGCGGGTGTAGGCGACGTCGACGAGCCTCTGGACGAGGTCATCGAGATCGGCCTCGTCGCCGGCCCGCACCCGGACGGGCTCCAGGTCGGCCAGCCCGGACGGGATCGGCTGCAGAACGCTGCGCACGGGCGCGACGACGATCTTGAGCGGCCCTGGGCTCTCGTCGCTCGGGTGGGCGAGGCGGCGCAGCACCGCGAGACGACGCCCGACCGTGTCGGAGCGCGGAGACAGGCGCTCGTGCGGCAGCGTCTCCCAGGCCGGGAACTCCGCGACCGACCCCGGGGGCAGCAACGCGGACAGCGCGGCGACGAGGCTCGTCGACTCACGGATCGTCGCGGCCACGGCCAGTACCGGCCGCCCGCCGCCGTGCGGCTCGTCGGCGGCGAGCGCGGCCAGCAGGAAAGGGCGCAGCGCCGGGGGCGCGGAGAGGTCGAGGGTAGGCTGCTCCCCCGCGCGGGCCGCCTCGGTGGCGGCGCGCAGCGCCGGGTCGCGAGTGACGGTGGGCAGTAGGCCGGAAAGGCTCACGGGCAGCTCTTTTGGGCAGCGCGAAGACCCGGGAGCCAGACGGACCCCGGGCCCTCCCAGGGTACCCGCCCCGGGCGCCGCCTCGTGGGCGCCTTGCGTCGACCTCACCCGGGACCATTTGTAAGGAGAGGCCCCGCGCCAACCCATCTGACGTGAACCGATGGCGCGGATGGGTCTGTCGTCTACACGGGTTTTCGCTTACTCTACTTCAGAACGTTTCGGTAGAGCGAGCGCAGCGTAGCCAACGGCACAGTCCCGGAACGCGCTGGCTGGTCAGGGGTTGGTCAGGGGTGGTGTCCATGCGTCGGAAGAGGACACCGACGGCGGGGCGGCGGTCCGACAGCGATCACGTTCCCGCGCGGTGGTCACACCGGAACCGGGCACGGTGGTGGCGATGAACGGGCGGCCCGCGCGAGGGCCCGCGCCAGCCGAGGAGCAGGCATCGAGGCGGGGCGGCCGTTACCGTCAAGAGCTCGGCCTCTTCAGCGTCGTCTTCCTGGCCATCGGGGCGATCCTCGGGCCGGCGGTCGGCTTCACGCCGGTGTCGGTGCTGGCGCTGGCCGGGCCCTCGGGCCTCTTCTCGTGGATCATCGCGTTCCTGCTCATCTTCGCCGTCGCCATGTCATACGTCGAGCTCGGCACGATGTGGCCGCGTTCCGGCGGCGTCGCCTACTACCCGGCCAAGAGCAGCGGGCCCGTGGTAGGCGTGATGAACGCGTGGGGCTCCTTCGTCGGCTACGCCCTGGCGGTCCCCTCGATCATCGTCGCGTTCGTCGAGTACCTGAGCTTCTGGTTCCCCGGCCTGTTCGCCAAGGGGACGCTCACCCCGCTCGGCATCGGCATCGCGATCCTGGTCACGCTCATCGTGTTCTACGTCAACACGCTGCGCATCAAGCACCTGGGCCTGCTGAACAACATCCTGACGATCGTCACGATCATCGGCCTGCTGGTCTTCATCGGGGCCCTTCTCGCCCACTTCGATCCCGGCAACTACTCGAACTTCGGCGGGCTCACGCCGTTCGGGGGCAGCGGGCTGTTCCTCGCCATCTCGGCGACGATCTACGGCTACGGCGGCTTCCGCCAGCCGGTCGACTACGCCGAGGAGGTCAAGGACCCGGGCAGGACGATCCCGCGCGCCGTCGCGGTCACGCTCGTCGTCACGATGATTATCTACGCGTTGGAGAGCCTGGCGTTCGCCGGCGGGATCAACTGGTCGGGCATGGGCATCGGCGCGGGCGACTGGGCGAAGCTGAACGGGCTCCCCTACCCGCTAGCCACCGTGTCAACGGGTGTCGGCCTCGTGATCATCGGGCTGATCGCCCTGGTCACCACGCTGATCGCGTCGTTCAAGGACGGCTACATCTACTACGGGGGCTCGGCGCGGGTCGGGCACACGCTCGCGCGCTACGACAGGTACCTGCCCATGGTCTTCGCCAGGATGAGCGCGAAGGGCATCCCGATCGCGGCCACGATCCTGGTGCTGTGCACGTCGTTCGCCTACCTGATCCTGCTGCCGTCCTTCTCCTCGCTGTTCCCGCTGGTCGCGAGCGCGCTGCTGCTCTCGTACGCGCCCGGGCCGCTGAGCCTCGCGATCTTCCGCAGCAAGTACCCCGATGAGGCGCGACCGTACCGCCTGCCGTTCTACAAGGTGCTGGCGCCCTGGGCGTTCGTGGTCAGCAGCGTGATGATCTACTGGTCGGGCTGGCAGGCGATCCACATCCTGATCCCCTCGGTCTTCGTCGGTCTGCTGCTGCTGTTCTTCTACAACCACCACCGGCGGCTCACCCTGCACGACGTCGCCTGCGGAATCTGGCTTCCCGTCTACCTGATCGTGATCATCGTGTTGTCGTACGTCGGCAGCGGCGCGCTCGGGGGGCGGGACGCCATCCCCTTCCCGTGGGACACCGTCGTGTTCGCCGCCGTCGCTGTGGCGTTCTACTTCGCCGGCTACTACTCCGGACTCCGTTACACCGGCGACGCGATCTTCGAGGACGAGGAGCCCGCGGCCGCCGAAGCGTAGCGCCCCTCGACCCTCCGACCCCACCAAGTCAGATCCTCGTCTGCGGCCCGCCCCGCCCTCGAAGCTCGCCAAGATCCTCGTCTGCGGTTCCGAGAACGCGGCGTACTGCGCCCTCAGACCGCGGCAGCGGATCACGGGGCCCAAAGAGAGGAGGTTAACCGCGCCCCTGGACCACAGGAGCGGATCACCGGTGGGCGAGAACGGGCAGGCGGAAGTACCGGAGGTCGCTGAGCGCACGGAACGCCCGCAGCGCCCGTGAGGTGCTGTCGACCGTGGTGTCACCCCTCGGAGCCTGCGGCGACCCGAAGTACACGTACGCCTTGATCCTGGGGAAGTGCCGTGCCTGCCGCATGGCGGAGCGGAAGATCGACGCCTTGTGGCTGGGGTCGTCTCGCTGGGCGAAGACACCCCACTCCCCGAGCATCAGCGGCTTGTCGGGATGGGTGCGCGTGGCCCACGTGTAGAAGCCGGGCCAGTCGTCGCGCGACCCGAAGTACTTGTTGACGAGTTGGGCGAAGCTGGTGGTCCCGTCGCCCGCGTACGGGTCGTACGCGATCCAGTCGACGACCCGGTCGCCCGGGTACAGCGCGCCGAACCACGGCTTCTCGCCCCACTTCTCGGCGCCCATGTAGTTCATGACGGTCACCGCGTTGTCGACACCGTCGGCCCGCAGCCGCTTCGCCACGTGGCGGAACATCGCGGCGTAGTCCTTCGCCGTGTACCCGGACCCCGCGCTGGGGCGGACGTCGTCCTCGGGCTCGTGGTGGATGGTGAGGAAGAAGCGCTTGTGGTAGTGGCCGTCGATGTACGACGCGAGCCTGTCGATCTCACCGTCGACCGCGCCGTGGGCGACCTCGGCCCACGTGCGCCCGGTACCGAACTCCGGCTTCCAGTTGAGGTAGAGCAGCCGGCCGTGGCGGGCCATCGCGATCTCCTCATGGGTCGGGAAGAGGTCATCTCCCCGGTGGTAGAGGTGCACGATGTCGACCCGACGTCCGACCTTGCGCTCGAAGTTCGCGAGCGCCTTGGGCTTGGGGGCGTCGGTGAACGCCCCCGGCGCCACGCCCCACAACGCCCCGCACGACGGCACGAGGATCGCGGAGACACCGCAGCCGTGCCGACCGCCGCCCCCTGCCCTCGTGCCAGGCGAGTGTGTGCTTCGTGCCCGATGCTTGCGCTCGGCGGAGTGATCAGGGGGCGTGCGCTTGGGGGCGGGTACCCGATGTGGGGTCGCGGACGGAGACGGCGCCGGTGTCGACGTCGCGGCGATAGACCGCGGCGCCGCCACCGACCGTGGCTCGCCGGCGAGCGACCCGGAGACCGGCCAGCATCCGGCCGACGCGACGCACGAGAGGACCGCCGCGCCGACGAACCACAGTCGTTGTGACCTCATATGCCGCGGTGGGCTCCGACGCGGCGACGGCGGGCGACGAGGACCAGCCCGGTCCCGCCTGCGAGCGCGACCACGGCGCATGCCAGCAGCACGCCGAGGTCGAGGCCGGTGAACGGCAGCTCGGCACCGTCATCGCTCTGGGTCGACCCGGCGGTCATGGCCCGTGCGTGCGTCGGGTCGCCGGAGGACCCGGTACCGCTCGGGTCGCCTGAACCGCTCCCGCCACTACCAGGTCCACCCGGCGTGGTCGACGCCGACGCGCTCGGCGACGGGCTCGGATCGCCGCCGCCGCTCTGCCCGTGCACGTCGCCGTCGGTGTGCACGAGGGCCATGGCGGCCGCGTTCCAACCGCCGCGGCTCGCGACCGAGTCGGCGCCGGGCTGGCCGCCGGAGAAGTCGACGCGGTGGAGGACGCCGGTGGGCGTGCCGTAGTAGACCGCGTCACCGGTGCGGAACATGCCCCGCACGCTGGCCCAGCCAGCGGTGTCGGCGGTGAACCGCTTCCCACCAATGACCCCGCTCTCCGGCGTGAAGTACCGGTAGTAGAGGGAAGGATGACCGGTGAGCGTGTAGTAGAGCTTGCCACCGGCGTAGAACATGCCCGTCACATTCGGCATCTGGTCGTAGAAGCCGGGCTTCTCGCCGGGGAACTTCCCGAACCGGTCTTTGTACGGGTGCGGACTGCTCGCCTTGCCGAACGTCGTCGCCCCGAACGCGCGCTTGTGGAAGCCGCCGTCCGCCGTGCCGTACCACAGCGTGCCGTCGATCCGCGCCGCGCCGCGCACGTCGCTCATGCCCTGGGACGACGTCATCTCCACCGGGCCGGCGTGCTGGCCGTCGAACGAGCGACGCGCGATCTTGTCGCCCCCCGCGGAGCTGCCGAACATGTAGACGTCACCTGGCAGGGTGGCGGTGTGGTTCGCGGGTACGGGGGAACCGCCAGCGAGCGGGAAGAAGGCGATGCGCTCCCTGCGGCGATCATACTTGCCGATGTACTTGGTGTCGCTGCCGACCCACAGGCCGCGGTCGGTCGCCAGCAGCGCCCCCGCGCCGTACCCGCGGGGAATCCTGCCCGGGTCCCAGGAGAAGGGAAGGCCGTTGTCGGGGTCGAGCGCGACGATGCCGGGGCGCGGCACCGCGCCGGGCCCGGCGGCGTCCTTGCCATGCGGGTTGTTCACCCAGCGCTGGTGCCCGCCGACGTACACAGCGGCCCCGGTGACCGCGACAGAGAGGAACGTGTCGTTGCCGGTCTGCTCGATCCAGGTCGGCCGCACGTCCTGGCCCGCGGCGCTCGTCTCCCACCGGGACGCCGCGTCGCACAGTGGCGACGGGTCAGACCCGCTGGCACCGGTCGTGGCCACCACGAAGTACGAGCCGTCCGGCGAGAAGTCGACCCCGCGCATGTACGTGTCGAAACTCGTCGAGCACGCGTGGGCAAAGCCCTCGGTGTTCCAGTCGCCCGCGAGCGATGCCGCGCTTCCCGTGAGGTTCAGCATCGCGATCTGGTGCCGCGCCTGGCCGTCGACGGCGCTGAAGTTGCCGATCGCCACGAGCTTCGAGCCGTCTGGCGAGACCGCCATCCTCTCGATGCGCGGGTAGCCGCCGTTGTGCGTCCCCGAGAACTGCACGTCGACGCCTGAGACCACGCCACCGGTCTTGGGGTTGACCGCGGCGAACTTGGAATGGGCCGCACCGCCGACGTGGGTGAACGGACCACCCAGGTACAGGTGCCCGTTCGCCATCGCGAGGTCGCGCACATGACCGGCGATCTTCGCGTTGAAGCCCGACACGGCCTTGCCGGTATCGAGGCTGAGGCGGGTGAGCCCCTTCGCCGACCGGCCGTTCACGTGGTCGAAGTAGCCGCCGGCGTAGACCGTGTTGTTCTTGCCGGGAACGAGTGCGGTGACGCGATGGTCGAGCTTGGGCTTGAAGCTCTGGTCGATCTTGCCGGTGGAGGCGTCGAAGGCGACCACGAACGGGTGGCGGGTGAGCTTCGGATGGGCCTTGGCGTATGCCTCACCCTCACCCGGGGGAACCACCCGTTGGAAGGTCCCGCCCAGCACGATCTCGCTACCGACCCTGGTGATCGCCAACACACGGCTCTCGGGCCCGCCGGACGTGTTGTGGGACAGACAGACAAGCTCGCCGTCGTCGTTGCGCGTCTGGTTGCACAGGACGTTGGGTGTGCTCGACGAGGAAGTACCGCTGACGACGCGGTCCTGGCCGGTACTTGCCATGGCCGCGCTGCCGGGCGCTGCGACGCCTGGGGCGAGGGCCATGGCGGTCGCCGCGACCACGGCGGGAAGGCCGCGCGCGACCATGGAGCGCAAGGCTTGAGTCACTGGAGAGTCCTCCTCACGGGCCCGCCTTTTCTCGGGGTAAGACCTTTCTTGCCACAGGCCTGGTTCCGGTGTCTTGGAAACCGCATAATCGTGTCGGATCATTTACCGCGTGCCCCGTGGACCGCCGCGGAGCACATATGTCCGATTCGTGCCTGATTCGCCCCGAAAATGCGTGAACGGCCGCGCGAACTCCGCGGCGGAAGCTATATTGCCATGGCGCGTACCGTCGCCGCCCGAGCAACGCCGTTCGCCTTCTGGATCACCCGCGGGGGAAGGTACACCGTCGATGGCAAGGTCCTCGATGTCCTCGATGTCCTCGATGTCCTCCGGGCCCTCAGGCACCCCGGAGTCCTTCGAGCTCGCCGACTACGGCGCGCTGCTGCTCAGGCGCTGGCGGACCGTGGTCGTCTGTCTCCTGCTCGGACTCGTGCTGTCCGGGGCTTACGTCGTGTTGGGTCCCAAGACCTACACATCGACGGCATCCGTCCTTGTGACGCCCACGGGCGCGGAGGCCCAGAGCGAGATCGTCGGCGGCCGCAGCCCCACCGAGATCAACCTCGACACCGAAGCACAGATCGCCCAGTCGGCCGTGGTCGCCCGGCGGGCCGAAGGCTGGCTCGGTACGACCGCTCCGCTCGAGGATGTGATCGACCAGCTGACCGTCACCGTCCCCCCCAACTCCGCGATACTGGAGATCTCGTTCGAGGGGTCGACACCGGGGGCCGCGAAGCGAGGTGCTCACGCCTTCGCCGCGGCCTATCTCGCCAACCGGCGCACCACCGCGAAGACCGAGGTGAAGGGGCAGGTCGGAGTCCTCAGGGGACAGCTCAAGAACCTCACGGGGCAGCTTCGTGACGTGACGAACAAGCTCGCGGTGCTGCCGACCGGCTCCGCCGAGGCCACGTACGCGCAGACCCGCAAGGGCGTCCTCACCACCCGGATCTCCGACCTGAACCAGCAGATCAGCGCCCTCCAGACGCAGACGGTCACCCCCGGCCACATCATCAGCGACGCGCGTATCCCCGACGGACCGAGCAGCCCGATCGTGCCGCTCTACCTCGCGAGCGGCCTGCTCGCCGGCCTGTTGATCGGTCTGATGGCGGCGGTCCTGCGCGATCGAAGCGACCGGCGGATCCGCCGGCCGGGCGACGTCGAGCGCCTTGTCCACCTGCCGGTTCTGCTCCATGTGCCGACGAAGCGCAAGGCGCCGCTGGGCCTCGCCGAGGCCCGCAGCCCGGTCGGCCAAGCTTTCCACGAGCTGTGCCACTCGATCACCGCCACCCTCGGCCACGGCAACCACGTCTTGCTCGCGACCGGCGCCGCGCCTGGACGGTGTACGAGCGTGGTGGCCGCCAACCTCGCCGCTGCCCTGGCGCGGACCGGATCCAGCACCGTGCTCGTCTGCGCCGACCTCCAGTCGTTCGCGAGTACCTGGCTGCTGGGTCTGCAGCGCACTCCGGGACTGTCCGATGTACTCCTCCATGGCTCAGACGTCTCTGACGTCGAGCAGCGGCCGGCCGAGCTGCCGAGGCTCCGGGTCATCACACCCGGCGCCGACGGCGAGGTCGCGTCCGATCAGCTGCAGACGCAGACCATGGAGCGCCTCGTCGCCGAGCTGCGCCGTTCCGCGACCTATGTGGTCGTCGAGGCCCCGCCAACCTCGGTCAGCGCCGACGCGCAGGCACTCGCCGACGTCGCCGACGCCGCGCTCGTCGTGGTGGAGTCCCGTCGAGCCGAGCGCGAGCAGGTCCGCGAGGGGGTGCGCCAGCTCGACCGGATGGGTGCTGCCATCCTCGGCGCGGTCGTCCTGCCAGCCCAGCGGCACCCTGTCGCGCCGGCCGAGGTCTCGTCCGGCCCGGGCCGGACTACCGCACGCGGGCGGGAAGGGCGGCCCGAGGTCTCCGCGGGGACCTACACCGCTCCGATGGCCACCGTCGGCCGTGACTCCGCCGAGGAGCGCACCGGTGGGGAGGCTCGCTCCCCTGCCCCCCCGGCGGGTTACAACCTCTCCGCGCCTCCGGCCGGGCGCGAGGCTCGCGCTGCCGACCCTCCTCCGACGCCGGAGGCCCGCCCACCGGCCGGGTACGAGGCTCGCGCTGCCGACCCTCCTCCGACGCCGGAGGCCCGCCCGACCGACACACCCGGCCGTCTCGGGCGCCACGGTCGTGCGCCCGAGGGCTTTCCGCGCACCGCTGACCCCCACGAGAACACCGCATGGCGCCTGCTCGCCGACGCGCGTCGGCGGCAGGCCCACGTCGAGGAT
>JBOHCT010000090.1:0-16018 GCA_050699055.1 Streptosporangiaceae bacterium | reverse complement strand
GACCTGTGCACACCTGGCCTCACCACGCTTGGCGGCTCGCACGAGGACACCGGGCGAATCGCCGTGGAGCTGCTCTTGGAGAGCTCCAGCATGTCCCTCCACCCGCCGGCCCCGCGCAGCGTCGTACTCCCGTCACACCTGGTGATCAGATCCTCCACCGGGGAGGCACCGCCCGCGGCCACGAAGAAGGGAAAGCGCGCGCAAGACTGAGCTGAGTGTTCCCTCATCGTGCCGCCACGACTGTCAGCATCTCCCAGCCAACGGCGAGATCCTTGTACGCCCTCAGCTGAACGGGGGGTTCGGGAAGATTTCTGCGCCCCGCATCGCTCTACTGAGTGCTTGGTCACGAGATACATGGGGACAGAAATGATCAGCGTCGTCTTCGGGTACGCGCTCGCCGCCATCGGGGCCGTCATGGCCGTGGCCGCGTTCGTGTTCGAGCGGCGAGACGCCGACCGTGCCGCTGCGGCGGACGAACGCGAGCGGACGATCGCCAGCGAGGGGGACGACGACGCGTACGCGGGCGGACCTGACGAGCAGCCCTGTCTTGGCTGCGCTCCGTGACCGCCGCGGGTTTTCATGCGGGGTTCGGTGTGCGGCGGTCGCCTGGCGCGGTTGTGGACACCCGAGGTTCCCGGCACGCCACGACATGGCACGCCACGACATGGCACGCCACGAGGTGTCGGGCGCGTAGCTGATCGAGCGTCGACTCCCGCCCTGAACCGATCATGGAGCGTCGACTTCTACGCCCTGTCGCCGTGCGGACTCGGTGACGTCGCGCCACAAGGAGAGGGCCCGCAGTGAGAC
The DNA here is from genome assembly GCA_050699055.1 of Streptosporangiaceae bacterium. Taxonomy (GTDB): domain Bacteria; phylum Actinomycetota; class Actinomycetes; order Streptosporangiales; family JBOHCT01; genus JBOHCT01. The sequence goes on along the minus strand of JBOHCT010000090.1, from coordinate 15,211 downwards.
GGGAAACCCGGCATAGACCGTGAGCATCACGAGGGCCTCGTGGATCTTGTCGGCGGGGACCCCTGCGTGCAGCGCCCCGAAGAGGTATGCGCGTAGCTGCTCGGGGTGCTCGGCCGCGGCCAGCGCGGTGATCGCGACGAGCATCCTCTCCTGCTCGGTCAACCCCGGTCTGGCCCATACCTCGCCGAAGACGAAGGAGTCGACCCATTCGGCGAGCTGGGGGTCGAGATCCGCGACCGCCCGCTGAAGCTGTTCGGACTTGGGCCCCTGTACGCGCCGTCGTCTCTCGCGGCCCGGTTCGCTGTCCGTGGTCACAACGTTCCTCCTGGGTCCCTCCTGGGTCCCTCCTGGGTCCCTGCTCTGATGATGTGCCTGCGCCCCTTGACATCACCACGATGTGGCTAGAGCATTCACGATGTGAGTAAGCCGGGTCAAGGGAGCGAGGCGGTGGCGTGATGGGCGCGGGGAGGCGATCAGCCGACGCGCCCGACGCCGCGCGAGCCGGCGCGGACGGCACGAAGCCGATCCTGGTGTTGCAGAAGGCCCGGGCCCTGCTCGACGTTTTCGCTCCTGACTCCCCCGAGTTGACCCTGCCGGAGATCCGGCAGGCCACCGGGCTGCCCGCGAGCACGTGCACGCGCCTCGTGCACAACCTGGTCCGTGAGGGCTTGCTCGAACGTCAAGCGGACAGGTACCGCGTAGGCGCTACGGTTCTGCGCTGGGCCGGTCCTGCCCTTCGCGCTCTGGACCTGGTCAAGTTGCTGACACCGTTGCTCGAGGGGCTGCGCGACAGCACGGGGGAGAGCGCGGCGGTCTACCGGCGGCAGGGCACCCGACGCGTGTGCGTGGCCGTCGCGCCGACCCGCCGTTCGGTGATCTGGCAGCTGCACGTCGGCCTGACGACGCCGCTGCACGTGGGGTCCGGCGGTCGCGCGATCCTCGCCTTCGACGCCGCCGCGGCCGAGGCGGTCCTCGCCGCCGAGCGGGAGTCGTTCACCCCGTACACCGTCACAGAGGCCGATCGTCTGCGCCGGGTGCTGGCCGAGACCCGGGCGACGGGGGTGGCGGTCAGCTACCAGGAGCTCGACCAGGATGTCGGGGGCGTGAGCGCGCCGGTCTTCGGCCTCGGCGGCCAGGTCGTGGCCGCGCTGGGGGTGGCTGGTCCCGCCCAGCGCTTCCAGCGAGAGCAGGTGGATGGCTACGCCCCGGCGGTACTCGACGCGGCACGTGAGGCGTCACGGCTGATGGGCGGCGAGTTTCCCACGACAAACGCACGTCACACCCCCGAGGGAGACCCGGAGCGGAACGTGGGGAGGCAGCGATGAGGTCCTCCATCGAGCAGCGGCGGCAGGAGCTCGCGGCGCGGTACCCGAGCTGGGAGCCGCGAACGCTGGCCCAACATCTCGCGGTGACGGCCGCCACACACCCGGACCGGACCTTCGTCGTCGGGACCAGTCCACCGTCGGAGCGTACGTACACCTATGCGGAGATGCGTGACTGGTCCCGTGGTCTCGCTCGCGGGTTCGTGGCACTCGGCGTCCGACCGGGCGAGCACGTGGCGCTCGTCATGGCGAACTATCCGGAGCTCATCGCCGTGGAGTTCGCACTCTCCAGCATCGGCGCGGTCGCGGTGCCGCTGAACTTCCTGTTCCGCAGGGACGAGCTGCGGTACGTCGTCAGGCAGTCGGACAGCGCCGTGCTCGTCACCATGGAGCGCTTCGGTGACCTCGACTATCTCCAGATGTTCGACGAGCTCGCTCCGGGCTGGGAGCGGGCCGGCGGCGGGGAGGCCTTCCCCCGGTTGCGCCGCGTCGTCACGTTCAGCCCCGCCGGACCGAGCCGATCCGGCGCCACGGCCCTGGCCGATGTGGTCAAGGCCGGGGAGCGCGTCGACGACGCGCAGATCGACGCGCTGGAGCGGGCCGGCAGGGCGGAGGATCTCGCCGACATCATCTACACCTCGGGCACCACCGGCTTCCCCAAGGGGGCGATGCTCACCCATGAGAACCTGCTGCGCTGCGCGTACGCCTCCGCGCTGATCCGGGCGTTCGAGGACGGCCGGCGGATCCTGTTCGCCCTGCCCTTGTACCACGTCTTCGCGTACGTCGAGGGGCTGCTCGCCGCGACCTTCGTGGGTGGCGCGGTGGTGCCGCAGCTGACGTTCGACCCCGTGGCCACGTTCGACGCGATCCAGCGGCACCGGGTGAGCGAGGCGTTGTTCGTACCGACCATGACGGTGGCGCTGGTCGAGCATCCGAAGCGGGGGGACTACGACCTGAGCTCGCTGCACACCGTAATGTCGGCCGCGGCGCCGGCGCCCGTGCGGCTATGGCAACAGGTACGGGAGGAGCTGGGTGTGCGGGAGATCGTGACCGCGTACGGGCAGACCGAGGTCTCGGCGTCGTCGACGTTCACGATGCCCGACGATCCGCTCGAGCTCGTCTCGGCGACCGTCGGGCGGGGCAAGCCCGGCGGCGCCGCGGGCGACCCGGGGCTCGGCGCCGACCGGGAGCTGGGTCCGCTCGTCACCGTTTACAAGACGGTGGACCCGTTCACCGGCGAGGACCTTCCCCAGGGGCAGGAAGGTGAGCTCGCGGTCCGGGGACCGGAGGTCATGCGGGGTTACTACAACGAGCCGGAGGAGACCGCGGCGGTGCTCGACGAGCGGGGGTGGCTGCGCTCGGGCGACCTCGGGCGGGTCAGACCCGACGGGTACGTGGAGCTGACCGGCCGTAGCAGGGAGCTCTACAAGTGCGGCGGCGAGCTGGTCGCGCCGAAGGAGGTCGAGGACGTGCTCACCGGCCGGCCGGACGTGGGGCAGGCATACGTGGTCGGCGTGCCGGACGAGCGGATGGGGGAGATCGGCTGCGCGTTCGTCGTGCCGGCGCAGGGGCGCCAGCCGTCGGCGAAGGAGCTGCTGGAGTTCTGCCGGTCGAGCCTGGCCAGGTTCAAGGTACCCCGCCATGTGTTCTTCCTGGTCTCCGACGAGCTACCCGCGACGCCTACGGGCAAGGTGCGGAAGTTTCGGCTCGCCGACGACGCCCGCGCACGGCTGGCGGAAAGCCGGCATGTGGGGTCTCTGGAGGCGACATGACGGGCGAGCGGGGTTTCCGGGCCGCGGAGGGGGGCAGGGCTGTGGACTGGGACCCGGATCGCTGGGTCGAGGAGGTACGGGCGCGGGTGCGCGCCGGCGGCCGGGAGGAGCGTAAGGCGGAGCTGCGAGCGCGCGGGGACTGGCTGGTCCGCGACAGGCTCGCTTACCTCCTCGACCCGGGGTTCACCATCGAGGACTGGCTGCTCGCCCGGCACGACGACCCCGCGCTGCCCGCCGACGGCGTCGTCACCGCGGTCGGGGCGGTGGACGGCAGACCGGTGTGCGTCATGGCCGACGACATGTCGGTCAAGGCCGGCACGTGGGGCGTCAAGACGATCCACAAGATCCAGCGCATCCAGGAGGTGGCGCTGGAGTACAAGATCCCGATCGTCTACCTCGTCGACTCCGGTGGCGCGCGGATCGACGAGCAGTACGGGCTCTACCTCGATCGGTCGCACTCGGGCCGGATCTTCTGGAACATGGCGCGGATGAACGGCGTCGTGCCGCAGGTCTGCGTCAACTTCGGTCCCTCGCCGGCCGGCGCCGCGTACCTGCCCGCGTTCTGCGACCTCGTCGTCATGCTCGAAGGGCGCACGAGCGTCTATCTCGGCTCGCCGCGTCAGGCGGCCGCCGCCACCGGTGAGCGGGTCGACCACGAGCAGATGGGCGGCGCCGCGATGCACTGCGCGGTGAGCGGCCTCGGCGACGTGCTGGCGGGGGGCGAGGGGGACGCCCTCGACACCGTGCGGCGCTACCTGTCGTACCTCCCGGCGAGCTGGGCGGAGGAGCCGCCCGACGTCGAGCCCGCGGCCCCGGCGGCCGGACGGGCGGTCGAGGAGATCGTGCCGGACGACGAGCGGAAGGCCTTCGACGTCCGCGAGCTCGTCGACGCGGTGGTCGACGAGGGATCGTTCTTCGAGATGAAGCGGAAGTACGCGGGTGAGCTGCTGACCGGCTTCGCCCGCGTCGACGGCATGGCGGCCGGGGTGCTCGCCAACCAGCCGATGGTACGCGGGGGCATCCTGCTGCAGAACTCCGCGGAGAAGGGGGCGCAGTTCATCTCCACCTGCACGGCGTTCAACCTGCCGCTGGTGTTCCTGATGGACGTGCCGGGGTTCATGATCAGCAGCCAGTGCGAGAAGGCCGCGATCATCCGGCGTGGTCAGAAGATGCTGCAGGCGGTCGCGGAGGCGACCCAGCCCCGGATCTGCGTCATCGCCCGCAAGGCGTACGGCGCGGGCTACATGGCGATGTCCGGCGCCACCTTCCAGCCCGACTGCACCATCGCCCTGCCGCAGGCGAAGCCGGCGCTGATGGGGCCCGCCGCGGCCATCCACGCGATCTACGGCCGCAAGCTGGAGCAGATGGGCGAGGGGGAGCGGCGCGCCTTCGTCGCGGACAGGCAGCGGGAGTACGCCAAGGACATCACCGTCTGGGGGCCGGCGGCCGAGATGTACATCGACGACGTCGTTCCGGGGCACGAGCTTCGCCAGCAGCTCGTCTCGCGGCTGCGGCTGTACCGCCGCCGCGCCCGCGACCGGCGCCCGCTCGCCGAGCGGCACACCCACATCATGCGCGGGTGAGCCGTGGACGCGGTCGGGTATGAGCTGAAGGGCCCCGAGGACGCAGAGAACGCTGTCGCGGTCCTTACCTTGAACGAGCCGGAGAGCCGCAACGCCCTGTCGCGGGCGATCAGGGAGGGGCTCTGGGCGGCGCTGGCCCGTTTCGAGGCCGACGAGCGGGCCAGGGTGGCGATCCTCACCGGCGCTGGGGACAAGGCCTTCTGCGCGGGCGCCGACCTCAAGGAGTTGGCGGCGGAGAACCTCGACGTGCCGCCGCCCGGGTACGTGCCGATCGTGGGCCGCGACGTCCACCTGAGCAAGGTGCTCATCGCCGCGGTCAACGGCGCGGCCCTCGGCGGGGGGTTCCTGCTCGCCCAGATGGCGGACCTGCTCGTCGCCGTCGAGCACGCCACCTTCGGGATGCCGGAGGCCCGGGTCGGGCGCGGCGCCCCCTGGTCGGTACCGCTGTCCCGGATGGTCCCGCGGCGGATCTGGCTGGAGATGTGCCTGACCGGTGAGCCGATCAGCGCGCGCCGGGCGCACGAGACCGGGTTCGCCAACGACGTTGTGCCGAGCGACGAGCTGATGCCGACCGCGTTCCGGCTCGCCGAGCGGATCGCCGCGAACGCGCCGCTCACCGTGCGGGCGTCGCGGCGGATGGTCGACCTGGCCGGCGAGATGGGCCGCACGGAGGCGTGGGACGCCGCCGACGCCGTGTTCGAGCCCGTGTACCGCAGCGCGGACGCACAAGAGGGGCCGCGCGCGTTCCAGGAGCGCAGGACCCCGCGATGGACCGGCCGCTAGGAGGGAGCACGATGACAGATCATCGGGGGAGCGGCGGCCCGGCGCTCGCCGGCCTCAAGGTAGTGGAGTTCGCGCACGTCATCGCCGGGCCGCTGGCCGGCACGCTGCTTGCCGACCTGGGTGCGGACGTCGTGCACGTCGAGCCGCCAGGCTCCGGCGACGCCGGTCGGGTGATGGGGCCGGCCAAGGAGGGCGTGTACCTGTGGTGGAAGGTGTCCGCGCGCAACAAGCGTTCTGTACGCCTCGACCTGCGCCAACCGCCGGGCCGCGAGCTGGCCGGGCGGCTGGCGACCTGGGCCGACGTGGTGATCACCAACCTGCGGGCGGACACGCTCGAGGAATGGGGCTTGGACTGGCCGGCGCTGCACGCCGTCAACGAGCGTCTGGTCTACCTGCAGGTGTCCGGGTTCGGCGCCACGAGTTCGCTGCGGTCGGCCCCCGGCTTCGGCAAGGTCGGCGAGGCCCGCAGCGGGGTCGTCCACCTGACCGGCTTCCCCGACGGCCCTCCGGTGCACACGGGCTTCTCACACGCCGACACCGTCACCGCGGTGACGGGCGCCTACGGCGTGCTCGCCGCGCTGCGCCGCAAGGATCACGATCCGGACTTCCACGGGGAGTGGGTGGACATCGCGCTGTTCGAGCCGCTGTACCGGCTCATCGAGTGGCAGGTCATCGTGCACGACCAGCTCGGCGTCGTGCCGGGGCGCACGGGCAACCGGCTCGCCGTGGCACCCGCCGCGGTGGTCAACACCTACCGCAGCGCGGACGACGAGTGGGTCACGGTCACGTCGGCCACCCGCAGGTCCGTGCTCAACGTGGTGCGGCTGCTCGGCCTGGACGAGGAGCGGTTCCAGACCGTGGCCGAACAGGTGGCCGGGGCCGACGAGCTGGACGAGAAGCTGCGGGACTGGATCGCCGCACGGTCGACAGAGGAGTGCCTGAAGACGATGGCCAAGGCGGAGGTCGTCGCGTCGCGGATCTTCACCGTCGCCGACATCCTCACCGACCCAACCTACGCGGAGCGCGAGGACGTGCTCACCGTCGACGACCCCGAGCTGGGGGCCGTACGGATGCAGGCCGTCGTGCCCAAACTGCACGAGCACCCGGGGGCCGTGTGGCGCACCGGCCCCGCGCTCGGCCAGGACGACGAGCTGGTGTACCGCGACTGGCTCGGGGTGCCGGACGAGGAGTACGTCGCGCTGAAGGCCGCGGGGGTGATCTGAGCATGAGCGGGCGCGGCACGCTGACCGGCGTGCGCGGCATCCTGGAGTCGCCGATCCTCGACGAGCGCAAGTGGGCGAAGGTGCCCTCCATCCCCGCCGACGCGGTGCTGCTCGACCTGGAGGACAGCGTCCCGCCGGAGCGCAAGGAGGAGGCCCGCGCACGGGTGCTCTCGTACCTGGACCGACCGGACTTCTTCGGTGGCCGGCTCCCTGTCCCGCGCCCCAACCCGCTCGACACCCCTTGGGGCCCCGATGACCTGCGGGCGCTCGCGGGGCGCGGCACGCGGCTGCTGGCATACCCGAAGGTGCGGTCGGCGACGGAGCTGCGGGAGGTCCGCGCCCTGGCCGGAGGGGCCGAGGTCGTCGTCATCATCGAGACCGCCCGCGCTGTGCTCGAGCTGGAGACGATCGCGCGCGAGCCGGGGGTGGCCGGGCTCATCCTCGGGCCCTCCGACCTCGCGGTCGACGCCGGCTGGACCCTTTTCGCCGACGGACGGCTGTTCGCCGACGCCTACCATTACCCGAAGTCCAAGCTCGCTCTCGCCGGGGCGGCGTACGGGCTGCCGGTCTACGACACCGTGTTCGTGCCCGACCTGAAGGATCTCGGGCAGGTGCGGACGGCGGCGCTGCACGCTCGCCGTCTCGGCTTCGCCGGAATGACGACCTTCTACCCGCCCCACGTCGACGTCATCAACGAGGTGTTCAGCCCTTCGGAGGAGGAGGTGACGGCCGCGCGGGAGATCGTGTCGGCCTACGAGCGGACCCGCGCCGGCGGGTCCGCCGCCCTGCGGGTGGGCGGCCGTGCGGTGATCGTGCAGGACTACAAGCGGGCGCTGCGTGTCCTCGAACGGGCCGGGGGGTGAGCCGTGGACTTCGTCGAGACGAATGAGCGGACGATGCTCCGCGCGGCGGTCGGGGACATCGCGCGGCGCTACGGCCACGGCTACTACGTGGAGAAGGCGCACCGGGGAGAGAAGGCGACAGAGCTGTGGCGGGACCTCGCGGGAGCGGGTTTCGTCGGCGTCAACGTGCCGGAGGAGGACGGCGGGGGAGGAGCCGGGATCGGCGAGCTCGCCATCGTGTGCGAGGAGCTCGCCGCCGCGGGCTGTCCGCTGCTGCTTCTCGTCGTCTCCTCCGCCATCGGCGGGACCATGCTCGCGCGCCTCGGCGACGAGGCGCAGCGCAAGCGGTGGCTGCCCGCCCTTGCCGCCGGCCGGTTCCGGATGGCCTTCGCGCTCACCGAGCCCGACGCGGGCACGAACACCCACCGGCTCGCCGCCGTCGCGACACGCGAAGGGCCCCGCTACCGGCTCCGCGGCACGAAGTACTACACCTCATGCGCCGACGAGGCCGACGCCGTCCTCGTGGTCGCCCGCACCGGCACCGACCAGGAGAGCGGGGCGGCGCGCCTTTCTCTCCTCGTCGTCGACACCGACGCGGAGGGCTTGGAGATGAGCCCGATCCCCGTCCAGATCGTCGCTCCGGAAAGACAGTTCACGCTGTTCTTCGACGACGTCCTTGTGCCGGCGGACAGGCTGCTCGGTACCGAGGGGGAAGGGCTCCGTCAGCTGTTCTACGGCCTCAACCCGGAACGCATCACCGGTGCGGCGACCGCGATCGGCATCGCCAGGTACGCGCTCGACAAGGCGGCGGCCTACGCGCGCGAGCGCCGGGTGTGGGACGTGCCGATCGGCGCGCACCAGGGCCTCGCCCATCCGCTCGCCGCCGCCAAGATCCAGGCCGAGCTCGCCGCGCTGATGACGGAGAAGGCGGCGTGGCTCTACGACGCCGGAAAGGAGGCGGCTGGCGCGTCCAACATGGCGAAGTACGCCGCCGCCGAGGCCGCGCTCGTCTGCCTCGACCAGTCGATCCAGACCCACGGCGGGAACGGGCTGTCCGACGAGTACGGTCTCGCCGACCTCTGGGGACTCGCCCGGCTGCTGCGCACGGCCCCGGTGAGCCGCGAGATGATCCTCAACCACGTGGCCACGCACGCGCTGGGCCTGCCGCGCTCCTACTGAAGGGCGCCGCGGCCCTCACCACCCACGACCATCCCGACTGAATGTCACGTCGTGGCCGTTATAGCGTGCTAGGTGTCACATTCAGTCGCCCTTACCGGCGGCCGCGTCGGCTTCCCCGGAACCAGGCCCACCAGCTCGGCGGCTCCTCTCCCTCCTCCGGGGTGCGCACGTCCACGTCGCCGAGCAGCCCGTACGCGCGCACCCGGATCAGCGGCGTGCCCGCACGCCGCGGTACGGCCGGGAGCCGAAGCTCGCGGTCGCCGAGGAGGTCGAAGCCTGTGAGCTCGACCTCGACCCCGTCGGGGACGTCGACGCAGAAATTGCCGAGCAGCGCCACGGCGGAGATGTCGACGACCTCGTCGGAGACGACCACTCCGCGCAGGTCGAGGTGGATGTCGCCGGCGAGCGCCACCGCCCGCAGCGTCCTGGGCAGCCGCCAGCGGCCGACCTGGCGGCGATCGCCGAGGAGGGTGACGATGGTGGAGACCGTCCGGGCGGACCCGACCTGCGGTGCGGTCTCGAGTCCCGCGGTGGCCGAGTCGAGCTGCTCTCGGGTGTCGGCCGTGAGCACCATACCGACCCGGTCGCTGAGGTCCTCCAGCGGCAGCCGGCCATCGGCGGCCGCGCCCTGGAGCAGCTCCACCGCGTTCTCCCGATCCGCCTCGGTGATCGGCGCGGGCTCGCGCTCGGAGCGCGGTTCGATCTCCACGACCTCACGGTACCGGCGCTAGCGGCGCGGGAGGTGTTCGGCGGGAAGGGTGTGGGGGAGGCTCGCTTTGGAGGCACCATGACCGAGATCCAAGAGTCCCTCGCCCGCCCCGACCCGGAGGCGCTGCGGCGCCTCCTCGACGGTGAGCACGCCTGGGTACGGGACCGGGTCCGCGAAGTGCTGGCCCGAGCGGAGTTCCGCCCGCAGCAGGACCTCACCAGGGACGAGTACCGCCAGCAGGTACTGACCTGGGCGAGGACCCTCGCCAAAGAAGGCGGGACCCTCATCGGCTACCCGAAGGAGTTCGGCGGGACGGGCGACGTCGGCGCCGGCATCGCGGCGTTCGAGACCCTTGCGTACGGTGACCTGTCGCTGCTCGTCAAGTGCGGCGTCCAGGTCGGCCTGTTCGGCGGCGCGGTGCTGCAGCTCGGGACGCGCAAGCACCAGGAGCGCTACCTGCGCGACATCGGCATGTTCGAGCTGCCCGGCTGCTTCGCGATGACCGAGGCGGGTCACGGGTCGGACGTGCAGGAGCTGCGGACCACGGCGACGTACGACGCCCCCGCCGGGGAGTTCGTCGTCCATACCCCCGACGACGCCGCCCGCAAGGACTTCATCGGCAGCGCCGCCCGCGACGGGCGGATGGCCGTGGTGTTCGCTCAGCTCGTCGTGGACGGTACGGAGCACGGCGTCCACGCCCTCCTCGTCCCCATCCGCGACGCGGCCGGCCGGCCGGCCGAAGGGGTACGCATCGCTGACTGCGGCGAGAAGATGGGCCTGAACGGCGTCGACAACGGCGAGCTGTGGTTCGACCACGTGCGGGTGCCGCGGGACGCGCTGCTCGACAGGTACGCGCGGGTGGGCGCCGAGGGCGAGTACTCCAGCCCGATCGAGAACCCGCGGCGACGCTTCTTCACCATGATCGGCACGCTTATCCAGGGGCGGGCCAGCGTGGGCGGCGCGGCCCTCAGCGCGACGAAGTCGGCCCTCACGATCGCCGTCCGCTACGCCCTCACCCGAAGGCAGTTCGGCCGTCCCGGCGGCGGCGAGGTCCCGCTGCTCGACTACCGCACCCATCAGCGGCGGCTGCTGCCCGCGCTCGCCACGACGTACGCGCTGCACTTCGCCCAGCAGCGGCTGGCGGCCGAGGCCGGCAGGGCGTTCGGCGGCGGGGAGTACCCCGAACACGACAGGCGCAAGCTCGAGACGGAGGTGTCCGGCGTCAAGGCCGCGGCGACCTGGCACGCCACCGAGACCATCCAGGCCTGCCGCGAGGCGTGCGGCGGCGTCGGCTACATGGCCGTCAACAGGTTCGCCGCCCTCAAGGCCGACACGGACGTGTTCACGACGTTCGAGGGCGACAACACCGTTCTCATGCAGCTCGTCGCCAAGAGCCTGCTGACGGACTACCGCGACCAGTTCGGCGAGCTGGACCCACTGGGCATGGCGGGGTTCCTCGCCGGTCAGGTCGCCGGGGCCCTCGCCGAGCGGACCGCGGCACGGGAGATCCTCGGGCGGCTCCGCGACGACCTCGTACCGAGCCGCGAGGGCGACACCGACCTGCTCGACCGCGACTACCTCCTCGGCCTGTTCCGCTGGCGTGAGCAGCACGTGATCGCGGGGGCCGCACGGCGGCTCAAGCGCGGCGTCGACCGCGGTGACGACCCCTTCCAGACGTTCCTCGACTGCCAGGACCACGTCGTCGCGACGGCGCACGCACACATCGACCGGATCGTGCTGGAGGCGTTCGTGGGTACCGTCGAGGGCTGCGCGGACAACTGTACGGACTCTGTGCTCGCGCCGGTCCTCGGCCGCCTGTGCGACCTGTACGCCCTGTCGAAGGTGGAGCGCGACCGCGGCTGGTTCCAGGAGCACGGCCGGATCTCGTCGACCCGGTCGAAGATGGTGACCCGTACGGTCAACCGGCTGTGCGCCGAGCTGCGACCGCACGCCGCGGCGCTGGTGGACGCGTTCGGCATCCCGGACGCGGTGCTCGCCGCCCCGATCGGCGTGCGTGGGGACGGCCGCGGGGGTCCGTAGCCTCCCGAGATCCGCGTCAGCGGTAGGAGAGGGCAGTATTCTCCGCGTCTCGACCACAAACGCGGGGCCAGCGAACGTGATCGTTCGCCGGGCGGCGGTCGGGGTGCTTGGCGTACGACCGGCCGTGGCTGGCGACAGGGAGGATCGGGTCATGGGCAGACCTCGGGTGTACGTGCACATCGGTGCGCCCAAGACCGGCACCACGTTTCTGCAACAGGTGCTGTGGAGCAACCGCCGCGCCCTCGCGCGGCAAGGCGTCACGCTCCCGGGAAAAGGGTACGCCGACCACTTCCGTGCCACCCAGGACCTCCGGGAGAAGCGGCAGGGGGCGACCAGCAGGAGCCCGTCGTGGCGAGGCGAGTGGGACGCGCTGGCCAGGCAGGCCCGACGGGCCCGTACGTCCGCGGTGGTGATCTCCTGCGAGCTGCTCGCCGCGGCCGGTGCCGAACAGGCGCGGCGGGCGATCGCGTCGCTCGAGCCGGCCGAGGTCCATGTCGTCTACACCGCCCGCGAGCTGACCGGCCTGCTGACCGCCGCGTGGCAGGAGCAGGTCAAGCACAGGTACACCGGCGGTTTCGACGAGTGGCTCGCCGAGGTCATCGAGGGGCCCCGGGGGAGTGGGGCGCGGGGATGGTTCTGGCGGGTCCACGACCCGGTCCAGGTCCTCCGCAGGTGGTCCGCGGGAGTCCCGCCCGACCGGGTGCACGTCGTGCCGGTGCCCCCCGCCGGCACCGCGCCCGACCTGCTCTGGCAGCGCTTCTCGTCGGTGCTCGGCGTCGACCCGGGCCGCGTCGACGCCGCCGCGGCCCGACCCAACACCTCACTGGGACTCGCCGAGACCGAGCTGCTGCGCCGCGTCAACGCCGCCCTCGATCCGTCGGTACCGTTCTGGCACTACGCCGCCACAGTCAAGGACCGGCTCGCGCACGACGTCCTTGCCGCGCGTCCCGATCGCGAGCGGGTCTCGCTACCGGACGATCGGTACGCGTGGACGCGGGAGCACGCCGAGCGCGTGGTCGCCGGGCTCCGGGCGGCCGGGTACGACGTCGTCGGGGACCTCGGCGAGCTCCTGCCCTCGTACGTTCCCGCGGACCGTGATCCCCGCGAGGTCACGGACGCCGAGATACTGGACGTGGCGGTGCACGGGCTCGCCGGGTGGGTGGCGGCCTCGCTGCGCGAGCGAACCGACGTGCCGGCGCGCGTCGTGATCGAGCGCGCGGCCCTCGACCTCGGCGCTCGGATCCGTCCCGTCGGCTCGGCGCTGCGGATGTACCGGCGTCTCGCCCTGCGGCTGCGCCGCCCGTGATCGGGGCCGAGTCCTCGGTGATCCGCGCCCGTGGTCCAGACGTGGGGTCTGCTCCTCTCCCGGACCACTGATGCGGATCGTGGCGGGCCGGGTCCTCGGTGATCCGCGTTCGCGGTCGAGAAGCGCGGCTTTCTTCCCTTCCCGACCGCAGACACGGATCGTGGTCGGTCGCGAGGTCGAAAGGGTCGGGTAAGGAAACTAGCCAGCCCGCTGACGGGCTGGCTACCGTTCGGTCACCGTGGAGACGACCTTGTCCAGGATGCCGAGGCCTTCCTGGAGCAGCGTGTCGGGGATGACCAGCGGCGGCAGGAAACGGACGACATTGCCGTAGGTGCCGGCGGAAAGCGCGAGCAGGCCTTCGGCGTGGCAGGCGGCGAGGATCGCCTTCGCGGTCGCCGGGTCGGCTTCGGTGCTGCCGGGCCGGACGATCTCGACGGCGAGCATCGCGCCGCGGCCCCGCACGTCCCCGATCGCCGGGCACCGTTCGGTCAGCGCCCGCAGCCGCGGCAGCATGACCGTCCCGATCCGGGCGGCGCGCTCGAGGAGCCCGTCCTCTTCGATCGTGCGGATCGCGCCCAACGCGGCCGCGCAGGCGACGGGGTTCCCTGCGTAGGTGCCCCCGAGGCCGCCGGGGTGCACGGCGTCCATGATCTCGGCGCGTCCGGTGACGCCCGCCAACGGCAGCCCGTCCCCCGAGGCCCTTGGCCGTCGTGACGAGGTCGGGGACCACGCCCTCGTGTTCGCAGGCGAACCAGTGGCCGGTGCGGGCGAAGCCGGTCTGGATCTCGTCGGCCACGAACACGATCCCCTTCTCCCGCGCGTACGCCGAGAGCGCTGGCAGGAACCCGCGCGCCGGGACGACGAAGCCGCCTTCCCCCTGGATCGGCTCCACCACGAGGCAGGCCACGCCGTCGGCGCCGGCCTACTCCCTCATCTACAACTTCGTCGTCGGGTTCTGCATCGAAGAACAAGCCGTCCAGCAGGCCACTCGCGAGGGCGACGAGCGCTATTCGCTGGAGCGACGGGCCGCCCGGGTGGGTGACGGCCAAACACCGCTCGTGCTGCAATCCGGCCCCGAGGTCTTTGGCGACCCAGACACGCGGTTCACAGAGCTCGTCGAGATACTGATCGACGCGGTCGCTCGCATGCGCGTCCGAACCTCAGGGAGCGAACAGACCGATGCCCAACAGCCCTCGCAGCGGGACAAGTGGGATCGGATCGGCGAGCAGACACCGACGGATGGGGGCCGCGCGGTTTGTGACGGTTGATTTTGGCCGCGACGACCTCGACGACGCTGGCGGCGAGTTTGTCCTACCGGAGGGTCACAATTCGGTGACAGTGGCCGGGTGATCGCGAGTCGCGGGCAACTGCACCGGAGGCTGCGGCGTTTGACTACAGGAACGTCGATCAACCGGCAGGGGGTTGGGGTGGCGGGCGTGCGCAGCGAGAGGGTGCGTAGGGCACACCCGGTGGTCGTGCTCTGCGGTACGGTGGCGCTGCTTGCGGGCTGCAGTAGCGCCGTGGAGCCGACGGCCGCGACCAGATCGGCGACACCGTCGGCCGCGCCTGCGACGATCACCATCACCCCAGCGAGCGGCGCTCACCACGTACGGCCAGACCGCACCGTGGTCGTCCGCGCGACCGGCGGACGGCTGGATCGGGTGACGGTGACCTCGCCCGACGGCCGCGACCTGAAGGGCCTCTACAACTCCGACCGCACCATGTGGATCTCTCGCTGGACGATGAGCCCCTCGGCGCACTACACGGTGACGGCCATCGCGCGGGGCCACGCCGACGAGCCATCCCGAGCCAGCTCGACGTTCACCACCAAGAAGCCGCACTCCACCTTCGCCCCCTCACTCGGCTGGCCGTCGCCCGACGGCGGGACCGTCGGCGTCGGCTTCCCGCTCGTCCTCGACTTCACCGAGCCGATCAGCCGAAAGAAGGCGGTAGAACGCGCGCTTCAGGTGAAGATGTCCGATCCGGTCGAGGGCGCCTGGCGCTGGGTCACCGACGACCAGGTCGTCTTCCGACCCCGTCACTACTGGCCGAGCGGCGAGAAGATCCACCTCGTCGCGCACCTGGCCAGCGTACGCGGCGCGAAGGGCATGTACGGCGCCCACAACTTGTCCGTCCGCTACACGGTCGGGCCGCGCATGATCGTCAATGCCAGCGCCAAGACCCACCAGCTCAAGGTCTACCGCAACGGCAAACCGATCAACCACTGGCCCGTGAGTATGGGCCGCGGCGGGGAGTACAAGTACTACACCACCAGCGGCACCCACCTGACGATGAACAAGAGCAACCCGGTCTGGATGACCTCACCCGGCATCCAGCCCGGCCAGCCCGGCTACTACCACGAGCTCATCTACTGGGCGGTGCGCATCTCCAACAGCGGCGAGTACATCCACTCCATGCCAAGCACCGTGTGGGCGCAAGGGCACGTCAACGT
>JBOHCT010000089.1:0-16047 GCA_050699055.1 Streptosporangiaceae bacterium | reverse complement strand
ACCCGGCCACGTCCGTGCTGACCGCCTACGGGCGCATCAACGGCGGCACGGTACGCGGCGACGCCGCCCTCGCGGAACGCTTCCTGAACCTCTGCTTCCGGATCTAGCCCAGACCGGTCGCCAGCGCGCCTGGCCCGGATAGAGCCTGTCGACCAGGTGATGGCGATCGCCGTAGGTGTCTGCGGGTCAGGACCTCGAGCGTGCGGTCACCGGCTGTGGCTGTCTCTCGACGGCGAGGCGCGCGCCGAGTTCGATGAGGAGGTAGCCGAGCCCGTGCCGGCCCGCGCGCATGAGTCGGTTTCGCCGGCGGGCACGGGGCACGGTTCGCGGGCGGCTGGCGCGGCGTAGCTCCGCCTGCCGTTCGCGGACCAGTGCCTCGGTGAATACGACGGGCAGCATGGCGTCCCCTTGTGCCGATGTTCGTTTCCGCTGACTGTAGGAGGAACTGCGGTCAGAACCGGTCCGCAATGGGCACGTTCCGTCCCTCGAGCGCGTGTCCGCGAGCCCGGCCGCGGCGTCGTACGGTCAGAGCGGGCACTTAAGACGCTTCGGACCCAGGGGTGGGGTCCGGAAGCGTGTGCGATCCTCCTACGCCTCGATGTTCGTCATGACGTGCTTGACTCGGGTGTAGTCCTCCAGCCCGTACATCGACAGGTCCTTGCCGCGGCCGGAGTGCTTGAACCCACCATGCGGCATCTCCGCTACGAGCGGGATGTGGCAGTTGATCCACACGCATCCGAAGTCGAGCCGCCTGGCCGTCCGCATCGCGCGGCCGTGGTCCTTCGTCCAGACGCTGGACGCGAGGCCGTACGGCACGCCGTTGGCCCAGCGCACGGCCTCGTCCTCGTCGGAGAACCGCTGGACGGTGATGACGGGGCCGAAGATCTCGTGCTGGCTCGCCTCGTCGTCCTGTCGCAGACCGGAGATCACGGTCGGGGCGTAGAAGTAGCCGCGGTCCCCGACGCGCGAACCACCCGAGCGCACAGAGGCGTGCTCGGGCAGCCGGTCGACGAAGCCGCTCACGCGGGCGAGCTGATCGGCGTTGTTCAGGGGCCCGAAGAAGACGTCGTCGTCCTCGGGAGGGCCGGTCTTGACTTCGCCGGCGTGTTCGGTGAGTGCGGCCACGAAATCGTCGTGGACCCGCGGGCCGGCGAGCACCCGCGTCGCGGCTGTGCAGTCCTGGCCGGCGTTGAAGTACCCGGCCTCGGCGATCCCCTCGACCGCGGTCGCGACGTCCACGTCGTCGAACACGATCACCGGTGCCTTGCCGCCGAGTTCGAGGTGGACCCGCTTGAGGTCCTTCGCCGCGGCGGACGCCACCTCCGTTCCCGCGCGCACCGAGCCGGTGATCGACACCATCTCGGGAATGTCGTGCCCGACGAGGAGCCGGCCGGTGTCGCGGTCGCCGCACACGACGTTGAAGACGCCGGGCGGCAGGAACTCCGCCGCCAGCTCGGCCATCCGTACGGTCGTGACGGGGGTGGTGTCCGACGGCTTGAGGACGACGGCGTTCCCGGCCGCCAGGGCGGGGGCGAACTTCCATAGCGCCATCAGCATCGGGTAGTTCCACGGCGTGACCTGGGCACAGACCCCGACCGGCTCGCGGCGGACGAACGACGTGTGGCCGGCCATGTACTCCCCGGCGGACCTGCCCTCGAGCACGCGTGCGGCTCCGGCGAAGAACCGCAGCTGGTCCAGCACCATCGGGATCTCTTCGCTCATCGTGAGCTCCCGCGGCTTGCCGGTGTTGCTCGACTCGAGCGCGACCAGCTCGTCGGCGTGCTCCTCGAGGCGGTCGGCCAGCCGCGACAGCGCGAGCTGGCGTTCGGCGGGCGTCGTCCAGCGCCACGTCTCGAAGGCGTTCGCCGCGGCCTTCATCGCCCGGTCGACGTCCTCGGGTCCCGACACCGGCGCGTGCGCGAAGACCTCCCCTGTCGCGGGGTCGACCAGGGCGGCCGTGCGGCCGTCGGCCGCGTCGACGAGCGTGCCGTCGACGAAGTTGCGTACGTCCATGAGCTTCGGTGACTCCATCGCCCAATCCTTTCGTTACGGCGGACTACCGGCCTTTCGTACGGCGGACTACGGGCCCCTCGTTAGTGCGGACTACAGGCGGCCTCCTCCGGAGGTGTCTCCGGACAGCCGTTGAGCGATGTAGATGGGGACGATCGAGACCACGATCAAGAGTGCGGCGACGACGTTCACGATCGGGGCCTGGTTGGGCCGGAACAGGTTCTGGAAGATCCAGATCGGCAGGGTGACGGTGCCCGCCCCCGCGGTGAACGTGGTCACGATGATCTCGTCGAACGACAGCGCGAACGCCAGCAGCCCGCCGGCCAGCAGCGCGGACCGCAGCACAGGAAGCGTGACGTAACGGAACGTCGTGAACGTGTCGGCGCCCAGGTCCATCGACGCTTCTTCGAGGCCGGTGCCGACCCTGCGCAGCCGGGCCTGCACGTTGTTGAACACCACGACGATGCAGAACGTCGAGTGGCCGACGATCACGGTGAACAACCCGAGGCCGAGGCCGAGCGGCGAGAGCAGCGTGTTGAACGCGTTGTTCAGCGCGATCCCCGTGACGATGCCGGGCAGCGCGATGGGCAGCACGACGAGTAGCGACACTCCCCCACGGCCGAAGAAGCGGTACCGCTGGGCGGCGAACGACGCCATCGTGCCGAGCGTCAGGGCGAGGGCCGTGGCGGCGACCGCGGCCTTGACGCTGGTCCAGATGGCCGACCTGAGGCCCAGGTTCGAGGCCGCCCGCCGCCACCACTCGAGCGTCAGGTCGGTCGGCGGCCAGCCGAACGCCTTGTCGGCGTTGAACGAGTTGACGACCACGACGAAGAGCGGCACGTAGATGATGATCAGCGCCACGATCACCGCCGCGGTCAGCGCGACCCGCGTCAGCCTGGAGAGTGTCATCCGGCCACCGCCTCAGAGGTTCTGCAGCGCGCCGGTACGACGCACCGCGAACAGGTACAGGAGCATCACGATCACCGGCAGTGTCGCCACGGCCGCCGCGAACGGCAGGTTGTTCGCGGCGCCGATGTTGTCGTAGACGACGTTGCCGATGAGCTGCGTGGCGCCGCCGACGATCTGCGGTGCGATGTAGTCCCCCAGGGACAGCGAGAACGTGAAGATCGACCCGGCCACGAGGGCGGGGAAGACGATGGGCAGGACGATCGCGCGGAAGGTCCGGCCCGACCGCGCCCCGAGGTCGCTCGACGCGTCGAGCAGGGAGTTCGGCAACCGGTCGAAGCCGGCGTACAGCGGCAGGATCATGTACGGGAGCCAGAGGTAGGCGAGGCCGACGATCGTGGCGGCGAGCCCGTAACCGGGACTGCCGAGACCCAGGGGGCGCAGGACGGAGTCGATCACCGACCCGTTGGCGAACATCACCCGCCACGCGTAGAGCTTGACGAGATAGTTCGCCCACAACGGCATGAGAATGGCGAGGACGAGGAAACGCTGCGTACGGGGCGAGGCCAGCTTGCCCATGTAGAACGCGATAGGCAGCGCGATGACCGCGTCGACCACCGTGACCGAGGCCGCCACGAAGATCGACTGCAGCACGATCTTTCTGTAGACCGGGATCGTGATGATGGTCTTGAAGTTCTCCAGCGTCCAGGTGTAAACGACCTGTCCGGTGAAGTCGTTGGTGGTCCAGAACGCCGCCATGAGCAACGCCGCCAGCGACCCCAGGTAGACCACGACGAGCCACAGCAGGGGCGCGGACAGCAGCGCGGACAGGCGGACGCGCGGCCGTTGGTACAGCCACCCCGACAGGCTTCGGGCCCGCCCGCGACGGGCGTCGCCGACGGTCGGGTCGACCGGCGTCGTGCTCATGGCTCCCTCCGGGGCTACGGGCGGGACGGGGAGGCCAGCCCCGCCCGTAGCTCACGCGTACCGTCTCAGCCTTTGATCTCGGTCCAGGCCTGGGTCCAGTCGCCGTAGTCGGTGCACTTGATGTCGGTGCGACCGTCAAGGCAGTCGGAGATGGGGGTGCGCCAGAACCAGATCGACTCGCGGAACTTCTTGTCCTTCGCGCCGTAGGTCTTGCAGAAGTGCGGGTCGTCGGCCAGGGCGCAGGCCTTCGGGTTGGCCGGTGCCTCGCCGAAGTAGCTCGTGGCTTCGGCCTGCACCTTCGGCGAGATGATGTAGTTCATCCATCGGTAGGCGCAGTTGGGGTGATTGGACTTCGACGAGAGCATCCACGTGTCGGACCAGCCGGTCGTCCCCTCCTTCGGCACGGTGGTCTTGATCGGGACACCCTGCGACTTCGCCAGGCTGGCCGTGACCTGCCACGCGGTTCCCACGACGGTGTCCTTGGTCTTGAAGGACTGGAGCTCCTTCAGGTAGTCGGCCCAGTACTCGCTGATCCCCTGCCGCTGGCCCTTGAGCAGTTCGACGGCCGCGCTCAGCTGCTTCTGATCGAGCGCGTACGGGTTCTTGATGCCCAGGTCGGGCCGGTGCTTCATCAGGTAGACGGCCGCGTCCGCGATGTAGATGGGCGAGTCGTACGCCGTGATCTTGCCGGCGTAGGGGCTGTTCTTGTTGAAGACGGGGGCCCACGAATGGAGCGGATGCTTGACCGCGTCCTTCCGCCACATCAGCAGGTTCGCTCCCCACCCGTGCGGGACGCCGTAGGACTGGCCGCCCACCGAGTTCCACTGCTGCCCGGTGAGGAAGCCGAACAGCTCGCCGTAGTTGGGGATCAGCTTGGTGTTGACAGGGGCGGCGTACCCCCCGTAGATGAGCCGCAGGGAGGCGTCGCCCGACGCCGAGACGACATCGTACTGGCCCGTCTTCATCAGGCTGACCGCCTCGTCCGAGGTCCCGAAGACCCGGACATTGACCTGGCAGCCGGTCTTCTTCTCGAACGGCGTCACCCAGTCGATCTTCGGGTCGGTGGAGCCGTCCTCCGCGTAACCGGGCCAGGCGAGGACGTTCAGCTGATCCTCGGAGGGGCCGAGATGCTTCTTCATGGGCACGTCGGGGACGGTCAGGCCGCCCGATCCGCCGCCCGATCCGCCGCCCGATCCGCCGCCCGATCCGCCGCCCGATCCGCCGCCACCGGTGCTTCCGCAGGCGGCCGCCAGAGCAAGCAGACCTGCCGACAGCGTCGCGCCCACGACTCGTTTCGCGCGCATGCTTGTTCTCCTGTCCGTTGCCGTCACGAGATCTCCTCGATGCGGAAGTTGTGCTCCTTGCGCCAGCGCAGGCGTACGCGTGCGCCGATATAGCCCAAGACGTCCATCGACGACGTCTGTAGGTTCTGCTGCAACGCGACCAGTTCGCCGCCCGCGTCGAGATCTACGACGAACCGGGTCTGCGACCCGACGTAGTCGACGTCTCGTACGCTGCCTACTGTCGCGACCTCGCCGTCAGGGACCTCGCCATCGAGGTCTGTCGCGACGCGGATCTTCTCGGGTCGCACCATGTACGTGCCGTCGGCCCCGAGGATCTGCCGGGCCGCGGCCCCGTCGAGAAGGTTCGACGTGCCGACGAATCCGGCCACGAAGCCACTGCTCGGACGCTCGTACAGCTCCGCGGGGGAACCGACCTGCTCGACGCGGCCATGGTTGAAGACGGCGATGCGGTCACTCATCGTCAGCGCCTCGTCCTGGTCGTGGGTGACGAACACGAACGTGATCCCGACCTCGCGCTGCAGCTGCTTCAGCTCGCCCTGCATCTCCTCACGGAGCTTGCGGTCGAGGGACCCGAGAGGCTCGTCGAGGAGCAGCACCTTGGGCCGGTTCACCAGTGCCCGCGCCAGCGCGACCCGCTGCTGCTCCCCGCCGGAGAGCTGGCTCGGCCTCCGCCCGCCGTACCCGGTGAGCCGTACGGTCGCCAGGGCCTCCTCGGCGAGCCGCCGGCGGCGCGACTTCGGCACCCGCCTGACCCGGAG
The DNA here is from genome assembly GCA_050699055.1 of Streptosporangiaceae bacterium. Lineage (GTDB taxonomy): Bacteria > Actinomycetota > Actinomycetes > Streptosporangiales > JBOHCT01 > JBOHCT01. The sequence continues at coordinate 10,142 of JBOHCT010000089.1, read as the reverse complement.
GCCGTACGCCACGTTGTCGAGCACGCTCATGTGCGGGAACAGCGCGTAGTCCTGAAACACGGTGTTGACGTCGCGCTGGAACGGCGGCAGCCGGCCGACGTCGCGGCCTTCGAGCAGGATGCGCCCCGACGTGGGCCGCTCGAAGCCCGCGACGAGCCGCAACACGGTCGTCTTTCCCGAGCCCGACGGGCCGAGCAGGCCGAAGAACTCCCCGTGCCGGATCTCGAGCTCGATCCCGGCGACGGCGTGCACGGGCCCGAAGTCCTTGTGTAGACCGTGCAGACTGACCGCAGGGGCGGTCACCGGGCCGTGGCGCTCGCCGGGAGCGGGTCGCCAGTCGGTGTCCCGCGTGCCCGTCTCCTGGTCCGGCCCGAGCATGGAGAACCGTGGCATCGGCCATCGCCCCTCATGACGCCCCCTACGACGCGATGTGGACATAGCGCAGCTCCGTCAGCTCACCCACCGCGCGCGACACCTCCGTCGTCAGGCCGTGCCACTCGCCGGGATCGGCGAACGTGCGGTCGACAGGCTCTGGTACGTCGTTCAGCAGGATGTCGCCGGATCGCAGGCCCCAGATCAGCCGCAGGGCGGCGTCGATGCGCTGCGTGAACACGCCGACCTGGATCGCCTGGGGCTCCGCGTCGAGCGTCGCGACCACGTCGCTCAGCGAGCGGTAGCCGTCGACGGCCACGATTGGCGCCGTACCTTTCTCCCGGGGGAGCGCAGCTCCCGCGGGCAGGCCGATGAGCACGATGGGCCCGAGTGCCCGGTCGTGGGTCTCGCCGCCGAGGACGAGCGTGGCGCCGGCGTCCTCCGCCGCGGCGACGGCGGCGAGTACGCGTCCGGCGGCCTCGGGATCGAGGGTCGGTCCGACGTCCGTCGCCTCCTCGAAAGGGTCGCCGATCGTCAGGGCGCCGAGCACACCCACGAGCGCGTCGAGGAAGGCGTCTTTGACGGACTCGTGGACGAGCACCCGTTGGAACGGCGTCGGGCCGTGCCGCCCGAGCCGTCCGAGCCGCGTCGCGGCACGGCGCAGGTCGGCGTCGGCCTCTACGACGGTGATGACGGCTCGATCCTCGCTCAGCATCACCCGCTTGGCCCCGGCGGCCCGGGAGACCGCGGCGGCCGCGTTCGGGGACCCGGAGAACACGATGACCCGGGGCACCGGGTGGCGGACAAGCGTACCGCCGACCTCGGGCCCGGGGCCGGTCAGCACCGAGATCCACTCGACCGGGCACCCCGCCTCGATCAAGAGCTCGGCCAACCGGATGCCGCTCAGCGGCGCGCGGGCGGACGGCTTGAGAATGGTCGGACAGCCCGCTGCGACGGCCGCGCCGAGCGCCCTCGCGGCCGCCTCCAGGGGGCGGTTCGAAGGTGTGAGGGCGGCGACGACCCCGGACGGCGTTCGCAGGGCAAGACCGACACTGCCGGTACTGCCGGTACTGCCGGTACTGCCGGTACTGCCGGTACTGCCCGGGACTGGCGCGGCCGGGCGCGAGAACGAACTCTCGGTGAACGCACGTGTCTGGGTTGCCGCGAGACGGACGGTGGCCGCGGCCACGTCGACCTCGCACCGCGCCCGACGGACGGGTGTCCCGGCCTCCATGGCGATGGTCCTGGCGAACTCATCCCTGCGTTCGGCCAGTAACCTGCCCGACTCTTCGAGAACATCGGCACGTTGGTCGGGGAGAAACCCGCGTGCCAGGAAAGCGACGCCAGCCGCCGAGCAGGCGGCCTCCACCTCCTGAGGACCGCACCGTGGGACCCGCGCGACTAGTCGCCCGTCGTAAGGACTCACCACGTCGTCCCACACGTCGCCTGTCGTGGGGACCCCTCCGATACGGACCCAGGTCTGCTCCACGGTGTCCTCGTCCGGTCGGCGTACCTAGTGGTCGCGCAAATAGGGCCGCTGGGACCTCACCCCACGAAAACGCTGCCGCGTTTCCGCGGGGCCCCGGAGTTCGTCGGTCGCCGCAGGCCCACTGCGACTCCCTCCTCCGCCTCGCCATGCTCGCTCAGCTGACCCGCTCCCTGGTCCATCCACCCTATTTGCGCGACCGCTACCTACAAACGGATGTTTGGGACACTATCGGGCGACGCTTTCGCCGGAAATGTCTTCACGCACAGTGTTTGCGCGTAGCACTGTGCACACGTACACTCACGCGTGGTGCTGCTGCGAGAGATCGTCGACGAGCCCTCTCTCCGTTTGACTGTGCGCTGGGGCCATGATCGTCTGCGCCGCGACATCACGTGGGTGACGATCACGGAACTCCCCGACCCAGGGCCGTTTCTCCGTGGAGGCGAGGTCGTCCTCACCACCGGGATCAGCCAGGTGTCCGCGGACCAGCAGCGGCGCTTCGTTCATCACGTGGCAGGCGCTCGTGCCGCCGCCCTCGGGTTCGGCACCGGGCTGTCGCACCACAACGTCCCGGACGCGTTCCTCGCCGCCGCGACCGAACACGAGATCCCCGTCTTCGAGGTTCCTTACGCGACCCCGTTCATCGCGGTCACCCAGTTCATCGCCGACCGGATCGCCGAGGGGCACTACGGCAGGCTCAGGCAGCTGCTCGACGACCACGACACCCTTGCCCGGACGCTGCTGACCGGGCAAGGGCTCCGCGCCCTCGTTCGGATGCTCCGGCGAATGGTCGACGCCCCGGTGTGCGTCGTCGACTATCACGGCACGGTGCTCGCGAGCGCCCCGGACAGGGCGGCCTGGCCCATCGAACAGATCCTTCGTACCGGCGCGGACCGGACCGACGAAGAGCTGCCGGCGATCCTGGTACGGCCCGTCGAGATCGACGGCCGCCTCGTCGCGTTCCTCTGCGTGCGGCGGACCGCCGCGCGTCTCGATGTCGCACCCTACGCCGTGAGTCTGGTCGGGCTCGAGCTCGCACGGCGGCAGGCCGTCCTGCGGGGCCGCCGCGAACTGGTGGGACAGGTGGTGGAGGACATCGTGCGCGGAGCGATCTCCGCGCACGAGGGCGCGCGTCGGCTCGCACCCTACGGCTTCTCTCCGGGCGACCGTCACGCCGTGGTCCTCGGCAGCTTCGAGTCCGACCCGCGGCTGCTGCGTACGGTCCCGTGGAGCCTGTACTCGCTGCGCGAGACTCCTCGCGAGCCACTCATCACCGGACTGGTCGACAGCTACTTCGCCGCGCTGGTCGGCGAAGAGCAGCCGCTGCGCGACGTGGCCCACATGATGGTCGAGTACCTCTCACACATCGGCACGGGGGCCGGCGTCGGCATCGGAGGTCGCTACGAAGGAATCGAGGGCCTGCGGTGGAGCTACTTCGAGGCCCGGGACGCCCTCACCAGGGGGACCGGCGTCCACGAAGGGGAGCCGCTGAGCCTCCCGCAGCTCCTGCTCGCGAACCCCGACCTGCCCTTGCGCGACCTCGGCTGGGAGACGCTGCGGCCGATTCTCTGCTTCGACGAGGAGAACGGCGGCCAGCTCGTCGTCACCCTGCGTACATTTCTCGAGCTGGACGCGTCCGTCCAGGCGACGGCGCGACGGCTGTACATCCACCGCAACACGGTTCGCTACCGCCTCGCACAGGTCGAGGAGTTGACGAACCGTTCCCTCGCGTCGACGCAGGACCGGGTGACCTTCTGGCTGGCCCTGCAGGCCATCAAGGGCAATGGTCAGGTGTGACACGCCGTTCGAGAGGCTATTCGCCCGCATTGGTCAGTCCAAGAGTGGTCCCATGAATGTAAGAGTGGTCCGATGAGTACCGGCAAAGCGGACAAATTTTCGTACCGGCGGGACCAAGATCGTACTGGCGGGGCCACTCGGGGTCCGGGTGCCGCGAAAGGCCCACCCGCATATGGTGGGGACCCGCCGCGGCCGGGACTAGTTCAGCCCTTGATCTCCGTCCAGGCCTGGGACCACCGGGAGTACGGGACGCAAGCGTCACCGCGGGAGTCACCGCAGTCCCGCACGGGTGTCCGCCAGAAATCGAGCTTCTTGTAGAAGGAAAGATCGCCCGCGTGGTACTCCTTGCAGAATTCTTTCCCCGTGTAGCGACACGCCTTGGGGTTGGCGGGCGCCTCACCGAACCATTGGGCGACCTGCGCCTGGACCTGCGGTGACGCGATCCAGTTCATCCACTTGTACATGCAGTTGGGGTGCTCCGCCTCAGACGAGATCATCCACGTGTCAGACCATCCGGTGGCTCCTTCCTTCGGAATCGTGGTGGCGACAGGTACTCCTTCGCTCTGGGCGACGTTGGCGGTGACTTGCCAGGCTGTTCCCGCCAGGTTGTCGCCGATCTTGAAGGAGTGGAACTCGTCCAGGTAGTTCGCCCAGTACTGGTTGATATTCGGACGCTGCCGTTTGAGCAGGGCCACCGCGGCGTCGAACTGCTCCTCCGTCAGCTCGTATGGGTTTGTGATGTGCAGGTCCGGACGGTGGGCCCTGAGATACACGGCGGCGTCGGCGATGTAGATCGGCGAGTCGTAGTCCGTGATGTGACCCGCCGCGGGGGAGTCATGGCGCCAGACGATTCCCCATGACTTCGGTACCCGATGGATCTTGTCGGTGCGGTACATGAGGACATTCGCGCCGTAGCCGTGCGGGATACCATACATCTGTCCGTCAATGGAGTTGTACGGCTGATCCTTCAGGTACGACGCGATGTCCGCGTAGTTTGGCACGAGGTTCGTGTTGACCGGTGCCACCAGGCCTTCGTTGATCAGCCGCAAGGAGGAGTCACCGGAGGCGGAGACGCCGTCATAGTCCCCGGTCCGCATCAAACTGACCATCGCGTCCGAGGTGTCGGCGACCTTGACGGTAACGTCGCATCCGGTCCGTCGCTGAAAGGGGTGGACCCAGTCCACGCTCTTGTCGTTCTTGCCTGACTCCACGTATCCCGTCCACGCGACCAGGTCGAGGTGACCTTCAAGCGGCCCGATCTGGTCCTGCGTGGTGATGTCGGGCACGCTGCGCGTTTTCGGGCCGCCGCTACCGAGACCGCCGCAGGAAGCGGCGATGGACAAGACTGCGGCGAGCGCGGTGACGGAGGCGGTCCGCGCGAATCTCACGTGCCTCATACGTTCCCCAGCCCATGTACGGATGCGGGGCTGGTCCCGACGGACTCTCTCAGCGCTATCACAGCGTGTACCCAGCTCCTTGGTCTGTCGATGTGGCGTCATCTAGTAGCTCGTGGCGGATACGCTCGCGTCCTTGCGGTTTTCCATGGACTTGACCACGTGCTGTACGAGCGTGAGCAGGACCTTCTTGCTGGATTCCTTTTCCCGTACGTCGCAGAGGACCACCGGCACCCGCGGATCCAGGTCCAAGGCGGCTCGAATCTCTCCGGCCTCGTACTGGGCAGAACCTTCGAAGCAGTTCACGCCGACAATGAACGGTACCCGGCGCCGCTCGAAGTAATCGACGGAAGGAAAGCAGTCGGCCAGCCGCCTGGTGTCGGCGAGTACGACGGCCCCCAACGCGCCGAGCGCCAACTCGTCCCACATGAACCAGAAGCGGTCCTGTCCAGGGGTGCCGAACAGATAGAGGACGAGGCCATCGCGAAACGTGATACGTCCGAAGTCCATCGCGACGGTCGTGGTGCCCTTCTTTTCGACCCCTGCCGTGTCGTCGACCCCAACGCTCTGGGAGCTGAGCAACTCCTCGGTTCGCAGCGGCCGTATTTCGCTCACGGCGCCGACCAAGGTTGTCTTGCCCACGCCGAAGCCGCCGGCCACCAGGATCTTGACGGCGAGGGGCATGGCGGCGGGCTGCGGGTCGGAGTCAGAGCGCTTCGAGTCCATTGATCACTTCCTTGAGTACACGCTCATCGGGCAGTTGGCTCACGGGGGACGGCTGGCGAACGACGATCAGACCTTGTTCGAGCAGGTCCCCCGCAAGGACACGGACGACCGCGAGGGGGAGGTTGAGCCTCGCGGCCACTTCCGCCACGGAGAGCGGACGACGGCACAGATCGAGGATGGCGACGTGCTCCGGCCCGAATCCCGCTGTCTCAGCGGGCGAAGCGCCCGCGGTGACGATCAGGGTGATCAGGTCGAAGGCTTCCTGGGCCGGCCGGGTTCGGCCCTGCGTCAACGCATAGGGCCGGACCAGAGGACCGGCCTCATCGTCGAGCCACTCGCCGTCTGCCGGCACCATCAAGGGTCACGCGCCTTCAGCGTCGATCAGGTCCGCGGTCGTCCGAGGAGTGGTGGACAGGTGTTGGCCGACCCGCTTGACAAGCATCGCCATCTCGTACGCGATGAGCCCGACGTCGGCGTCCGCGTCGCTCACCACGGCCAGGGAGGCGCCTCGGCCGGCCGCGGTCACGAAGAGGAACGCCGAATCCATCTCGACGATCGTCTGACGAACCGTTCCGCCTTCGAACTGGGTAGCGGCACCGCGGGCGAGGCTTTGGAAGCTGGCCGCGACCGCAGCGAGGTGTTCCGCGTCCTCTCGGGTGAGTCCCTGTGAAGAGCCGACGAGCAGGCCGTCGCTGGAGAGCACCACTGCCTCCCTCACCGGCGCGACGCCGTTCACAAGGTTGTCGAGTAGCCAGTTGAGCTCACCCATCGAACTGCTCACCTCTCGTCCTCGTCTGTCGACCGTGAGGCCGCCTCTATGGAACCGGTCTGATCTTCCCCTGTCGTCTCGCCGGCGTCGGATCGTCCGCGCAACCAGCCTCGCTGGATGGAGCTCAGCATCATGCGGAGCTCCTCTGGCGAACGCTCGTCCTCGTCTTCACCGGGCGGCTCCTCACTCAAGGCCGGATCGTCCTTGAGCTGGGGGGCCAGACTGGCCTGCCGAACTCGTCGGGGGAGAGCGGGACGACCATCCACGAGCCTGGCGGCCCCTCCGGTCACCGTGGGTGGTGATGAGGAACGCCGGCTGTGCTCGTGGTCTGGCTCTGGGCGGGGCCGCCGCGCGGGCGGCTGCCGCTCTGGTCCTTGATGGTCCGCGGGTTCCCCCTCCGCTTGCGCGAGTTGTTGGCCTGCGCGCGGCTCCGCGTCACGCCGCGGAGCGCTGCCGTTACCGCCGCTGATCGCCGGACGCCACCCGTTCGTGCGGCCCTGATCGACCACGTTGCCCTCTGTGTGGAGCGGCGGCTCAACCGCTTTGTCGGACACGATGATCTCTGGCGGCATGAGCACGACCGCGGTCGTCCCGCCGTACGCCGAAGGGCGAAGCGTGATCTTGATACCGTGCCGTTCGGCCAGCCGGCCGACCACGAAAAGCCCCAACCGCGCGCTGTCGGAAAGGTCGAACTCGGGTGGGTTCGCCAGCCGATCGTTGGCGGACGACATGTCGTCCTGGCTCATGCTGAGCCCGCGATCCTCGATCTCCATCACGAAACCGTTGCCGACCATCTGGCCGGTCACTTGGACGGGCGTGTGCGGCGGCGAGAACAGCGTCGCGTTCTCGATCAACTCCGCGAGCATGTGGACGAGGTCGGCGACGGCCTGTCCGACCAGCTCCATGCCGGGCATCGGACGCACGGTCACCCGGTGGTAGTCCTCGACTTCTGACGCGGCCGCGCGGGCGACGTCGATCAACGGGACGGACCTGCGCCAGCCGCGTCCCGGCGCCGAACCGGACAGGATGAGCAGGCCCTCCGCATGGCGCCGCATGCGGGTCGCGAGGTGGTCCAGGCGGAACAGGTCCCCCAGCTCCTCTGGCTCGGCCTTCCTGCGCTCCATCGTGTCCAGCAGGCTGAGCTGGCGGTGCAGGAGAGCCTGGCTGCGTCGGGCGAGGTTCGTGAAGATCACGTTGACGCTGCGACGTAGGGAGGCCTCCTCGACCGCTCCTTGGATGGCCGTCCGACGTGCGGCGTTGAAGGCCTGGCCCACCTGGTCGATCTCGCTCGTACGGAACGCGAGCGAGGGAGCCTCCGCCGCGGCGTCGACGTCCTCGCCTCGACGCAGGCGCCTGACCACCCCGGGCAGCCGCCTGTCGGCGAGTTCCTGTGCGGCGTTGCGCAGTCCAGTGAGGTCGCCGAGCACCGAGCGCGCGATCCGGGCCGAGATGAGGATCGAGGCCACAAGCGCCAACAGCCCGAGCACCCCAGCGAGCCCGATCCGCAGGATGATGCCGGTGGCCACCGGCCTGGTGCGCTGTGCGGCGTTCGACGTCGCCGCCAGCTCGAGGCCGCGCAGCTTCGTCAGTACCGAGTCCGCCGTGGCCTTCCACCGGGTGGCCGTGATCGGGGCGTGGGCACTCCCGATCACCCGGTCCTCGAGTTTCCGCAACCGTGCGAACTGCGAGGTGGCGGTGATGTTCCGGTAGTAGGCGCGGTTGGTCTCAGGGAGATCGCTCGTCGCTTGGGAGTAGAGGTACCGCTGGACTCCCACGAGCTTGACGAACTTGGCATGCTCCTTCGGGGTGAGGTGACCCGCGGCGAGCGCGCCGGCGAACAGGGCATCCTCCTGCGAGAGAGCTTCGCGCGCTCGGGTCATCGTCACCAGTGACTGGTACTCCTTGGCGACGCTCGGGTCGCTCAGAGTGGACAGCGAGGCGTCCAGACGATTGATGTCCGCGATGATGTCCGAGTACGTCGAGAAGGCCTGGGTCCGACTGACGGCACCGGAGTCGATCGCGGTCCGGGCGTCGTGCAGCGACCGCAGCTTCGTGAGCGCCTCGCTGGTCCGGCTTCTCGTCCGTGCACTGGCGACGCTCTGCGTGTCGGGGTCGTTCGCCAGGCGCCGGAACAGGTCGGCCTGTCGATCCGTGCGGATCCGTTGGGACTCCATCGAGGCACGCGCGTCGGGTCCGTGGCCACCGAGGTACACCAGCGTGCTGCGGCGCTCCTCCTGCAGGGCGCTGCCGAGCGCGCCAGCCGGGTAGCCGAGGTGGTCCTGGAGCGTCTCGACGTGGAGAAGCCTGAGACCGTCCCCCAGAGTGAGGGTCGTCGCGAACACCCATAGACCGGCGAGCGACAGCAGCGGCACCAGAAGCAGGGCCGCGATCTTAAATCGGACGGAACGTATTAACCCGGGAGATTTGAACCACCCTCGATCGCGAATTCCCAACCGTCTCCCCTAGATTTCTCAGCGATCGTCACGTTCTATGCTCGTCTGGACTCCGTGAGGCTACTACGGAGCGTTCCTGATTTGCTCGGGTTCGCGACAGGTCGGGTGCCGATGCGGGGGAGGGATGGACGTGGAGGGCGCGGTGCGCCACTCCACCTCCGTCGGCGGGCGCCCCAAGCCTGTACCTTTCGACCAGAAATGGTCGTGTCCTACCGGTCCGAGGGAAAGCTCAACGCCGCGGGGGATCTCCGCGAAGTCCCCGCGGGCCTTGGCAACTCAATAGAATTCGGGGCCGTGACTCACGAGAGCCAAGCCCGCGAGGCCCTCCCCGTTCGCAGACGCGTTCCGCTGCCCGGCGGAAGGCACCGCCGCGCGCGGGTATCCGACCTACCGCCGGACAGGCCGGCCCTCGTACTCGCCGTGCCAGGTGCGGCGGGTGACGCCGAGGCCGGCGTCTCCGCCGAGATCGCCACCCTCACCCGGTCCGCCTTTCCGCACGCTGACGTTCGACTCGGTCATCTCGAAGGAACCGAGACGACCATCGTGGACGCCTTGGCTGATCTCGCGGCAGGAGGCTCCGCCCGGACACCGGCGGCCGTGGTCGTCCCCCTGGTGACCGGGCCCCATCCCCAGATGGACCGACTGATCAGGGAGGCGATAGCGGAGACGGGCGCCTTCGCGGTCCTGACCGAGCCCCTTGGGCCCCACCCGGCGCTCGCCGAGGCCCTGCATGTTCGCCTCGCGGCGAGCGGGCTCGCGCGTGCTGACCGGATCCGTCTCCTCGGTATCGCGACCGGGGCCGAGGGCGTCATCGTCGCAACCGTCGGGGGCGAGTCCGCCGCGCGAGCCGCCGATGTGACCACCGTGCTTCTCGCTTCCCGGCTGGCCGTGCCCGTCGTCTCGGCGTCCCTCGACGGAGCTCCCGGCATCGACGACGCGGCCCGCCGGCTGCGTGAGGCGGGCGTGGGCCGGCTGGCGATCTCACCATGTGTCATCGGCCCGGAGGTCGACTCCCAGCGCCTCGAGACGGCGGCCACCGAGGCAGCGGCGGAATGCGCCGCTCCGCTCGGTGCCTACCCCGGCCTGGTCCGGCTCGTCGCTGTTCGCTACGAGATAGCCCTGGAGGACCTGGGCTTGGGGTCGGG
>JBOHCT010000088.1:0-16051 GCA_050699055.1 Streptosporangiaceae bacterium | reverse complement strand
GCCTTACCGTTCGACTTGCATGTGTTAGGCACGCCGCCAGCGTTCGTCCTGAGCCAGGATCAAACTCTCCGTATGAGGTCTATGGCGAGACCACGGCGAACCGTGGGTCGCTAACACCTTGGATGATTGGTTCTGGCCGACGGGCGAAACCTCGGTCACGCCCGTCTTTCAGAAGCGTTGTCCGTCGGAGAACGCATCGCTGCCGAAGCAGCTCGCGTCCTACAAACGGGGGTCTTACGCTAGCTTTTGACACGCTGTTGAGTTCTCAAGGAGCGGACGCACACCGTTCGGGTCTCTCGACCCTCCCGGGGCTCGACCATGTTACCGGTCTGATGTGGCCCCACCAAATCGGTGGTCCAGACCTTCCCGGTCACCCTCTCTCAGGCAACCAGCACCATCGTAGCGCAGATTCGTCGAGATCGGGGAGCCCTTCCGGACACTGGCCCTTGGCCAGCGCTGTCGGCGAGGCATTGAGAACACTAGGGACCGCCGGGCCTGACGTCAAATCGGCCGCGCGGCCGACGACAGAACCGGGGGCGGACCCGTCGCCACACCGTCACGACCAGGCTCGCCCCGGCGAACGGCTCTGGACGCGACCTACGGATACACCTGTCTTCTGGGCCCCCACCCGCCGCTGTCCCGACACCGCTCGAGGCACGACGCGGATCCTACGTGCGAACGACGTCGACACCCGCGATCGCTCTTCTCCCTCGGCGCAGGACGAGGAACCTCCCATGCAGGAGATCGTCCGCGGTAGGGAGGGCCTCAGCCTCCGAGATCCTCCGATTGTTGAGATACGCGCCGCCTTCGGCGACCGTACGGCGGGCGGCGGACTTGCTCGCCGCGAGGCCGGTCTGCACCATGAGCTCCACCACCGGGGGGACAGACGGCCCGACAGTCGTATGCGGCACCTCGGCGAGCGCCGCCGCGACTGTCCGCTCGTCCAGTTCCTCGAGCGCGCCGTGCCCGAACAGGGCGCGGCTCGCCTGCTCCACACGCGCACATTCGGCGGCACCGTGGACCAGAGTCGTGAGCTCCGCGGCCAGGGCACGCTGGGCCGCGCGCGCGGACGGGTGCTCCGCGACCTGCTTCTCCAGCTCCTCGATCTCGTCCGGGGCATGGAGGCTGAAGACCCGTAGGAACGTACCGACCTTGCGGTCGTCGGCGCCTATCCAGAACTGATAGAAGGCGTACGGCGACGTGAGCTCGGCGTCCAGCCAGATGTTGTCACCGCCCGCCGTCTTGCCGAACTTCGACCCGTCGTCCCTCGTCAGCAGGGCCGTCGTGAGAGCGTGGGCGGTCACTCCCGCTACCCGTCGAATGAGGTCGGCACCCGCCGTGATGTTGCCCCATTGGTCGCTGCCCCCGATCTGCAACGTGCAGCCGTACCTGCGGTATAGCTGCAGGTAGTCGTACGCCTGGAGCACCGTGTAGCTGAACTCGGTGAAGCTGATCCCCGGGCCCTCGAGACGGGCGCGCACGGACTCCTTCTGCAGCATCTGGTTGACGCTGAAGTGTTTGCCGACATCACGGAGCAGCTCGATCGCGGAGAGGCCGTGGGTCCAGTCGAGGTTATCGGCGAGGATCGCACGCCCAGAATCGAAGTCGAAGAACCTCTGGAGTTGCCGCCCGATCCGACGCACCCATTCCTCGACCGTAGCGACGTCGTTCAGGGCCCGCTCGACCGACCGGAAGCTCGGGTCCCCGATGAGACCGGTCGCCCCACCGACCAGCGCGATCGGGCGGTGACCGGCGCGTTGAAACCGGAGCAGGGTGAGGATCTGCGCGAGGTGACCGGCATGGAGGCTCGCCGCGGTCGGGTCGAAGCCGCAATACAACGTGACAGGCCCCGTATGCAAGGCCTTGCGCAGCGCCTCCGGGTCGGTGGACTGGGCGAGCAGACCTCGCCACTCCAGCTCGTCGAGGATGTCGCCCACCTGTTCGCGTCCTCCATGTCCGGTGTGGGTGCTCGCGTTCACGCTACCGACTCGTCGCGGTCCTGCGGCGCCGTACATGCGGACGATACGGCGACACGCAGCCGTCACCGTCGATGTAGTAGCGCCACTCGGTCTCCTTGGCAGCGGCCACGCCCGTGCGGGGGCTGCAGCGGATGAGCGCGGGCTCGACCGGCGTCCCGTACCGTACACGCAGGGGCCGCGCGGGATCGCAGACATCGGCACCGTCGAAGGGGCGGTCGATGCCGAGGGCCTGGGTGAGGCGGGCAGGCCCCCGCGCGAGATCCTGATCGCGTGTCGGCGAGCGGCGCCGCTCCCGGGCCAGCTCTCTACCCTCGACAACCTCGCCGGCACGGAGCAGGACCGCGGCGGCCGTGCCAGGGCCGAGGCAGACGAGGTTCATGCACCAGTGCATTCCATAGGTGAAGTACACGTAGACATGGCCCGCCTCCCCGTACATCGTGGCGTTGCGCTCGGTGCGCCCGCGATAGGCGTGCGAGCCCGGGTCGGCCTCCCCCGCGTACGCCTCGACCTCGGTCAGGCGCACGGCCACGACCCCGTCGGGCCCCGCGTGCTCGATCACCCGTCCAAGGAGGTCGGGGGCCGCCTCGATGGACGGCCGGTCGAAGAAGGAACGCGGCAGGACAGAGTCAGCGGTGGACACGCGGACACGATAGAGGGTCTCGCGACCACGTGTCGGACCTCCGGCGCTGTTAGACGTGGGATCGTGCCAGGCGCTCGCCCCGGGCGCGTACGGCCGCGCGGAGCTCGACGGGCTCAAGGACTTCGAAGGCGCACGGGAGCCCGCAGAGATATCCGACGAGCCAGTCGGTCTCTCCTCCGATGGTGAGGACTGTCCCACCGTCGGCCGCGGGCTGGACGATCCCGATGGTTGGCGGCACGAGCCGGGCGACCTCCTGCCGCGACACCCTGAGCGCGACGCGGGCCCGGATCGGGTAAGGGGCCGAGGCGATGCCCCGGGCGACCAGGGCGGCGGCGTCGGGCTCCTCCGAGCGGGAGAACCGGCTGCCCGTGGCGCGGGGCGTCTCGATCCGATCCACCCGAAAGGTCCGCCACGCGTCGCGATCAACGTCTCTCGCCACGAGGTACCACCGACGGCCGGTGTGCACCAGACGGTACGGCTCAACCAGGCGAGCGCTGCGCCGCCCGGCCCCGTCGACGTAGGAGAAACGGAGGCGTTCCAAGAGCTTTGACGCCTGGGCGAGTGTCACGAGTGCGCCTGGGTCCACACCAGCCGCCACGCCCCCGGTGAGCTGGACGGTGACCGCGTGCAGGGCGGTCATCCGCCCGCGGAGCCGGGATGGGAGAACCTGCTCCAGCTTCAGCAGTGCCGCCATCGCCGACTCCTCGAGGCCCGAGTCCGTGCCACCCGTCACGGCCCTGAGCCCGACAGCGACCGAGACGGCCTCGTCGTCGTCGAGCAAGAGCGGGGGAAGGCCTCGACCGGCGCCGAGTCGATAACCGCCGTACTTTCCGGTGACGGCGTCGATCCGGTACCCGAGTGAGCGCAGGCGTGTCACGTCCCGACGCAGCGTGCGTGTCGTGACGCCCACGCGCTCGGCGAGCTCGAGGCCTGGCCACTCCGGTCGAGCGTGGAGCAGCGACAGGAGGCGCAGCAACCGGGTCGGCGTATCCACGGAAGAAAGTCTCTCATCGCGGACGTGATCTGTCCGCAATGCCGCCTACTGTTCCGTCACAAGGAGACGAACGGGGTTGGCAGCACAAATGGCGAGGACGGCGACAGTGGTGTGGACAGATGAGATCATTCGGCAGCGCATCGCCCAGCTGGAGCACGACGCCGCGGCGGCGCGCTCGGCCGCGTCGGTGTCCCGCGAACGACGGGACCACTTCAGGCGGGTCCGCGGCTGGACGGCGGCCGCGCTTCACCGCACCGCGAACCGCTTGGAACCACGACCGATGCGGGCCGTTCGGTCAGACCGACTGTGCTAGCCCGCCCGGGGATACCCCCAGACACGGCAGGGCGGAGGCCGCCCAGGTCGGCCAGGGCGGAGGCCGCCCAGGTCGGCCAGGTCGGCCAGGTCGGCCAGGTCGGATCACGCGGACGACCCCCCGTCGGCCGCCCAGGCGGCCTGGGCGTCGACGGTTTCCCTCAACGCGGCCAGCTGCTCCCGCACGCGCTCGGGCGCGGTGCCGCCGTACGTGCGACGCGCGGCCAGCGCGCCCTCCACGGTCAAAACCTCCCGGGCCCCCGGAGTGAGATGGTCGGATACCTGGGCGAGGTCGTCGTTCGTGAGGTCGGTGAAGTCCTTGTCGTGCACCTGGCACCACACGACGAGGTGGCCGACGGCCTCATGGGCCTCGCGAAACGGCACGCCGTCGCGGACGAGCAGCTCGGCGAGATCGGTCGCCAGCGCGAACCCGTCGGGGGCGATCTCGGCCAGGCGCTCGCCGTTGACGCGCATCGTCGCCACCAGCCCGCCCACGGCGGGAAGGGTGAGCATCAGCGTGTCGACAGCGTCGAAGACCGGTTCCTTGTCCTCCTGGAGATCACGGTCGTAGGCGAGCGGAAGCCCCTTGAGGGTGGTGAGCAGGGCGACGACGTGCCCGACCAGCCGCCCGGACTTGCCCCGGGCCAGCTCGGCGACGTCAGGGTTCTTCTTCTGCGGCATGATCGACGAGCCCGTGGCGTACGCGTCGTCGATCTCTATCCAGCGGAACTCCCGCGACGACCAGAGGACGAGCTCCTCGCCGAGCCGCGAGAGATGCACCCCGGCGAGCGCGGCCGCGAAGAGGAACTCCGCCGCGAAGTCCCGGTCGCTCACGGCGTCGATCGAGTTGGCCGCGGGTGCGTCGAACCCGAGTTCGTCCGCGACCGCGTGCGGGTCGAGTGGGAGGGAGGAACCCGCGAGAGCGCCCGCCCCGAGCGGCGACACGGCGGCCCGCCGGTCCCAGTCGCGTAGCCGCTCGACGTCCCGCGTGAACGCGTGCGCGTGAGCGAGCAGGTGGTGGGCGAGCAGGACCGGCTGTGCATGCTGCAGGTGGGTCATGCCCGGCGCTGGCGTGCCCAGATGGTGCCGCGCCTGCTCCATGAGCGCGGTCTCCACCTCGGCCAAGCGGGAGACGATGTGCCGGACCTGGTCGCGCAGGTACAGGCGGAGATCGGAAGCGATCTGGTCGTTACGGCTGCGGCCCGCGCGCAGCTTACCCCCGAGAGCACCGAGCCGTTCGAGCAGGCCGCGTTCCAGCGCTGTGTGAACGTCCTCGTCGGCGGCTGTCGGGCGGAACCCCCCCGACCGGCATGCCCGCTCGAGGTCGTCGAGCGCGCCGAGCATCCGCTCCAGCTCGTCGTCGGCGAGCAGTCCGGCGCGGTGCAGCACCCGCGCGTGGGCACGGGACCCGGCCAGGTCGTACGGAGCCAGCCGCCAGTCGAAGTGGACGCTCGTCGACAGCCGGACGAGCGCCTCCGCGGGGTGGCCTTCGAAACGGCCACCCCACAGCCGGATCGGCGGTGTGCTCACGGCCGGCCTCCTCCAGAGCCTGTCTAGCAACCCACTGTTCCGCTGCGCGGCGGCCGAACAGGCTCTTACCGCGGACGAACGGACACCACGTTACGTCGCGGCCGAGGACGCGCGAGCGAGATCGAGACGAGCATCCAGATGGGCAATGCGCTCAGCCTGGCGGCAGGCCCCCGTCCCGCCGCGCGGCGATCTTGCTCGGCAGCCCCCACAGCTCGACGAAACCCTTGGACAGGCTCTGGTCGAACGCATCGCCCGTATCGTAAGTCGCGAGCTCGTGATCATAGAGAGACTGAGCGCCCCGGCGTCCGGTGACCACGGCGCGGCCAGCGTGCAGGACAAGGCGCACGTCTCCGGAGACCGGGCCCGAGGCGTCGTCGAGGAACGCGTCGAGCGCGTGCTTGAGCGGCGAGTACCAGAGGCCGTCGTAGACGAGCTCTCCCCATCGCTGGTCGACGCCCTTCTTGAAGCGCGCGAGGTCGCGTTCGACAGTGACGTTCTCGAGCTCCTGGTGGGCGGTGATCAGGGCGATCGCGCCGGGGCACTCGTAGACCTCGCGGCTCTTGATGCCAACGAGGCGGTCCTCGACGAGGTCGATGCGGCCCACGCCCTGAGCGCCGCCGCGCGCGTTGAGCTCCTCGATGAGCCGCAGCGGCGGGAGCTCCCGGCCGTCGATCGCCGTTGGCACGCCGTGGGTGAACGTGACCACAAGCTCGTCGGGCTCGTGCGGGAGCGCGGGGTCCTTGGTGTAGGAGTAGATGTCTTCGACGGGCGCGTTCCAGATGTCCTCGAGGAACCCGGTCTCGACCGCGCGTCCCCAGAGATTCTGGTCGATCGAGTACGGCGACTTGGACGTGGCGTCGATCGGCAGGCCCTTCTCCTGGGCGAAGGCGATCGCCTTGTCACGCGTCATGCCGGAGTCGCGCACCGGTGCCATCACGCTGAGGTCCGGCGCGAGGGTCGAGGTCCCCACCTCGAACCGCACCTGGTCGTTCCCCTTGCCGGTGCAGCCGTGCGCGACCGTGGAGGCGCCGTACTCCCTCGCCACACGGACGAGGTGCCTGACGATGACCGGCCGTGACAGGGCGGAAAGGAGCGGGTACCTGTCCATGTACAGGGCGTTCGCCTTGAGCGCAGAGAAGCAGTACTCGTCGGCGAACTCCGCGCGGGCGTCGGCCACCACGGCGTCGACAGCCCCGCACGCGAGCGCGCGCTGGCGAATCGTCTCGAGGTCCTCGCCCCCCTGTCCGACGTCGACGGCGACGGCGACGACCTCCGCTCCGGTCTTCTCGGCGATCCACCCGATGGCCACGGAGGTGTCGAGCCCTCCGGAGTACGCGAGGACGACGCGTTCTGTCCCGAGTTCGGCGGTCACGGGGTACCCCTCATTCACTCATGTGTTCGCGGACGTTCTGGCAGGGCTCGGCGACTCGCGAGCCCGAGGAAGTACGCGGCGACCTCGGCGCCGCCGTTCGGATCACGGCACACGACGAGGACGGTGTCGTCGCCCGCGACGGTACCGATGATCGATCTCATGTCGGCGTGGTCGATGGCTGACGCCAGGAGATGGGCACCCCCCGGCGGCACCCGCAGCACGACGACGTTCGCGGAGTGTTCCGCCGAGACGAGGAACTCCTCGGCCAGTCGCGCGAGCCTGGCATCCGGTACGTCCGCGGCGTCCGGGGGGACCGCGCGCGTACGCGGGATGCGCTCTCCGCCCTCCCCCGGCACGGCGTACACGAGGGAGCCGTCGGTCGCCCTGAGCTTCACCGCCCCGATCTCGTCGAGGTCGCGGGACAGGGTGGTCTGGGTGACCGTCACCCCGGAGTCGGCGAGGAGGGCCGCCAACTCCCCCTGCGAACGGACCTGGCGGCGGCTCAGCACGTCGGCGATGCGGGAGTGCCGCGCCGCCTTGGTGATCGGGACCTGGTCGGTTCTCACGGCCGCTCCAGCAGGAAGGTGAGCAGCGCCTTCTGGGCGTGCAGGCGGTTCTCCGCCTCGTCCCAGACGACGCTGTGCGGACCGTCGATAACGGAGGCCGCGATCTCCTCGTCACGGTGGGCGGGGAGGCAGTGCAGGACGATCACGTCATCCCTCGCCAGCGCGACCTTCTCGTCGTCGAGGGCGTACGGGCGGAGCGCCGCGATGCGTGCGGCCTGCTGTGTCTCATCCTGGGCCTCCTGGCCCATCGACGTCCACACGTCGGTGGCGAGGACGTCCGCACCGCGCGCCGCCCCCTTCGCGTCATGGGTGACGGCCACTGAGCCACCGGTGGCCGAGGCGATCTCCTCCGCCCGCCGCAGCACCGCCGGGTCGGGACGGTACGCGTCGGGCGTCGCGATCGTGACGCGCAGCCCCGCCGCCGCGCCCCCCAGGAGGTGCGAGTGAGCCATGTTGTTGGCACCGTCCCCCAGGTAGGTCAGAGCGACGCCGGACAGCCCCCCCTTGTGCTCGCGGATGGTTTGCAGGTCGCCGAGGACCTCACAGGGGTGGAAGGCGTCGGTGAGCGCGTTCACCACCGGTACCCGACTGACCGACGCCATCGTCTCCAGGCGCTCCTGCCCGAACGTCCGCCACACGATCGCGGCGACCTGCCGCTCGAGCACGCGTGCGGTGTCCTCGACGGGCTCGCCCCGGCCCAGCTGACTCGTCTGGGTGTCGATCACCAGCGGCGCCCCACCGAGCTCGGTGACACCGACCGCGAACGACAGGCGGGTACGGGTGGACGGTTTGTCGAAGATGAGGGCGACGGTCCTCGGCCCGGCCAACGGCTGGCTGGCGTGCCGGTCCTTCTTCATCGCGTCGGCGACGCCGAGGACCTGACTCAGCTCGGCAGGCGACAGATCGTCGTCGCGCAGGAAATGGCGCGTCATGGGTCAGTGCCCCCTGTCGGGCTCCTTGTCGGGCTCCTTGCTGGGCGCGTCGGCCGCGTCGAGGATCCGTGGGAGCGCCTCGACGAAGGACGCGGCCTCCTCCGCGGTGATGACGAGCGGAGGGGCGAGGCGCACCGCGTCCGGCTGGACGGCGTTGACGAGGAAACCCTCCTCCCGGGCCGCCTGCTCCACTGCCCCCGCGGCGGGCCGGCCGAGGACGAGGGCGAGCCACAGCCCGCGTCCGCGCACCCCGGTCAGAAGGGGATGGGCGACGGCCGCGACTCCGGAGGCGAGCCTGTCCCCGACCTCGCTCACGCTGTCGAGCAGCTTCTCGCGCTCGATGGCGTCGAGCACGGCCAGGGCAGCCGCGCAGGCCACTGGGTTCGCGCCGAACGTGCTGCCGTGGTCGCCCTTCTCGAAGACGGAGCCGTACGGGCCCACGCCGATACACGCGGCGATCGGCAGGCCGCCGCCGAGCCCCTTCGCCAGCGTGAGGATGTCGGGACGCACGCCCTCGCGCTGGTGAGCGAACCACGCGCCGGTACGCCCGATGCCGCTCTGGATCTCGTCGACCACGAGCCCGGCGCCCGAGTCGTCACACGCCTCGCGGGCCGCACGAAGGTATCCCTCGGGGGCCGGAACGACGCCGCCTTCGCCGAGTGCCGGCTCCAGAAAGACGGCGGCGCACGTGTCGGTGGCGGCCTCACGCAGTGCGGCCGCGTCGCCGTACGGCACGAACCGCACGTCCACCCCGTACGGGCCGAACGGGTCGCGGATCGACGCCTTGCCGGTCAGGGCGAGCGAGCCCATCGTCCGTCCGTGGAAGCCGTGCTCGGCGGCGACGATGATGGGCCTGTCCACCCCCGCGTGCTTGCGGACGATCTTGAGCGCGGCCTCGTTGGCCTCGCTGCCGCTGTTGCAAAGAAAGACCCGACCGTCATGGCCGAGCAGGGACAGGAGCCGCTCGCCGAGGGCCACCCCGGGCTCGTGGACGAACAGGTTGCTGGTGTGCGCCACCGCAGCGACCTGGCGACAGACCGCGTCGACGAGCGCCGGATGGGCGTGCCCGAGCGCGGAGACCGCGATGCCGCCGATGAGGTCGAGGTACTCGCGCCCGTCGGCGTCCTCGACCCGGCATCCGCGTCCCCGGGCGATCGAGACGGGCGGCACGCCGTAGTTGGCCATGAAGGTGGCCGCGAACCGCTGTCTCAGCGCGTCGTCGGGGGTCTCGATGAAGTTCATGAGGGCACCACCATCGTTCCGATCCCTTCGTCGGTGAACACCTCGAGGAGCAGGGAGTGAGCGACGCGCCCGTCGAGCACGTGTGCGCGCCGCACACCCCCGCGGACGGCCCGCAGACACGCCTCCATCTTGGGCGCCATTCCCGACGACAGCGCCGGCAGCAGTTCCTCGAGCTCTTCCGCGGTGAGCTGACTGACCACCTCGCCATGGCGTCCGGCGTCGGACCAGTCCGCGTACAGGCCCTCCACGTCGGTGAGCATCACGAGCTTCTCCGCTCCGACCGCGACCGCGAGCGCGGCCGCGGCGGTATCGGAGTTGACGTTGTAGACGTCGCCGTCGTCGCTCCGGGCGATGCTCGAGACGACCGGCACCCGAGCGTCGGCCAGCAGGCTGCGTACCGCTCCGGTCTCGACCCGGACGACGTCGCCGACGAGGCCGATGTCGACCTGTTCTCCGTCGACGACGGCGGGCCGACGCCGGGCGGTGAAGAGGTTCGCATCCTCGCCGGACATGCCGACGGCGAATGGGCCGTGGCGGTTGATGAGCCCGACGACATCCCGGCCGACCTGACCGACGAGGACCATGCGGACCACGTCCATGGTCTCCGGTGTGGTGACGCGCAGGCCGCCCGCGAACCGGCTCTCTACCCCCAAGCGGTCGAGGTGGGCGGTGATCTGCGGTCCGCCGCCGTGGACGACGACGGGGCGGATGCCGGCGTATCGGAGAAACACGATGTCCTCCGCGAACGCCCCGCGCAGCGCCTCGTCGTTCATGGCGTGCCCGCCGTACTTGATCACGACGGTCTTGCCGTGGAAGCGCTCGAGCCACGGCAGCGCCTCGATGAGCGTCGCCGCCTTCGCCAGGGCCGTCGATGGGTCGCGGGTCATGTCGAGTACGCGGAGTTCTCGTGGACGTACGCCGCGGACAGGTCGGTCGTCAGCACCGTCGCGGCGGCGACACCTCCTCTTGGGCCCTCGCCGAGGTCGATGGTGACTGAGACGTCAGGCGGACGCAGGTCGACCTTGGCACGGTCCTCCGCGGGAACGCCCGAGCGGCACACCCACACGCCGTTCACCGCGACCGCGAGTCGGTCGGGCTCGAAGACGGCCCGGGTCGTGCCGACGGCGGCGAGGATCCGGCCCCAGTTCGGGTCCTCGCCATGGATCGCGCACTTCACCAGGTTGCTGCGGGCGACCGCCCGGCCCACCTCAAGCGCGTCGGCCTCGCTCGCGGCCCCGACGACCTCGACCGCGATCTCTTTTGTGGCGCCCTCGGCGTCGGCCACGAGCTGACGGGCGAGGTCGACGCAGACTTCGGTGACGAGCGCGGTGAACTCGTCGGGTGACGGCGTGGCGCCGCTCGCCCCGCTCGCCAGCAGCAGCACGGTGTCGTTCGTGGACATGCAGCCGTCGGTGTCGAGACGGTCGAAGGTCAGCGCGGTCGCACCCCGCAGCGCGGCGTCGAGGTCCCGGTGCGGCAACGCGACGTCGGTGGTGACCACGCACAACATGGTGGCGAGGCCGGGTGCGAGCATCCCCGCGCCCTTGGCCATTCCGCCGACCGTGTATCCCACGCCCCGGCGGAAGGAGAGCTTCGCCACCGTGTCCGTGGTACGGATCGCGTCCGCGGCGTCGATGCCGCCGTCCCTGGAGAGCCTCCCTCGCGCGGCATCCACACCGGCGAGAAGGCGGTCCAGAGGGAGGCGCTCACCGATGAGCCCCGTCGAGCACACCGCGACGTCGGCGGCCGACAGCCCGAGTACGCCGGCGACCTTCTCGGCGGTCGCGTGAGCGTCTTGGAAGCCGGCTGAGCCGGTGCAGGCGTTGGCGGACCCGGAGTTCAGCACGACCGCGCTCGTGCGACCGTCGTCGACCACCTGCCGGGTCCATAGGACCGGCGCGGCCTTGACGCGGTTCGTCGTGAACACGCCAGCGGCCGCGTGCGACGGCCCGTCATTGACGACGAGAGCGAGGTCGCGCCCCCCGCTTGGCTTGAGGCCAGCGGCGACACCCGCCGCACGGAACCCGCGAGCCGCCGTCACGCTCATGTCGGCGACTCCAGGTTCGGCCCGGTCATCGCGCTGCCTCCGTGTCGCTCATGGGGCGATTCCCTGCGCCGTGAGCCCCGCCGTCTCGTCGAGGCCGAGGATGAGGTTGGCGTTCTGGACGGCCTGCCCGGCCGCGCCTTTGCCGAGGTTGTCGATCGCGGTGATCACGACCGCACGACCGGCGTGGCGGTCGCTTGCGACCTGGATGTGGGCGGCGTTTGATCCGAGAGTGTCGGCGGTACGCGGCCACGCGCCCTCTGGGAGGACACGAACGAACGGCTCACCCGCGTAGGCCGTGGCGAGCGCCTCGCGCAGATGTTCCTCCTTCGCGCCCGGGCGCTGCCGGGCGGTGCAGGCCGCCAAGATCCCTCGGGGCATCGGGACGAGCACGGGCGTCATCGACACGGTCACGGGGACGTCGGTCGCCTCGCTGAGGGCCTGCTCGATCTCCGGCGTGTGCTGATGCGCCCCGCCGACCTTGTACGCCGTGAGCGAGCCCATGACCTCGGAGCCGAGCAGCTGCGGCCGGGGGGAACGTCCCGCCCCTGTGGTGCCCGACCCGGCCACGACCACGACGTCGGTCGGCTCGACGAGCCCGGCCGCGAGGAGCGGAGCGAGCCCGAGGACGACGGCGGCGGCGTAACAGCCGGGGTTCGCGATCCGCTTCTCTCGGACGATTCGGTGATGGCCCCCGGGCAGCTCCGGAATCCCGTAGGCCCACCTGCCCGCGTGCGGGGTGCCGTAGAAACGCTCCCACGTATCGGCGTCGGCCAGACGATGGTCGGCCCCAAGATCAATGACCGGAGTAGGGCTCGGCAGATGGGCGGCGATCGCCTCGGACTCCCCATGGGGCATCGCGAGGAACACCACGTCGGCCTCGGCGAGCACGTCAGGTTCCGTCGGAACGAAGGCCCGTTCGCCGAGGCGGAGCAGGTGGGGATGCGCGGAGGTGACCAGGTCCCCGGCGTACGACCCCGCGGTGACGGGACCGAGCTCGACGTACGGATGGTCGAGGAGGAGCCGCAGGAGCTCGCCTCCCGCGTACCCGCTTGCTCCCGCGACGGCTGCGCGTATGCCCATGCTGGTCCTTCTCACAGCGACGACGGCGCTGTGGGTGATTATGCATGCTGACGCGATTCCATGCAACACCCACGGGTACCCGTCAGGTGCCGCGCAGCGCCGCACCCATTCTCCGCGCGGCCTCGGCGACCGCACCGTCGCGCGCCGCCGTCGCTTCCTCGACCGTGAGCGTGCGGTCAGGCGCACGGAAACGGAGGGCGTACGCCAGCGAGCGGTTACCCTCACCGACCTGGGCACCGGTGTACACGTCGAAGAGCCGCACGGACTCCAGCAGCTCACCCGCGCCATCGCGCAACGCGACCTCGACCTCAGCGGCGGGGACCTCGGCGGGGATCACCAGCGCGACGTCGAGGGTCGCGACAGGGAAGGTGGACACCGATGGCGCCGTCACCGGCTCGCTCGTCCGGGTCTCCTCGAGGCTGGACAGGTCGAGCTCCATCGCGCACGTACGCGGCGGAAGCTCGTACGCCTGGACGACCCGCGGATGGAGCTCACCGACGTGGCCGACGACTCGGTCCCCGATCAGCAGCTCCGCGCACCTGCCCGGGTGCCATGGCGCGTACCGATCGGCCCGCGCGATCAGTTCCACCCCGGCGGCCCGCGCGACCTCGTGGGCGGCCTCGATCGCGTCGGCCCAGCCGGCCGGGCGTCCGCTTCCCCACCAGCCGGCGGGCTCACGGTTGCCCGCGAGCACGGCGGCGGTATGCCAAGGCTGGTCCGGCACCGCGGCCTCGACCGAGGCGAGCTCATCCGGGGTCGGACCGCGATCGACGGCAAGGCGCGGCGCCGTGGCCGGGCCCTCCCCCGGCAGGTATACGAGTCCTACCTCATACAGCGACACGTCCTGTATGCCGCGTCCGATGTTGCGGACCAGCACCCGCAGCAGGCCGGGGAGCAATGTGGTGCGCAAGAGAGGCTCCTGCTCCGACAACGGGTTGACGAGGCGCAGCGCGCGGCGCCTCGGGTCGTCTCCGGAGAGCTGGAGGCCATCCCAGTCCTCCGGGGACACGAAGGGGTAGTTGAGCGTCTCGACGTACCCGGCGGCCGCGAGTGCCCTGCCGACGCGGCGACGCAGCCGCTGGCTCATCGTCAGGCCGCCGCCCGCGGGGGCGCGCGGCAGCAACGAGGGGATCCGCTCGTACCCCTCGAGCCTGATGACCTCCT
Source organism: Streptosporangiaceae bacterium (assembly GCA_050699055.1). GTDB lineage: Bacteria > Actinomycetota > Actinomycetes > Streptosporangiales > JBOHCT01 > JBOHCT01. Next base: position 2,193 of record JBOHCT010000088.1, on the reverse strand, counting down.
CAGCAAGGTCGTTGGGGTCCGTGAGGTCGCCGCGCCACGAGGGGACGGTCGCGGTGAGGATGCCCGCACCGTCCACGTCACCGGCTATCTCGCAGCCCACGTCGCGCAACCGCCGTACCACTGTGTCGCGGCCGTACGGAATCCCCGAGACGGCATCGGGATGGTCGACCGGCATCGCGATCGCCCGTGCGGGGCGGTCGACCTCGGCATGGGTGCACCCCTGCCCGGGCGTCCCCCCGCCCAACTCGGCGAGCATGCGGACGGCCTTCGCGGAGGCGTACAGGGGAAGCTCACGGTCCACGCCGCGCTCGAAGCGGTAAGCCGCCTCGCTCGACAGCCGGTGACGGCGGCTCATGCGCGCGGTGCCCGCAGCGGAGAAGTGCGCGGCCTCGATGACGAGGTCGGTAGACGCCTCGTCGATCTCGGTACGCACGCCGCCCATCGTCCCGGCCAGGGAGATCGGTCCCGAGGAGTCGGTGATGAGGATGTCGTCGGGGTCCAGCTCGCGGACGACGTGGTCGAGCGTCTCCAGCCGCTCGCCCGTCTCGGCCCGGCGGACGACGATCGGTCCCTTCAGCTTGCCGCGGTCGAACGCGTGCAGCGGCTGCCCCAGCTCGAGCATGACGTAGTTCGTCACGTCGACGGCGAGGGTGAGCGGCCGGATCCCGGAGAGAACCAGCCTGCGCTGCATCCACAGCGGCGTGGCCGCTCCCGTGTCCAGGCCCGTCACCTCGCGGAGCACGAACCTGTCACACGCCGCGGGGTCGGCGATGGCGGCCGGATGGGCGTCCCGCTCAGTGCGGGGCAGGTCGACGTCGGCAGGGTCGCGGAAGGTCACGGAGTACGCGGTGGCCGCCTCGCGCGCCACGCCGCGGATCGAGAGGCAGTACCCACGGTCCGGCGTGACCTCGATGTCCAGGACCTCGTCCCGCAGCCCGAGCAGCTGCACCGCGTCGGCGCCGATCTCCGGCCGGTCGGTCAGCACGATGATGCCGGCGTGGTCGTCGTTGATCCCGAGCTCCGAGCCCGAGCAGATCATGCCCTCGGACACCCGGCCGTAGGTCTTGCGCGCCCCGATCTCGAATCCGCCGGGCAGCACCGCGCCGGGCAAGGCCACTGGTACCCGGTCGCCGGGCGCGAAGTTGGTGGCGCCGCAGACGATCCCACGCCGCTCCACCTCGCCGGTCTCCACACGGCAGTAGCGGATCGGCTTCTTGTGCCCGGTGAGCTCCTCGATCGTGGCGACCTCGCCCACGACGACGTTCTTGACCTCCTGGCCGACCGACTCGACCCGCTCGACCTTGAGCCCGGTGCGCGTCAGCCGCTCGGCCACCTCACGCGCGGTCGCCGGCGGAAGCTCGGTATACTCCCGCAGCCACGACAGCGGGACCCGCATCAGCTCTCCATCCCGAACGGGAGGGTGAAGCGGACGTCACCCTCGACCATGTCGCGCATGTCCTCGACGCCGTTCCTGAACATCAGTGTCCGCTCGATCCCCATGCCGAACGCGAACCCGCTGTAGCGCTCGGGATCGATTCCGCACGCGACCAGCACGCGTGGGTTGACGACGCCGCAGCCACCCCACTCGATCCACCCCTCGGACTTGCATGTGCGGCACGGCGGCGCGCCGGGCTGCGCGGAGGCGCCCCTGCAGACGAAGCACAACAGGTCGGGCTCGGCCGAGGGCTCGGTGAAAGGGAAGTACGACGGGCGGAAACGGGTGGTGATCCCCTGGCCGAACATGGCCTCGGCGAACCTGTCGAGGGTGCCTTTGAGATGGGCCATCGTGATGCCCTCGTCGACAGCGAGGCCCTCTACCTGGTGGAAGACGGGGGTATGGGTGGCGTCCAGCTCATCGGTGCGGAACACCCGGCCAGGGCAGACGATGTAGATCGGCGGGGTGCGCTCGAGCATCGTGCGCACCTGCACGGCTGATGTCTCCGTGCGAAGGACGAGGCCGGCGCCCGGAGGATCGACGAAGAAGGTGTCGCGCATCGTCCGGGCCGGGTGATCAGGAGGCATGTTGAGGGCGTCGAAATTGACCCACTCGGCCTCGACCTCGGGCCCCTCGGCGATCTCGTACCCCATCGCGACGAAGACGTCCGCGATGCGCTCCTGGAGGGTCGTCAGGGGGTGGCGGGCACCTCGGGGCGCCCGGTCCCAGGGAAGGGTGACATCCACGGTCTCCTCGAC
>JBOHCT010000087.1:0-16465 GCA_050699055.1 Streptosporangiaceae bacterium | reverse complement strand
CGCACCCGCGCGTTGACCCGCGCCAGGTCGGTGCGAGCCCACCGTGCCTGGCCCCCCGGACCGCCATCGAGCCGTGGGTCGGGCTCCGCGCCGCGCTCGCTGCGCGGATGGCCGCCGCCACGGCCGCCCACCCCGCTCGGCCCTCCCAACGTCACCCCCAGCGAGGGCGAGCCTTCCAGCATCGTCATCAGCTCGGAGGTGGCGATGAGGGTCTTCGACGGGACACAGTCGTCGAGCACACACGCGCCGCCCAGACCGTCCCGATCGACGACGGTCACCTCCGCACCGACCTGGGCGGCTACCAGGGCCGCCTCGTAGCCGCCGGGGCCTCCGCCCAGGATCACGATCCGCGTCACGCGTCTCATTGTTCCTGATCCATCTCCGCATTCTGAGGTCGTATCTTTCTGGTCATGCCCTTGTACGCGGCCTACGCGAGCAACCTGAACCCGCAGCAGATGGCTCTCCGTGCGCCACACTCCCCGCTACGCGGAAGTGGCTGGCTGCAGGGTTGGCGGCTCACGTTCGGCGGTGAAGACATCGGCTTCGAGGGGGCACTCGCGACGGTCGTCGAGGATCCCCTGTCGCAGGTCTTCGTCATGCTCTACGACGTCCCCCGCTTCGACGAGCGGGAACTCGACCGCTGGGAGGGCGTGCCGCTCGGCGCGTACCGCAGGCTGCACGTCCGAGCGAGCATGCTCGACGGCGACATCGTCGCATGGCTCTACGTCCTCAACGCGTACGAGGGTGGTCTCCCGTCCGCACGATACCTGGGGATCATCGCGGAGGCCGCGGAGAAGGCCGACGCGCCCGCCGACTACGTCAAGGACCTACGTACGCGCCCCTGCCGCTCGCTCGGCGACGGGTGAGCACGGCGGACACCCACACGCTGCCGCTTCGGCCCATGATCCGTGCTTGTGGTGGGAACGAGCAGGACACTGCGGTTCCAGACCACAGACAGGGATCACGGCGGGTGAGCTGGCGGCGGACCGGGTCACGACGCCCTCCCGCCCGAAGGGTCGGACGCCGCGAGGTCAGTCGGGTTCCGGGGTCACGACGTGGAGTACGAAGCTCACGATGCTGATGATGAGCGCGCCGAACACAGCCGACCAGAGGAACGTGCCGACGTGGAACGCCACCCCGATCTGCTCGCAGACCCACCCGGTGAGCCAGAGCATGAACGCGTTGATGACGAACGTGACGAGGCCGAGGGTGAGAATGTAGGCGGGCAGCGCGAGGAGCTTCACGACCGGCTTGATGACGGTGTTGGCCAGCCCGAAGATCACCGCCACGACGACGAGCGTGAAGACCTTCTGGGCGAACGTCCCACCGCCGAGAGTGAGGCCGCTGACAAGCGCCGTCGCCACCCAGAGAGCGATGGCGTTGATGACGATCTTGATCACGATGGACATCATGCGGGGCATCCTGCCATGGACGACGGTGTGGGGACTCGACGTGACGGCTTCCGGCGGCTAGGGGACGAGAAGACTCCCGGCGACGAAGGCCACCGTGGCCGCGAGCGAGACGATCGCCCAGACGGACCAACGCGCGCGGGCGCCGCCCCCGTCGCGATCCGCCGACCTTCGCCGCACCTCGACGATCTCCTCGAGCTGGCTCGCCACGAAGTCGGTATGGGTGCGACCGGCGGGAACGTTCTGTGCTGTCCGCGGCGGCCCGCCGACAATCGTACGTGCGCCCATGGTGCCACGGGAGCGTCGCCACTCGCGGGCACGGGCCCGCCTGCGGCTCGGCGAGTGCAGGGCCCAGCAGCTGAAACGCCGGCCGTCCCGGGTGTGCAGCCGGATCGCGTATGTTGCGTCCACCCGGTCCATCTCGGACCACGGAACGACGATGTCACGCAGCGGGTTGGTCACGCGCAGGACCGAAGCCTCGGCGACGATACGTGGCCGCAGACAGGTCACGTAGACCACGGCCGTGGCGAGGAGCAAGAACGCCGCCGTGACGAGAGCGCCCCTGTCATGGCCGCGCGCGACGAGGTCGACGACGTTCAGCGCCGCGAAGAGGAGCCAGGCGTACCCGAACCACCTCGCCGGGGAGGATCGGAACACGCGGCGCTCGACGGGGGCGCCGCCTGCGGAGCTCACCTTCCGATTGTCGGACACGCCCACCCGCCCCGGAGACCCGTCACCCGGATCCTCGGCTCTCCCCTCACGCGCCCACATGCGCCCCGTCCACAAGCGGTCACCCCGCGTGACCTGGATATGTGTACATTTCGGTCGTCACCCTCTGGACTCTGAGCACTACAAGGCGTAACGTCCTGGCGCGGTAGGGGAATCTCCTTCACGGAGAGGTGGTCGTACTCTTCGAGGCCATCGCTCTGTGTTTCTCCCTTCACCACGGGTAGAGACCCGGAAAGGCTCCTCCCGGTACCCCCCAGCGTTTTCCCTCCGGATGCCCCCCTCCGGAGGGAAAACGTGTCTCTGCGCCTGTCTGTCTGAGTCACGCGAGCGGCCGGCTCACCCGCCACCTGACCTGAGCGAACCCCGGCTTGATGACGCCGTTGATGAGGGCGAGACGCTCGTCGAAGGGAAGGAACGACGACTTCATCGCGTTGACCGTGAACCACTCGACGTCGTCCCAGCCATACCCGAAGCAGGCGACGAGCCTGGCGAACTCCCGGGACAGCGTCGTCCCGCTCATCAGCCGGTTATCGGTGTTGACGGTCACGCGGAAGTAGAGCCTGCGCAGGAGGCCGATCGGGTGCTCCTCGATCGACGGCGCGGCGCCCGTCTGCACGTTGGACGTCGGGCACATCTCGAGCGGGATGCGCTTGTCGCGCACATACGCCGCGAGCCGGCCGAGCTTCACCTGGTCACCCACGGTGAGGTCGTCGATGATCCGGACGCCGTGGCCCAGGCGGTCGGCGCCGCACCACTGAAGCGCCTGCCAGATCGACGGCAGCCCGAACCCTTCGCCCGCGTGGATCGTGAAGTGGGCGTTCTCTCGCTGGAGATACTCGAACGCGTCGAGATGGCGGGTCGGCGGGAACCCGGCCTCGGCGCCGGCGATGTCGAACCCCACGACGCCGAGGTCGCGGTAGCGCACGGACAGCTCGGCGATCTCCATGGACCGCGCCGCGTGGCGCATGGCGATCAGCAGCGCCCCGACGCGGGTGCCCGTACGCTCCGTCCCCGCCCGGAAGCCGTCCAGGACCGCCTCGACCACCTCGCGCAGCTCGAGACCGCGTTTGACATGCTGCTCCGGCGCGAAGCGGACCTCCGCGTAGACGATGCCGTCGTCGGCCAGATCCTCGACGCACTCGAACGCGACACGGGTGAGCGCCGCACGCGTCTGCAGCACGCCGACGGCGTGAGAGAACGTCTCGAGGTAGCGATCGAGCGAACCGGAGTCGGCCGACTCCTCGAACCACCGGCGGAGCTTGTCCGTGTCCGGCGTCGGCAGCCTGTCGTACCCGGTCTCCCGCGCGAGCTCGATGACGGTACGCGGACGCAGCCCACCGTCCAGGTGGTCGTGCAGCAGGACCTTTGGCGCGTGGCGGATGTCATCGATGCCGGGACGGTCGCTCACGTGCCCGGCTCCAGCGCGGTCATCGCACTGGCTCCGTTTCGCTCATGACCGCACGTTACCTCCACCGGCCAGCGCGGGCTCACCCTCGGCCGGCGGCGCGTGGTCGTCCTTGTCGTCAACGCCCCTCAGATGGCGGCGCCCGGAGTACAAGACGCCGATCGCGATGAGGGTGGCGGCCGCGCCCACGAAGAACGGGATGTGCGGGCTGTACCAGTGCGCGAGCTTGCCCGCGAGCCACGGCGCGATCGCCCCGCCGCCGAACCGCACGAAGCTGTACGCGGCCGAGGCGACGCCACGCTCGGCCGGCGAGGCCTTCATCACGCCCTGAGTGACCAAGGTGTTGTTGATGCCGAGGAACAGCCCCGCGACGATCACCATCACGATCAACGTGATCCGCGAGCCGGTGAACAGCCCCATCACCACGAGCACGCCGGCGATCAGCGCCAAGACGACGTACAACGAGCGCAGCGACCCGTACCGGCGCTGCAGCCTCGGCGCGACGAACACCGACGTGAACGCCAGGCACACGCCCCAGCCGAAGAAGACGGCGCCCAGGCCGTGGGCTCCGAGGTCGAGCGGGAACGGGGTATAGGCGAGCAGGGTGAAGAACCCGAAGTTGTAGAACAACGCGGTCAGCCCCATCGTGAGCAGGCCGCGGTGGCGGAGGGCGCGGAAGGGGTCGGCGAGCGTCGTATGGCGCTCCGGCTTGGAGAAACGTGGTACCAGCGTGGCGACCAGGATCAACCCGATGGCCATCAGCGCGGCGGTGCCGAAGAACGGTCCGCGCCAGCTGACGCCCCCGAGCAGGCCGCCGAGCAGGGGCCCGGTCGAGATACCGAGGCCGAGCGCGGACTCGTACAGGATGATCGCCGAGGAGACTCCCCCGCTCGACGCGCCCACGATCGTGGCGAGCGCGGTGGCGATGAAGAGCGCGTTCCCGAGCCCCCAACCCGCGCGGAAGCCGATGATCTCGCCGATGGAGCCCGAGGCGCCGGCGAGGGCGCTGAAGGTGACGATGAGCGCGAGCCCGATCAGCAGCGTGGGCTTACGGCCGATCCAGCTCGCGACCATGCCGGTGACCAGCATTGACACGCCGGTTATCGCGAAGTAGCTGGTGAAAAGCAACTCGACCTGTGCCTGCGACGCGTGCAGCCCCTGGGAGAGGGCAGGCAGGATGGGGTCGACGAGGCCGATGCCCATGAACGCGATGACGCAGGCGAAGGCCACCGCCCAGACGGACTTCGGCTGGCGGAGGACGCTTCCCCCGATCTGACCTGATGCTTCGACGCGTGCCTGGTCCCCCATGGGCTCCCTTCCGTGCACACTCCACCGAGAAGGTTAGTCCGGCTAAGCAAACCAACCGTACGGAGGGGTGCTGGCATTCCCGAGGCACCGGGCCGCCCGTGGCGCGAGAGCTCAGAAACCGGGAAGGGGATGGGACCGGCTCAGCCGATACGCAGGTCAGCGAGCCCGGCCAGGGCTGTCGCGACCATCAGCCGCACGCCTACCGGAATCGCCCGCTCGTCGGCGTCGAACGTGCCGCGGTGCAGGTCGAGTTCGCCCACCGCCCCGGGGGTACGGACACCGAGGCGAGCCAGCGCCCCAGGCACCGACTCGAGGTACCACGCGAAGTCCTCGCCACCCAGGCTCTGTTCCGCGGCCGCGACGGCTTCCGGTCCGAGCGACGACTGGGCGGCCTCACGCATCACCTGGACGCAGCCACCGTCGTTGACGGTCGGCGGCACGCCGCGGACGTACTCGAGCTCGGACTGCACGGCATAGGGCGCGGCCACGCTCTCGAGAAGCGGCTTCAACAGGTCGGGAGCCTCGTGCCACGCGACGTCGTCGAGGCACCGCAGCGTGCCCTCGGCCACGCCCTCGTCGGGGATCGCGTTGGCCACCGAGCCGGCGTCGATGCGTCCCCAGACCAGGCTCATCCCGGCCCTGGGGTCGACCCGGCGGGACAGAATGCCCGGCAGCTCGGTGACCACCTTCGAGAGTACGTAGACGAGGTCGGCCGTCAGGTGCGGCCGGGCCGTATGGCCACCGGGGCCGTGCAGGTGCACGGCGACGCGGTCGGCGGCCGCGGTGATCGGGCCGGCCCGCAGGCCGACCTGTCCGACGTCGGTACGCGGGTCGCAGTGCAGCGCGAAAACGCGCTCGACACCGGCGAGCGCACCGGCGGACAGCATCTCGAGCGCGCCGCCTGGCATGCGTTCCTCCGCCGGCTGGAACACCAGCCGCACGCGGCCGGGAAGCTGCCCGGCGTCGGCGAGGTCGGCCAGGAACAGCGCCGCCCCGAGAAGGACGACGGTGTGGACGTCGTGTCCGCAGGCGTGGCACACGCCGGGCACGGTCGAACGGTACGGGACGTCCTTCTCATCGGTGAGCGGAAGGGCGTCCATGTCCGCCCGCAGCGCTACGATCGGGCCGTCGCCGCCCACGTCACAGAGCAGCCCCGTCCCCCACGACGGCGTACGCGGCCGCAGGCCGGCCGCGCGAAGCCGTTCTGCGACGAGCCGGGTCGTGCGCTCCTCGGCGAAGCCCAGCTCCGGATGCATGTGCAGGTCACGTCGAAGCGCCACCAAGGCGCTCTCGTGCGCGGCGAGGAACTGGTCCGCCGCCCCACGCACGTCTGTCACTGTCATGCCGTCTCTCCTCGAGACGAGATCAGGTGGTCGTCCCTCAACTCCGCGACCAACGCGTCGACGACGTCCTCGAGAGAGCCCCCCTGGGCCACGATGGCCCGCTGCCGCTCGTATGACGCCCCCCGCTCCAGCACCTCGAACGCGACATCGAGCTGCTCGCCGCACCCGAGCCGTTCGGCGACCGGGGCGAGCTCACGAAGCACCTCGTAGAGCTCGTCTCTTAACCAAGCGGTCGCGCCGGTGTCGTCCACGATGATCGCTGCATCAAGACCGTACCTGGTCGCACGCCACTTGTTGTCCCGAACGACCCAAGAAGCCGGACACGGGAGCCGGTAGCCCCGGTCGAGCTGGTTGTCGAACAGCTGCACGAGCGACTGCGTGAGCGCGGCCGCCATGCCGACCTCACGCAAGGTGGGCGTTCCGTCGAACATCCGGATCTCGACCGTGCCGAGGTCGGGATGCGGACGCACGTCCCACCAGACCTCCTTGATGCTCCTGACCGTGCCCGCCCGGACGAGGGTGTCCATGTACTCCTCGAAACCCGCCCAGTCGGGGAGCAGGTGTGGGGGCCCTGCCGTCGGCAGCGCGCCGAAGATGATCGACCGCGCGGACGCCAGCCCAGTGTCGTGCCCTCGCCAGTAGGGGCTGGATGCGCTCAGCGCGAGAAAGTGCGGCAGAAAGCGGGCGAGCGCGTTGACGATCGGGATGACCTTCTCCGCCGAACGCACGCCGACGTGCACGTGCACCCCGAACGTCTGCACCCGCCTGGCGAGCCACTGCAGCTCGTCGAGCAGCTCAGCGTACCGCTCGCCGGGCGCGAACACCGCGTCCTGCCAGTCCGAGAGGGGGTGACTGCCCGCGCACGCGAGCGCGGTGTCACGCGCGGCGACCGCGGGACGCATCCGTTCCAGAGTCGCGGCGAGGTCGGCCGTGGCGTCCTCCACCGTGTCACAGACGTCGGTCACGACCTCGACCTGGGACTGCATCAGCTCGTGCGCGACCTTGGGGTGCCCGCAGACAGCGCCCAGGTCCGGGAGCGCGTCGAGCACCTCCCAGGCGTCCTGCCGCAACTGTCGCGTCGCGATGTCGACGAGCTGCAGCTCCCACTCGACACCGAGCGTCGGACCGTCGGACGCGCAGAAATCCATGGCCGGCGACACCTCCGCTGCCATCTTCCCAATATCGGGGCAATCTGCCCATACTTGCGGGGCTGCCCACACTTGTCGGGCCGCCGGTCGGTGTGGCTGTGGTCGGGGAGAGCTAACGCGTGGCGTCGGGTGACCGGTACACGCCCCACACCGCACGCAGCGCGTCGCACACCTCTCCGAGCGTCGCCCGGGCGAGCAGCGCGTCCCGGATGGGGTCGAGGACGTTGTCCGTGCCTTCTGCGGCCTTGCGCAGCGTGTCCATGCGTCTGCGCACCTCGCCGGCATCGCGCTCGGCGCGCAGGGCGGCCAGCCGCCCGGCCTGCTCCCGCTCGATCGCGGGGTCGACCCGCATGGGCTCGTACCGCTCGTCGCCCCCCTCGGTGAACTGGTTGACCCCGACCACGACGCGCTCACCGCGCTCGATCTCCAGGGACGTCGCGTACGCCGAGCGCTCGATCTCGTCCTTCTGGAACCCCTGCTCGACCGCGGCCACGGCGCCGCCGAGATCCTCGACCTTGCCGATCAGCTCGCGTACGGCCGCCTCCACGTCGTCGGTCATCGACTCGACGGCGTACGATCCGGCGAACGGGTCGACGGTGTCGGTGAGGTCGGTCTCGTGCGCGAGGACCTGCTGGGTACGGACGGCCAGCCGAGCGGCCTTCTCCGTGGGCAGCGCGATCGCCTCGTCGTAGGCGTTGGCGTGCAGCGACTGTGTACCGCCGAGCACGGCGGCGAGCGCCTGGATCGTCACCCGGGACAGGTTGACCTCCGGCTGCTGCGCGGTGAGCTGGACTCCTGCCGTCTGGGTGTGGAACCGCAGCCGCATCGCCTTGGGGTCGGTCGCCCCGAACTCGTCGCGCATGATGTGCGCCCAGATCCTGCGCGCCGCGCGGAACTTCGCGACCTCCTCCAGCAGCGATGTCCGCGCGACGAAGAAGAACGACAGCCGGGGGGCGAACTCGTCGACGCTCATGCCCGCGTCGAGCGCGGCCTTGACGTACGCCCTCGCGTTCGCGAGCGTGAACGCCACCTCCTGCACGGGCGTAGCTCCCGCCTCCGCCATGTGGTAACCGGAGATCGAGATCGTGTTCCACTTGGGGATCTCCCGCCGGCAGTAGGCGAAGGTGTCGGTGACCAGCCGCAGCGACGGTTTCGGCGGGAAGATGTAGGTGCCGCGGGCGATGTACTCCTTCAGGATGTCGTTCTGGATCGTCCCGCCCAACCGGTCCGGCGCGATCCCTTGCTCCTCCCCGACGAGCTGGTAGAGCAGCAGCAGCAACGCCGCAGGGGCGTTGATCGTCATCGACGTCGTGACCTCGCCCAGCGGGATGCCGTCGAAGAGGCGTCGCATGTCGTCGACGGAGTCGATGGCGACGCCCACCCTGCCGACCTCACCGCGCGCGATCGGGGCGTCGGAGTCGTAGCCCATCTGTGTCGGCAGGTCGAAGGCCACGGAAAGCCCGGTCGTGCCGGCCTCGATCAGCTGGTGGAACCGGCGGTTGGACTCGGCGGCCGTGCCGAACCCGGCGTACTGCCGCATCGTCCACGGACGGCCGGTGTACATCGTCTCGTAGATGCCGCGGGTGAACGGGAACGCCCCCGGCTCGCCCAGCGCCGCCGCCGGGTCGAACCCTTCGAGCGCTTCCGGACCGTACACCGCGTCGATCGGCAGGCCCGACTCAGACGTTCGTCCCATACTGGGATGCTACGATCCACGCGTCCGCAGCGGCCTCGTGGCCTGCTCCAGCGAGAAATGTCACAGGGCTCTGATCATCGCCCGCCTCGTGTACGGGACGGAGCGGACAGGGATTCCTCGGCGTCGTGCCCGTAGAGCCACGCGTTGTGCCCGAGCGGGTCTTCGTGAGCGAATGCGGCGTCGCGGGCCCGCTGCTCGGGGCCGTCCGGAAGGTGGTTGGAGTCCTGCCGGCGCCTGCTGAGCCGCTGCACCTCCGTAGCGCGTGGCATGCGGGTCCGTTCGTAGCGCGCCAGAGCCGCCTCCGGCCGGCCGGCATCGTCGGCCAGGCACCGGGCGAGCACGGCGGCGTCCTCGATCGCCTGGGCAGCTCCCTGCGCGAAGAACGGGAACATGGGGTGGGCCGCGTCCCCCAGCAGGGCGATCGCCCCACTGGTCCACATGGGGAGCGGGTCCCGGTCGAACAGCGCCCACCGTCCGGTGCTGTCGGCGGCGTCGATGAGCTCTCCCAGCCTCGGGTCCCAGCCCGCGAACTCGGCGGCGAGATCCTCCACCCGTCCCCGCGCGCTCCAGGACTCGGTCAGCCAATCATCGGTCGGAGCGAAAGCGACAACGTTGATCAGCCGTCCCGCCGAGACCGGATAGTGCACAAGGTGCCGGCCAGGCCCGAGCCACAGCGTCTGCACCGGTCGACACGCGAAGTCCGGCGCCCGCTCGGCGGGCACCATGCACCGGTAGGCGCAGAGCCCCGAGAACCGTGGCGGCTCTGGTGGCGCGACGGCGTCGCGCACCAGCGAATGCACTCCATCCGCGCCGATCACCACATCGACCGCGGCGGACGACCCGTCGGCGAAATCCAGCGCGACATCCCGGGGCCGACGACGGATCCCGACGAGGCGGGTACCCAGGTGCAGCAGCTCATCCGGCACGGCCGCGCGCAGCACGGACAGCAGATCGGCGCGATGGGCGAGGTAGCAGTACTCCCCGTACAAACGCTCACACACCGCCCCGAGCCGCTGGGAGAACAGCACGCTGCCGTCGGCCCACCGGCGGAACTCCCAACCCACCTCCATCGGCACCGACACCTCCCGGAGCCGGTCAAGCTCCCCGAGCCGACGCAGCAGCCGGACCGCGTTGGGCGGCACGATGAGACCGGCCCCGACCTCGCGCAGCTCAGCGGCCTGCTCAAAGACCGTCACCGCCACCCGGGCCCGCGCCAGGAACGCGGCGGTGGCCAGGCCGCCGATCCCCGCCCCCACCACGGCCACCCTGCCGCTCACGGGGCTCCCCGTCGGCGCCCCGTCCGTCTTGTCGACCATCACCATCCGCACGTCCACGCTTCGTTGACCGTCGGGCAGCGCTGCTCGCCCACGCCCGCCTCAGGTGCGTGACCCGGTTGGGCGACTGGCTTGCGACGCTACACGCCCTACGCTCTCGTGCCGGCGGTCGTCACCGCCGGATGCGGAACTTTTCGTAGCCTAAAGAACGCCGAGAGTGACCGAACACACCCGGGCCAATACAACGAGTTCGCGGATGGTTACTGGACGAATTGGTCTGGTTCTTCTACTTCCGCCCACTCTGCGTAACGACGTACACTCGGCTCGGTTTCCCCCGTCCGATGGGGGAAGGGCGGGAACGGGGCAGCGTATGAGCGACATTCTGTCGCCGGGCGACGGGGGATGCTGGCAACTCTCCGCATCCGGTCTTCCTGAGCCGCCGAAGCCGCTGGGTGAGATGACCCAGGAGGAGTGGCACACCTACCTGAACGTTTTCCTCCGGTACGCGACGACGAAGATCAACGAGGCGTCTCAGGCGGGCGCAGGGCGTCTCCGTGAGGCCGCTTCCCCCTAGCGGGAGCCGCGTCCGCACGTTCGGAACAAAGTCGGTGTCGTCGCCCCACATGGACGGCATCGTGATCACCCCTCCCCCCGGGCCTGTGCAGTGGCCTGGCAAACGGATAATCGGGGGAGCCCAGCGGAGCGTTACCGTTCAGCGGCGCATGACCCGTCCTGGAGGTACGGTCAATGACCGTTTCCGACGAGGACCCCCGCGGTCCGTCGCGACGGCTTCAGCCGCTCGTTCACACGCAGAGTACGCGTGCCGCTACTGTGGCGAGGTCATGCGCCACCCCCTTCCACGCACCCTGGCGCTCGCCGTCGCGGCGGTCGCGCTCACGTCGTGGGGCGCTCAGCCCGCGCACGCCGCGAGATGGCCGGGTGCCGCCATGTCCGGACGAGCGACCAACCCAGCGACCAACCCAGCGACCGATGCTGTCGGCGGTTCGTCCCTCGCCCGCCACGGGACCGTCGCCCACCGGGCCCCCGGCGTGCCCAAGCCGCCGCATGTCAGAGCGTCCGCCTGGCTCGTCGCAGACGCCGGCAGCGGGGCCGTGCTCGCCGCCAAGGACGCCCACGGCACGTACCGCCCGGCCAGCACGCTCAAGATCCTCACCGCGGTCACGCTGATCCCCAGGCTGCGGCCGGGCCAGCACGTCCACCCGACCCGCCGCGACTGCGCGGTCGACGGCAGCAAGGTCGGGCTCGTCCCCAGCATGCGGTACCGCGTGGACGACCTTTTTCGCGGCATGCTGCTGCCATCGGGCAACGATGCGGCGTTGGCTCTCGCCCACGCGGCAGGCGGCACGGCGCATACGGTCAGGCTGATGAACCAGACCGCGCGGAACCTCCGTGCCTACGACACGGTGGCCAAGACGCCGAACGGACTCGACGCGCCCGGCCAGCACACGTCCGCCTACGACCTCGCGCTCATGACCAGAGCAGGCCTCGAGATGCCGAGGTTCCGTAAGTACGTGAGCACCGTCCAGGCGACGTTCCCCGCCCCCCACCACAGGACGTACCAGATCCAGAACCACAACCGGCTCCTGACGACGTACGACGGCGCGATCGGTGTGAAGACCGGCTACACGACCAAGGCGCGCGGCACGTACGTCGGCGCGGCCCACCGCGGCGGGCACGGTCACGGGCATACGATCGTCGTCGTCCTGCTGCACGCCTATCCCGACTACTGGACGGACGCGCGGCAGCTCCTCACCTGGGGGTTCCGGGCGGATACCGAGGTGCGGCCGGTAGGAAAGCTCGTCGCCCCCGTGGCCGCGCCGGGCGAGACGCCGGACCCGACCGCCGCGGCCCACACCCCCGACCGCCGCGGGCCCGCCGTCCACGACACGGCTGTCGCACCACCACGGAACCGGAGCGGCTTCGACACCCTGACCGTCACCCTCGCAGTGGCGCTGGTCGGGGTCATGGTGATGGCGCTCGCTGCGGTCGGGGTTCTTCGTTGGCCGACTCCTCGCCCCCCCGAGCGTCGGCGGGGGGCCCTTCCCGGCCCAGGGTCGCGGTCCAGGCACCGGCGAAGAGGGTGAGCCTCGCGATCAGGTTCATCCAGACGAGAAGGCCGACCATCAGCCCGAACGTCCCGTAGATCGGCTTACTGGTGACCGTCGGAATGTAGTAGGTGCCCAGCTGTTTCACGATCTCGAACCCGATCGCCGCGAGCAACGTTCCCCGGGCGATCTGCCGCAGACGGCCGCCGGCACCGGACAGCCGCGAGTACAGCACGAAGAAGATCACCATATCGAACAGGATGATCACGACGGTGGCGAGGACCTTGAGCACCCAACCGGCCGCGACCGAGGTACCGAGACCGGCGAGGCCGAGCACGAGCCGGGTCGCAGACGTCGCGAGGCTGGAGACCGCGACCGATCCGATCAGCGCCCCGCCGAGGACGACGAGGATGACGACGTCCATGACCTTCTTCACGATCATGTTGCCGCCGCCTTGGGGGTCGAAGAGCCAGATCGACCGCAACGCGGCACGAAGCGCGTCGATCCACCCGATGCCCGTGATCAGCAGACCGATCAGGCCGAAGATCCCTGCGCCGGCCCTGGCGTCCGCGAGCGCCTTGACGTCAAGCTGGTCACCAATACCTGGCAGTGTGCTCTTGACGGCCTGGATGATCTGAGGCTGAGCGTCGGGGTAGACGACCGCGACGTATCCCGTGATGGAGAACGCCAGCGCCAGCAGGGGGAAGAACGAAAGGAAGCCGAAGAAGGTCACGGCGCCGGCGAGCTGGTTGCCCTGTTGGCCGCTGTACCGCTGGAAGGCTCGGATGAGGTGGTCGAACGCGCGCGAGTGCTCCCGTAGCCAGGCGATCGAGGCCTTCGCCCGCGCCTTCGCCTTCGCGGCCACCCCCTTGGGGCGGCTTTCCTCGGTCATGGACGACCCCCCGATGCGTCCGGACCCTTCGGTGCCTCCGGTCGCTCACGTGTCATCACGGACCTGCCCCGGCGCCGTTACCGGGAAACGGTCGGGTGGCACCTCGGCGCGGCCTCTTAAGAAGTCTCCGACCATTCCCGCGCCGCGAGGACGGGGACGTAGGACCGGGGTGCGGGCACCTGGACGCGGAACGGGAACGCGCGCCGCAGCCGCCATACGCCGTCCGCGCCGTGCTCGAACAGGCCGAAGCCCCACGGGACGAATCGGGCGTCGTAGCCGGCCAGCTGGTCGAAAGCCCAGTCCAGCACATCGTCGCTCAGGTCGTGGGCGACGGTGACGTGCGGGTGGTACGGAAACGACAGCGTTCTGTTCAGCGGGCCCTGGCGTACGTTGCGCTCGACCCTCTCGCAGTGACCGGTGCCACGGGCCAGGGCGACGAACACGACGGGTGAGACGGGACGAAAGGAACCCGTACCGCGGAGGACGATCTCGAACGGCCGCTCGGCTCGTGCCACCTTCTCGAGATGCTCCTCGATCGCGGGAAGCGCTCCGTCGGTGACGGGTGTCGGTGGGAGCAGGGTGATGTGGGTGGGAATCGACCGGGCGAGCGGGTCACCGAAATTATCGCGCCAGGTCCGCAGGTCGGTGGCGTAGGGTTCGGGGATGGCGATCGCCACGCCGATGGTATGCGACCCGGGTGTCGTCACGGCACGGTCCTGATCGGAGGGACGAATCCAACACGGTCACGCACGGCCGCCATCGTCTCACGCGCCACGCCGCCGGCCCTGGCGGCCCCCTCGGCGAGGATGCGCTCGAGCACAGAGCTGCCTGTCTCCTGAGCGAGCAGCTTGTGTACCCGTTCCTGGACGGGGACGACGAAGTCGGTGGCGGCCTCGGCCAGATCCTTCTTGAGGGCGCCGTAGCCCGAGCCGGCGTACCGCCGCTCGAGCTCGGCGACGGAAGAGCCCGTCAGGGCGGAGAAAATCGTCAGGAGGTTCGTGACCCCCGGCTTGTCCTCACCCGCCCGGATCTCCGTTCCAGGATCGGTGACGGCGCGCATGATCTTGCGGCGCAGTACCTTCGGATCTTCGAGAAGGTCGACGATGCCCTGCACCGACGACGAGGACTTGCTCATCTTCGCGGTCGGCTCCTGCAGATCGGTGATCTTCGCGGTCTCACGGACGATGTGTGACTCGGGGACGGTGAACGTCTCCCCGTAACGGGTGTTGAACCGCCGGGCGAGGGTGCGGGTCAGCTCCAGGTGCTGGCGTTGGTCCTCGCCTACGGGGACCTGATCGGCCTGGTACAGCAGGATGTCGGCGGCCTGCAGGACGGGGTAGGTGAAGAGCCCGACGGAGGCCGTGCCCCGCTCGCTCTTCTCCTTGAACTGGGTCATGCGCTCCGCCTCGCCGAAGCCCGTGAGGCAGCCGAGCACCCACGCGAGCTCGGCGTGCTCGGGCACGTGGCTCTGCACGAAGAGCGTGCAGAGCTCGGGGTCGAGTCCCAGGGCGAGAAGCTGGGCCGCCGCGACCTTCGTACGGCGGGGCAGCTGCGCGGGGTCGTAGTCGACCGTGATCGCGTGCATGTTCGCGATGAAGTAGAACGCGTCATGTGTGTCCTGCAGACGCACCCAGTACCGCAGGGCACCGAGGTAGTTGCCGAAGTGGAAGGAGCCCGCGGTCGACTGGATCCCCGACAGGACGCGGGGGCGAGCAGGTGTGTTCACGATTGGCGGTACCTCCTGGGGCCTCCTGGTTACATGCTGCACCGATCCTCCCGCCGCCGCGCGCGAACTCACGGGTAACGGTGGGTGTGTCGGCGAACGGTGCGGCCTCTGGCGGGCATTCTGTCAAGGGTCGCGCTGGGGCGACGGCGGGGAGCCATCGCCCGACATCGGCACGACCCTGACCCGTGCTACGCGTCGACCGTCGAGCTCGCTGACCGTGAGCCGGTAGCCGGCCGTGTCGACGGTCTCGCCGACACGGGGCAGATGACCGAGCGCGGCGACGAGGTAACCGGCCACCGTCTCGTACGGCCCGTCGGGCAGACGGACACCGGTCTCCTGGGCGAACTCGTCGAGGTTGAGCAGGCCCTCGACCTCGACGATGCCGTCGCGGAGCCGGCGGGCATGCGCCTCGGCGGTGTCGTACTCGTCGCGGATGTCCCCGACGAGCTCCTCGACGAGGTCCTCGAGCGTGACGATACCGGCCGTACCGCCGTACTCGTCCACGACGATCGCGAGATGGCTGCCCTCGGCGCGCATCTCGGAGAGCGCGGGCAGGACCTGCTTGCTCGACGGAAGCATCTTCACACCGCGGGCGACCTCTCCGATGCGGAGCGTTCGCCCGCCGACCATCGGATCGAACAGGTCGCGTACGTGGACGAACCCCACCACGTTGTCGTGGGACCCGCGGAAGACCGGGTACCGCGAGTGTGGACTGTCGGCGGCGATCTTTATGGCCTGTTCCACCGCCATCTCGGCGTCGAGGAACTCCACCTCGGTACGCGGTACGAGCACCTCACGGACCTGCCGCTGCCCGGCCGCGAAAACCTGGCCGATCAGCTCACGCTCGTCGTTGGACAGGGACGTGTGGCCGGCGACGAGGTCGCGCAGCTCCTCCTCGGTGATCGACTCACGCCCCACGCGCGGGTCGCCGCCCAGCAAACGGACGACCAGGTTCGTCGACACCGAGAGCAGCCAGATGAACGGGCGGAAGATCCCGGCGACATAGTCGATCACCGGGGCGACGAACACCGACAACCCTTCCGCGCGCTGCAGCGCGACCCGCTTCGGCGCGAGCTCACCCAGCACCAGCGAACAGAACGCGATGGCCACGGTGAGCAGGACGGTCGCGAGCGGTCCGGCGATTCCGGCGGACAATCCCCACCCCACGAACACGGGGGCGAGGTCGCGGGCCAGCGTGACCGCCCCGAACGCGGATGCGAGGAAGCCGGCGAACGTCACGCCGATCTGCACCGCGGACAGGAACCGGTTGGGGTCGGACGCGAGCCGCGCCACGCGGGAACCGCGGCGCCCCCGCTGCGATAGGCTTCGGACCTGGCTTTCACGCAGGGAAACCAGAGCGATCTCCGCCGCCGCGAAGAAGCCCCCGATCAGGATGAACAGCAGAACTAGGCCGGCGTTGGCCAACACGTCGCTCACGACGTGCCCCCGCTGCGCGCACCCTCGTGGTG
>JBOHCT010000086.1:0-16510 GCA_050699055.1 Streptosporangiaceae bacterium | reverse complement strand
TGCCGGGCCTCCTGGCTTCGGTTCACGTGCTCCCGAGACTCCGCTGTGTTCCGCCCCCCTGGCTGCGCCCCGATGCCCCCAGTGACCCTGCGGGCATCGGCCGCCTTCGGCGGCATCGTGCTCCTCGGCCCTCGGACGCTCCGCTCGGGAGCCGCCCAGTCCCCGACCGTGTTCGGGAGGCGCTACACGGCGGCGTGCAGCCACCTGACGGGCGCCCCGTCCCCCGCCCACCTGAACGACTCGAGCTCGTCGTCCCACGGCCGCCCCAGCAGCAGGTCGAGCTCCTCCTCGAGGGTCGTCCCCTCCGCCACGGCGGTCCGCATGGCCTCTCGTACCCGGTTCTCGGAGAGCAGCACGTCGCCGTTCGCGCTGATGATGGCGCTGTACACCCCCAGGGTCGGCGTCGCGCTGAAACGCACGCCGTCGCATCCGGGACTGGGCTCCTCGGTGACCTCATACCTGAGGAGCCGCCATCCGCGCAGCGCGGAAGCGATCGAGGACGCCGTCCCGGCCCGACCCTCCCAGCTCAGCTCGGCGCGCAGCATGCCCGGCGCCGCGGGCTGCGACGCCCAGGACATATCGGCGCGCACACCAACGACCCCCGCGACGGCCCACTCGACGTGTGGACACAACGCGGACGGTGCGGAGTGCACGTACAGGACTCCACGTGCGGACACGAGACCTCCACTCGCGAACGAAGTGCGCCTTCCCCGTCGCACTCGTCCGGCCGGTCTCGTCTCCGGCTGAAGGTCATTGTGCCGCAAGATCCTCTGTTCATGCCACCCCGACACGCGTGACCGCGGTCGGACTTCACCGGCCAGGCCGCGGAACGCGTGTCACGTCGCGTCCCGCGCTCCGCGCGGCCGCGGCGAAGCCGACCGCGTCATATACCGCCGCCCCACCCGGATCGTTGTTGAAGTACACGTAGACGTCGGCGTCGTCCGCCCACGTCCGCGAGAGTCGCTGAACCCAGGATCGAAGCGACCGCCGACCGTACCGTGGCCAGTCGCGCGCCGCGCCCTCATGGAAGCGCAGGTACCCCCACCCCGCGGTCCGCCACAGCGGCGTCTCGGGGCGCCCCAGCCGATCGGCCCAGCACAGGGCGGCGCCGTGCCCTTCGAGTACGGCACGCACCTCATCGGTCCACCAGGAAGCGTGACGTGGCTCGACGGCGACTCGCGTGCCGGCGGGGAAGGCCGCCAGGCACGCGTCGAGCAGCTCGGGACGCGTGGTGAGGTTCGGCGGGAGCTGGAGGAGGACCGGGCCCAGGCGGTCGCCGAGGCCCGCGGCCGCGCTCATCAGGCGCTCCACCGGCTCCCGCGGGTCGCGCAGCCGCTTGATGTGCGTAAGGTACCGGCTGGCCTTGACAGTAACCGCGAACCCCTCGGGGGTACGCTCCCGCCAGCTCCGGAAGGTCTCGTACGTCGGCAGCCGATAGAAGGCGTTGTTGACCTCGACGGTGGTGAAGGCCTCGGCGTACGTCTCCAGCCACAACCGCTGCGGCACGCCCTCCGGGTACAGCACGCCGCGCCAGTCCCGGTACTGCCACCCGGACGTTCCAACAAGCACCGGCATGAACGGCCCCTCTCACAGCAGCGACCGCAGGTACGCGGCGCTCTGGCCGACGCCCCCTCGCGGGCCATGGCCGCCAGGCGGCTCGGCGTCGAGCATGACGTCCTGCTCGAGCACGTACCACCCGTCGTAACCGGCGCCGCCGAGCCCCTCGACGAGCGCCGGTACGTCGATGTCGCCATCGCCGAGAGGGCAGAACAGCCCGTCGCGTACGGCGTCGCTGTAGGGGAGCTTTCCCTCGGCCACCAGCCGCGCCAGCTCCGCCCGAACGTCCTTCACATGCACGTGGCCGACCCGCTCCGGTGCCTGCCGGGTGATCGTGACGGGGTCTCCCCCGCCGGCCATGATGTGCCCGGTGTCGACACACAGTGAGATGGACGAGCCGCCCAGCACTCTGGCGATCTCGTCGGGACGCTCGACCACGGTGCCCACGTGCGGGTGCAGGACCGCGCGCAGCCCGCGGCCCGCGACGAGACGCGCCGCCTCATCCAGGGCTGCGCACAGGCGCCCCCACTCCTCGGCGGTGAGCTCGGACCGCGCGTCGTAGCCGGCGAGCCCCGTCGCCGCCGCCAAGACGACGACCTCCCCACCGGCGGCGGCGAAGCGGCGGGCCACCCCGTCGAGTGGGGGACGCCACCGACGGCGGTCTCCGTGCAGGACGAGCGGCAGGAATCCGCCGACGAGCCGCAATCCATAGCGGTCGAGACTCTCGCACAGCCGGCTCGCCTCACTCGGCAGGAAGCCGTCGGGCCCCGCCTCGGTGGCGGAAAGGCCGAGGTCGCGCATCTCCCCCAGTACGCGTTCCGTACTCATCTGGTGACCCCACCCGGGCACCTCGCAGACGCCCCACGAGATCGGAGCGGCGGCGATCCGTTCGCGACCACGCGCGGGACCGTTGCCGATCATCCGACCGCCTCTCCTCCTGATGGTTCGAACACCAGCGGCTCGACCCACTCCCATCGACCTGAGGATGCGGACCGCTCCACGGCGGCAAGCACCTCGGCCGAAGCCCTCGCATCCGCGACACCGGGAACGTACTGCTCCCCCGAGGCGACGGACGCCAGAAACCCCGCGGCCTCGGTGACCTTGAGGTCGTCGAACCCCATGGCGATGGCCGGTCCCGGCTGAAACCGTGCGTAGTCGCCATGCTCAGGCCCCGCGAGCACGGTCGTGTAGCCGTGGTCGGCACCGGAGCGCCCGAGGCAGACCCGCAGCTCGTTCATCCGCTCGAAGTCCCACGAGACGGCACCGTCGGTGCCGTGGATGTCGACCACGAGCTGGCATCTGGGGCCGACGCCGGTCTCGCTCGGGCTCACCCGTGCCACCGCTGCCGCGCGCGATCCGCCTCGTACTCGCGACGCTTCTCCCTCACCCACGGCTGGCCCGACACCTCAGCCGGGGCGACGTCCCACCAGGCGCCGCCGGCCGGAAGGTCGGCGTGCGGCGCGGTGGGAACGACGATGACCGAAGGGCCGGGTCGGTCTCGCGCCTCAGCCAGCGCACGACACACCTCGTCAGGAGTGCTCGCGGTCGCCGCGGACGCACCGAGGCCCGCGGCGACGGAGGCCAGATCAAGGCCGAGGTACTCGCCGTCCAGAGTCCCTCCTGACGGCCCTCCCCCGCGACGCCGGAACTCGTTGCCGAAGTGACGGCCGGTCCGCATCATCTGCAGCCGGCGAATGACCTGGAAACCGTGGTTGTCGGACACGACGATCGTCACCTTGAGCCCTTCCTGGGCCGCGGTGACCAGTTCCGAGGGCTGCATCAGAAAGGCCCCGTCCCCGACGAGCGCCACCACCTCGCCGTCGGGCCGCGCCAGGCGCACGCCGAGGGTAGCCGGCACCTCATAGCCCATGCACGAGTAGCCGAACTCCAGATGACAACGCCGGTTTCCGGTAGGGTCCCAGACCTTGAGCAGATCCCCCGGAGGCCCTCCGGACGCGGCGAGGAGCGTATCTCCCGGCGCCGCGCGCTCCTGCAGTATGCCGATGAGCTGACCCTGGGTGAGAGGGACATCCGCGGTGCGGGCGAGGGCCTCCGCACGGCGGGCCGACCACACGGCCTTGGCCCCCCGTGCCCGCTCGGCCCACGCGGTACGGGGGCGTACGCCCGACGTCCGCGCCGCCTCCCGCAGCGCGGCGAGGGCGAGCCGGGCGTCCGCGACGATCGGCGTCGCCGCCTGCTTGCGGGCGTCACGATCGGTGACGTTGATCGACGCGAACCTGACACGCGGGTTCGCGAAGAGGGACTGCGAGGCGGTGGCGAAGTCGGTGAGGCGGGTACCGATGTGCAGCACGAGGTCGGCCTCGGCGGCAAGCTCGTTCGCCGCCGGTGTGCCCTCGAGACCGAGCCCGCCCATCCCCCACCAGGCGTCGCGGCGCACGGTGCCCTTGCCGCCGAAGGTCTCGGCGACCGGCAGGCCGTACTCGTCGGCGAACGCCTCGAGTTCCCCCGACGCGTCCGCGTAGTGCACCCCGCCGCCCGCGATGACGAGCGGCCGTTCCGCCTCCGCGAGCATCCGCGCTACCGCGCCGACCTGGTCTGGTTGTGGGTAGACGCGGAGGATCGGCCACTCGTGTTCGGCGAAGAATGCGTCGGGGAAGTCATGCGCGACAGACTGGATGTCCTGAGGCAGCGCGATAACCACCGCCCCGGCCTCGACCGGCGAGGTGAGCACGCGCATCGCCTCCGGTAGGGCCGTGAGAAGCTGCTCGGGCCTGGTAATCCGGTCGAAGTACCGCGCGACCGGACGAAAGCAGTCGTTGACGCTCACGTCGCCGAGCGTGGGGTGCTCGAGCTGTTGCAGGACGGGACCCTGCCGGCGAGTGGCGTAGGTGTCGCTCGGAAACAACAGCACCGGCAGCCGGTTCAGCGTGGCGAGCGCCGCCCCCGTCACCATGTTCGTCGATCCGGGCCCGATGGAGGACGTGACCGCCAGCGCCGAGCGCCGAAGCGAGGCCTTCGCGTACGCCGCGGCCATGTGCACCAGCCCCTGCTCGTTGCGGCCCTGGATGTACGGCAGGTCATCCCGGTACTCGTCCAAGGCCTGGCCCAGCCCCGCGACGTTGCCGTGCCCGAAGATCCCGAGCATGTGGGGCACCAGCCGCTGCCCGCGTCGACCACCGGGGCCATCGAAGACATCAAAGACGCTGTGCTGCCGCGCGAGGTAGCGTGCGACGGCCTGCGCAGTTGTCAGCCGTACGGTTGACATGGCTGTACCTCCTCGAAACCTCCCCGGTGTCTCCTCTGCTCGTCCGCTACTCGGCGCTCGCGCTCTTCAGCTCGTGCGCGAGCTCGTCGAGCTCGGCGCCACCCGCCATGGTCTGGATCACCTCATTCCTGCTGACCTCGTCCCGCCGGTACCGCGCCACGCACCTTCCCTTGTTGAGCAGTACGAAACGGTCGGCGACGAGGTGAGCGTGCGCGGGGTTGTGCGTGATGAGGATGACCGCGATGCCCTGGTCCCGCGCCTTGGCGATGTGCTTGAGCACCACCCCGGCCTGCTTGACACCGAGGGCGGACGTCGGCTCGTCGAGGATGAGAACCCGCCCGCCGAACCGGTCGCACGGCGCCGGCGGGACCGGGACGGTGTTCCCGTCCAGCTGCGTCAGTGTCATCAACAGCAGCGCGTCGGTCCAGGCGAGCGGGGCCACCGAATACGGGTCGCCGGCCTGATCGATCTGTTCTGGCAGCGCCCCCAGCGACGTGCGGTGATCAGAGAGCCAGTGGACCAGCTCCCGAGCCAGGGCGCCGTGCCCGGTCCCCGACCCCGCCAGCGCGAAGAACATGGTCTCGGGCGTCCAGGTCGTGTCCCCGCTCCAGGACTCGCCGGGTACCACCCCGCCGTTCCGCCGCCGCAGTACTGAGAACGTGTGTCCGATGTCCGCCCATCGAAGAGCGTCCGCCGGGTTGAACGGCGGTGCCATGAAGGTCACGGCGGAGTCGGACCCGCTGCCGTCCTCGACGGTCCTCTGGTAGCCGTTTCGACCGAACGTCCTCTTGATCCCGTCAGCCAGACGGCGCGCCGCATCCAGCCACCGGCGCGCGTCCCCCGGATGGCCGAGCCGGCGCGCCAGGTCCGCGGAGGCACGCAGCCCGCTCAGCAGCGGCGCGGCCGTACCGATGTTGGGCGCGTCCGTCGCGATCTCCCAGTAATCCGGGCCGGCGGGCGGCAGCCCCCGGGCGTCGAGCGAGCCCGCGGCGTAGTCGGCGGCCTTGCGCACCATCGGGTAGAGCACCCGGGCGCGGGCATGACGGTGCTTGCCCGGCGCGGCCTGGAACCACTCCCACACCGCCCACGGCACCCATCCGTTCGCATCGAGCTGCCAGTGGCGGTCGTCCGGCGGCCCCGACCCGTCGAGCAGGGTACGGGCCTCCCATGTCCCATCGCCCCGTTGCGTCTTCGCGTTGTACGTCAAGATCTCGTAGGCCTCGTCCGCGTGGCCGGTAACGGCGAAAGCCGCCGCGACGAAGCTCGCGTCCCGCGGCCATGAGTACTTCCAGGCGCCGTGCCACGCCGCGGCTACCGCGCCGTTCGGCCGCGTGAGCAGCCGCATGTCCAACAGGGCACGGGCCGCCATGTGACGCTCCCTTGCGGTGCTGCCGGGCACCCTTCCCTCGGCCAGCCAGGAGCGGGTCTCGTGGACCGACGCCCGCGCATCCCGGTCGCCCGCTGGCACCGTCACCGGGGCGGTCGCGGCGGCAGGCACGTAACGCCACCTCCCGTCGGGCAGCTCGAGCACGTCGCTGCCCGGCACGTACGACGCCCTGTACGCCTCGGATGGGGCCAAGGCGACGACCGTGTTCTCGTTGCCGAGGAGCCCCGCGGGGTACGCCGAGAGCACGGGCGCTGCCCGTGCGTCGCCCGATCTCCACGCGAACGACGCCGCCAACGCCAGAACTGCCGCGGCCGCGAGGAGACGCCGACGCGCCGATCGACGGAGGCTCATCGCACCCACCTGCCCGCACACCTGCTCGCTGCACGGCAGCGTAACTGCTGACTGGCCTGAGCCACGAGACACTCGATCGATGGGAGAAGGAGGACCTGTGAGGTCGTGGACCGACGACGCGATCTGGTGGCACGTGTACCCCCTGGGTTTCACCGGTGCGCCGGCATACGCACTGCCCGCTGGCGCGCCGGCTCAGCACCGGCTGCGGACCTGGAGGAGTGGTTGGGCTATGCGGTGGAGCTGGGTTGTTCCGGGATCTTGCTCGGACCGATCTTCGCCGCCGAGACTCACGGATATGACACCGTGGACCACTTCCGGATCGACTCGCGGCTCGGTGACGGCGAGGACTTCGACCGCCTGGTCGCCGCGGCCGGACAGCGGAGGACCGCGGCGCGGCGGGCTGGCGACTCGACGCGGCCTACGCGGTCCCCCCGACGGGCGTCAGGTACGAGCGGGCAACATCGTCGGCCTCGAGCCCGGCCCGGAAGACACTTTCATGAGCTACGAGCTGCCGTGGGCCAACGCCACAACACCCCCTTCCGCCGCTACGAGCACTGGGTACACGAAGGCGGTATCGCCACGCCGTTCATCGCCTCCTGGCCCGGCACCATCCCCGCGGGCGTCATCAACCACGGGCCAGCCCACATCGTCGACCTCATGGCGACCTGTCTGGATCTCGCGAACGCGACGTACCCCCGGGTGTTTCACCTCCTCAGTGGTAGTCCACGATCTCGACGGCCTCGGCCCCGTCGAACACGTAGATCCCGATTCGCGGCTTGCGCTGCCCTGTCATGGGGACCCCACTCCGATGAGTCTCGCCGCGTTGCGGCCTCGCTACTGCGTACGCAAGGCCATCCAGACGGCCGTGGCTTCGATCTCGCCCGGATTGCGCCATGAGTGCGGATGATCCCCGCGGAAGTGCAAGGTGTCACCGGGCTCGACCTTGTAGATTTGGCCGTTCACCGCGAACTCCAGGACACCCGTCGTCACGTGGACGAGCTCCTCGCCCGGGTGCTCCATGGGCTTCACCCCGCTATCCGCCCCCGGGATGACTGTCGCCCGTGCACCGGCAAGGAAGAACCGCCCGTAGGGGCCCGAGATGCTGTGCAGCGTGACCCCCGCGTGGGACGTGTAGACCGGACGCTCAACTGACGCAGGAGTGAACACCGCGGCGTCGTCCTGCCCTGTGTCCTCCTCGACGAAGAAGGACACCGGCCGTCCGAGAGCGCCCGCGATCTTCAGCAGTGTGGTGATCGTCGGGACCATGCCACCCTGCTCGATCTTATGGATCGCCGCCGCGGAGACGTCGGAGCGCTCGGCCAGTCTCTGCAGCGACAGGCCCATGCGCTTTCGAAGGCCGCGGATCTTGTGCCCGATGGACCCGACGATGCGCTCGGTGTCGTCCGCCGCGTCGCCGTTTGCGCGGCCCGGCCGCTTGACACCGGAGGGTCGGTTGGTCGTGCTCATAGCACTGCCGCCGGTCTGGGTGGAGGTGAGGACATGGGTCAAACCATCCGGAAACTGGTCGGTCTTGACGGAACTAGTTTAGATCACGATGATGATAGTAGACGGTTCGTAACGGATAATTAACGGTTGCGGACCCGCTGGGACGCAACGGCGCACCCGGGAGGGGTTGTGACACAGCGGATCGTGGTGATCGGCGGTGGCGCGGGGGGCATCGGCACCGCGGGGGCAGCGCGACAGACCGATCCGAGCGCCGAGGTCGCCGTCTTCACCGAGTACGAGGACGTCGGCTACAGCCCCTGCGGCATCCCGTACGTGCACGGACGGGAGATCGACAGCTTCGACCGTCTGTTCCTGCAGGACAAGGAGTTCTACCGACGGGCCGGCTTCGACATCCGCTACGAGACCCGGGTCACCGGGGTCGATCGCCATCGCCGGCTGGTCCACCACGAGGGCGGCGAGCCGGTGCCCTACGACCGACTGGTCCTGGCGACCGGGTTCGACTACGCACCGCCCGAGATACCGGGCAGCGACCTGGACGGGCTGTACTACGTCAAGAACATCCGCCGGGCGATGGAGTGGGACGGAGTCCTCGACCGGGCCCGAGTGGTCGTCGTCGTGTACGCGACACCTCTGGGGATGGAGATGGCGAGCCAGCTCGCCAACAGGGAACTCGAGGTCCACCTCGTCGATCCGTCGCCGTGGCTGCTCACCGAGGTGGCCGACCCGGACATCATGGCGCCGGTCGAGGACTCTCTCCGCGAGCTCGACGTCAAGCTGCACCTGCGCACCGAGACCCTGGGCTTCCTCGGGGACGGCCGGGTCCGGGCCGTCAAGACCTCCGAGGGGGAGCTGCCCGCCGATGTCGTGGTGGTCTGCACCCCCAAGCAGGCGAACAACCGACTGGCTGTCCAGGCCGGCCTGAAGCAGGGCAGCACCGGCGGGCTCATTGTGGACGAGCGGATGCGGACCTCGGACAAGCGGATCTACGCAGCCGGCGACTGCGCCGAGATCCCGCACCGGTTGACGAGGATCCCGATCACCGGTCTCATGGGTAGCCACGCCTACGCGCAAGGAAAGGTAGCCGGGGCCAACGCCGCGGGGGGCGATCGGACCTACCAGCCCGTCAACGTCCCATGGGGAATGGCCGCCGGTAAATGGGTGATCGGCGGTGCGTCGTTCGGCGAGACCCTGGCCACCGCCCTCGGCATTCCCTTCGTCATGGGCAGCGCGGAGGGGATTAGCAAGGCCCGCTACTACCCCACCTTCACGAAGATCAAGGTGAAGCTGCTCGCGGACCCGCACAGTCACCGGATCATCGGGGCGCAAATGGTCGGCGGGGAGGGCATCAAAGAACGCGCCGACATGCTCGCGATGGCCGTGAAGAAGGGCGTCACGATCGAGGATCTCGCCTGGATGGAGAATGTCTACTCCCCGCCGATCGGCGCGCTGAATGAACCGGTCGCCATGGCCGCCCAGGCACTACTGGCCAATCCGCAGCGAGGAGGCGGCTGATGGGATCGTTCGCCGGATGGCTGCGGCACCACTCCGAGGAGAACCTGATGGCCGTGACGCAAGAGGAGCTCGCGCGACGGTACCTGGGTCGCGACGGGCCGGTCGGCCGCCCCGCCCAGGGAGAGCTCTTCTGGCGGCGGGTCTTCGTCCCCACCTATCGACGATTGCCGTGGAGGATACGTCGCTTCGCGCTCCACCGCATGCCCGGCAGTCACCGCCAGCGGTGGCAGTGGCGAGGCGGAACCTGATGCCCGCGCGGTAGCCCACATGCGGGCTCACCGCCGTAACCGCAGCAGAGGAAAGAACGATACAAGAGGAAGGGAGGCTTACGGTGGCACAGATCGTGGGTGAGAGGGTCAGCAAGGGCGACGCGATCGTTGACTACGAGGACAAGGTGTTCGAGGATATTCAGGCCGAACCGGGTGAGAAGGCCTACATCCTGATGCACACCATGCCTTTCGAGGGCTCGGTAGGTCTGGTGAATATGCTCACGGCTACCAGGCTCAACCGGAAGGGATTCGACACCCACCTGGTCCTCTACGGCCCGGGCTCGCTGATGGCGGCCGCGTCCCGCGGGTTTCCCAAGGTCGGTGACGAGGCTTTTCCCGGGGCGCTGGCCTACAATCAGCAGCTGCAGACCTTCATGAACGAAGGTGGTCATGTCTACGCCTGCCGGTTCTCCGCCGGGATGCTGTACGGCATGCGTGAGATCGACATGATGGAAGGCGTGCGCCCCGTGAATCCGCGGGACATTCTCGACGCGGTGCTCACCGCCCGTCGCGAGAACGCTCTGATTATGCAGACGTGGACCATGTGAGGGTCCCGTGCCGCCGCGCCCGCCGGGGCGGCATTAGGACGACCTTGGTCGAAGTGCACCGGCACCGGCCATGGCCTGTGGGCCCTGGTCGCTGGATTGCCCGATGTCCACGGCCAAGCGCAGTCGACAGGTAAGTATCGACAAGAAGGTGTAGCGATGGCAGCGCAGGAGCGCGTGTCAGGCCATGTGATTGACGCGCATAGTCACATCGGCGAGATGCAGCCTTGGCAGTTCTATGACCTGAAGGGACCTGTCAAGCCGACGGTGTACGACTTTCCGGACACGCGGTCGTACGTGCAGCATATGGACGGGCTCGGCGTCGAGCGGGCGCTCGTTCTGCCGAACTACGGTATCCCTGTACAGAACCAGCCGTTCTCGCTCAACCCGGTGATGCTTGACGCGGTCACGTCGTCGGACCGCCTCGTCGGCGGGCTATGGGTGTCCTTCCTGCCGCAAAACAAGGAGATGACACTCGACGCCCTCTCGCACGCGGGCGAGCGCGGGGTCGTGGCACTCAAGACCACCTTCCTGATCGGGGGGAGCCCGGACCCCGGCGACTGGGACGCCGACACCGCGGAGGTCGCCGATGCCTGCTTCAAGGCCGCCGAGGACAACGACTTGGTGTTCCACTTCCACACGAGCCCGGGCGGCAACTCCGATCTCAGCAAGTACATCCCGCTGATCGAGCGTTACGGAAAACGGGTCAAGATGTACCTTGTCCACTTCGGCGGTGGGGTCAGCGGGCATATCCGCCTGGTGCCGAAGTTTCTGGACTGGGTCGAGGCGGGCTACCGGCTGTACACCGACACCAGTTGGGCTATCGGGTTCGGCGCTCGGTGGCTGCTGACCGAGATCGAGCGCCGCGGCGTCGGCCAGGACCGTGTCCTTTTCGCCTCCGACGAACCCTGGAGTGATTTCTGGGGCGAGTACTCCAAGATCACCGGCCAGCCGGTAAGCAACGAGCTCAAGCAACGTATTCTGCACACCAACTTTGAGGAGCTGTACGAGAAGAAGTGAGAAAGCCGGAACCGCACCGGCCTTTTCTTCAGTCCCTCGAAGTTAAGTCAAGGGACGTAACGATGAGTGAAATGAGGAACGAGAGCGAGAGCAGTCGTGGCGGTATACCGACGTCGGCGACACCGATGCCTCAGGGGGTTCTGCTCGGGGTCGGCGGTGAACCGCTTATCGTGGGGCTGCCGGTTTTCGGCATCGGCTCCCTAGCACTCGGGATGGTGCTCATCGGCGTTGTGCCGATGGCCGCCCTCGGCGGAGTCGTCCCGATCATCGTGTTCGCGCCGGGTCTTTACCAGATCATCGTAACCCTGTGGGCCATCTTCCTCGGCCAGTCGCTGGTGGCTGCGATATTCGCGTTGTTCTCCGGCTTCTGGCTCAGCCTGGGAACCCTGCTGGTCGGACTCAATCTTGGATGGTACGGCGTTTCTCCAGCCAATGTGGCCGGTACTCAACAGGTTTTCTTCGTCACCTGGGCCTGCCTGTTCTTGCTCCTGACTGTTCTCTGCACCCGACTCCCGGCGGTGTACCCACTTGCGGTGTTCCTGGTCTTTGTCGCGGTCGCTCTGGCGGCGGCCGCGGTCTCTCTGGCGTCCGAGACGTTGTTTCTCGCTACCGGCGCCGCGGCGTTGTCCTTCGCGTTCCTCGCCTTCTACGCGTGGATCAACGTGGGCATGACGGCAACGGGGGCGAGGCC
Source organism: Streptosporangiaceae bacterium (assembly GCA_050699055.1). Lineage (GTDB taxonomy): Bacteria > Actinomycetota > Actinomycetes > Streptosporangiales > JBOHCT01 > JBOHCT01. The sequence goes on along the minus strand of JBOHCT010000086.1, from coordinate 4,485 downwards.
GTTCCCGCCCCTGGGCCCGCCGCCGGTCACCTGACATGCCTGCCGCGGAAGCGTCGGCGACGAGCTCCGTCTCCGCTGTCTGGGAGGGCGACCTGCGGTGCCGTGTCAGCGCGGGCTCTTCCGAGGTGATGGTCGACGCCGCCGGGAACGGCGATGAAAGCGCCGGGCCATCACCCACCGACTACCTGCTCGTGTCGCTCGCCTCTTGCTACGCCACAGCGCTGGCGTGGGAGGGGCGTAAGCGCGGGATCGAGCTGCCGGACCTGTCCGTCACCGCCACCGGCACCTACGAGGGACTCCGCTTCGGCCATCTCCAACTGACGGTGACCACGAGGCTTCCGGCGGACAGGCTCGATCGGCTGCTCGAACCGGCGCTGCGGATCTGCTACGTGTCGAACACGATCAGCGGGTCGACAACCATCGATGTGACGGCAACCTGAACGGGGAGGCACCGGGCGATCACGACCGCGAGGTCTTGATCGCCCGCGGTCACCGCTGCCCGCACATCGCGGCGTCAAGGTCGAGGAGCGCTGCGGTGAAGCAGGCGAGCGGCGCCTCGGCGATCCCGGCACCGACCTGACCGGTGCCTTCGGACGCGTGCAGGATGCCGGTCGTGATGGACGGCGTGATGCCGAGCTCGACGGCTTTGCGCACGTCCAGGCCGAGCGGGGTGCCCCGCATGTCCAGGGTGGGCAGCTTGAAGCGGCTGGACTGGCCGACACACACGAGGCCCATGCGGTCGGTCAACGCGAAGGCATCTCGCATCGTTCCGCCCGCGAACTGCGCCACGGACGGCGATCCAGCCGCGGCCGACCCGCCGAGGCCGGTCAGCTCGAGGATCGCGCTGTCACCGATGTCTGGCGCGCTGGTCTCCGGTCCCTGGCCCGGGTAGTAGAGCGCGTTCCCGACCTCGGGGGCGTCCGCGAGGTACCAGCCAGTCCGGCCGGGTAGCCGGATCCCGAACGTCCTCCCGTTGCGGGCCATGTTCGTGACCACCGACGCGCCCTCGACGGAGGCAGCCCATTCGCTCAACGCCCGCGCGGCGCCCATTGCGAGTGTGAGGAAGAACAGGTGGTTGTCGGCGAGGAACCGGGCCACATCGACCCGCCTTGGTGTGTCGACGGCCGCGAGGTGCGGCAGCCAGTGTCGAATGAGCAGGTTCGTCGAGGCCTGGGTCCGTACGTGGATGTCGTCGCCCATCGCGACGCCCTGGGCGGCCAGTCCCATGACGTCGACCGGCCCGGATCGGCGTAGGACGTCGGCGAGCACGGGCCCGACCACGTCCCGCAGGAACTCCAGGCGGGCCACGGCGGCCGATGTCTCCATGCCGAACCATGGAACCTCGCCCGGCCCCTGGGAGATCGGCGCAAAGGCCGTCGTGTCCCCCTCGGCGTTCTCGATGACGTAGACGGGTTGAGTCGGCCCAAGGGCCGTCGCCATGGGGAGCACCATGCGGTAGTCGTTGGCCGGCGCCAGGGCGACGTCGCCGCGCTGCAGAAGCGCCTGTGCCGCCTCAGACGTGGACGCCCAGCTCTCTGCCATCACTGCGGCGCGCATCGACCGTCTCAGGGGATCGCACACCGCTTCGTAGGCGATCGGGGGACCGCAGTGCAGCAGCACACGGGGAGGGAGCCCCGGGGCCACGTCACGGACGGTTCGCATGCCCACGAGCTTCGGCACGCCCTCGTCGAACCGCCGGACCACCTCTGCGTTGGCGGCGTCGACCCGCTCCGCGTAAGGGCCGTAGACTCGGCACAGCGCGGCGACGACCTCGGGATCTCCGCCGCCAGGGATACGCCAGTCGACGGAAGCGACGTGGGCGCCTTGTGCCTCCAGCGCCTCGGCGAACAGTGACAGGCCGACGTTGACGACGTCGACGGTCTCGGGCAGGCCGAGCGGCGTGTCCGACGATGTCTCTGTGGTCATCACCTGTCTCCGATCACGGTGTCCCGCCCGGGCTCCCCGAACGTATTCCCGGCTCGGTGTCGGCGAGGCGCCGAGCGATGCCGACGAGGTCGTCTTCGGCCTGGCGAAAGCGCGAGCGCCACTGCTGGGCGGTCGCGCGAAGGTCCTGCGCGTCCACGGCCCTTTCCGTGGCCATCCTCGCCACCTCTGCCGGGGCGGCGCCGCCCCGCGCCGTCCGGGTGAGCACGACACGACGCGGGTCGAGCACCTCCGCGAGGTCTCGGTCAGAAAGCCCGAGGGGGCGGCCCACGACCTCTTGGGCGGCGGCGTCGAGCGTCGCGTTGTCGAGGTCGACGCCGCGCAGCCCCCGCCGGTTCGCGGCGCGGACGGCTCTGCCCACCACGTGGTACGCGCTGCGGTAGTCGATCTCGCAGACCTGCATGACGTGCTCGGCAAGGTCGGTGGCCTGCGCGAAGCCGCCCTCGAGCACCTCCCACATGCGGCCGGCGTTCACCTGCAGCGTCCGTATCACGCCTGCTGTGAGCCGCGTTGTACGGACCGCCAGGTCGACCGCTCGCGGCACCTCCCCGTACGAGAAGATCATGTTGTCGCTGCGCGCCGACGGCGTCTTGGTCACCGCGAGGACGCCCGACACGCGGCCGATCAGCGTCCCGGCCGCCCCGCGGACGATCGACAATGCGTATGGGTTGCGTTTCTGCGGCATCAACACGCTCGCCCGACTGTAGGCGTCGGCGATCGTGACGTAGTCGAACTCGCTGCTCGCCCAGATCTCCAGGTCCTCGGCCAGCTTGCTCTGCGTGGTCACCAGGCTCGCACTGACCGCGACCATGTCGATCAAGCCATCGGCCTGCCACATCGCGTCTCGGGTGTGCTCGATCACCTCCGCGAAGCCGAGCAGCTCTGCGGCCAAGTCGCGGTCCTCGAGCAGGCGGGTGCCGTTGACGCAGCCGGCACCGCTGGGACTGGCGTTCGTCCACGCCAGCGCGTCGAGCAGGCGACGACCGTCACGCAGGACCGGGTAGGCGAAGGACAGCGCGTAGTGGCCGAACGTCGAGGGCTGCGCGTGTTGGAGGTACGTCTGGTCCGCCATCCAGGTCTGGGTGTGGGCGCCAGCCAGCCGAGCGAGCGCCCCCGCGAGGTCGGCCCCGCCTTCGATGAGGTCGACGAGGGCACTCCTCAGGTGCAGGCGCAGCGCCACCCGCACGGCCTCGCGTCTGGGGCGGCCCGCGTGCAGCCAGCCTGCAGCTTCACCGAGCCGAGAGACGAAGTACCGCTCCCGCGAGTTGTACACCTCACCGTGGGCGGGGTCGTACGGAAAGTCCTCCGCGGGGGTCTCCAGCGTCTGGACCAGGAGCGCGAGCAGCCGCCGCGCGGACTCCTCGGGAAGAAGGTCATGTGCACGCAGGTCGAGAACATGGGCGATGTCGGCGAGCCCGAGGCCGCGGTGCAGGAGCGGCGCGTCCGCGATCTCGAGCGCGAACCCGGCGTCGATAAGCTCCGGCGCGGGACCCGCCCCGGTCGACGCGCGACGAGGACGCTCAGTGTCACTCATCGCTCACCCCCCGCCCTGCAGGCCGGCGACGGCGTCCAACAGCCCCCCGGTGTGCCAAAAGACCATGGGACCCTCCTCTGCCACGGCCGCGATCGGGACCGCAGCCAACGCCTTCGCGGTGTAGACGGGATCGAGCACGAGCCCAGCCGCCCGGAGGGCCATGTCCGCCGCCAGCTCTCCCGCCGCCGAGGGCAGGGCGTGCCCCTGACCCCGGGCATCGACCAGATGGATGTCCGACCGTGCGACCGCTGGCGCGTCGAGAAGGTCCGCGCACCGGCGGGCGAGATCGAGGACGCGCGCGGCCGCCTCCTCGACCGGGCGGCTGACCGACGCGCCGACTATCGGCCGTTCGGCGCCAAGCAGGGCATTACCCACCAGCAGCCCGGCGAGCGTGCCACCCGAACCGACGGCCACGACGACGCGCCCCGGTGCGATCCCCAGATCGGCGAGCTGGGCGTCCAGCTCCCGCGCCGCCAGCGCGTACCCGACCGCCCCGAGCGCGGTGGCGCCACCCCGGGGCATGGCGTAAGGCCGGCGTCCCTCCTTCGTGAGCCGGTCGGCGAGACGGGGAATCATCGCGTCCACGGACGCCCGGTCGACCCTTCCGGTCCAATGCACGTGCGCCCCCCACGAGCGGGCCGCCGCCAGATTGGGATGCTGACGCCCAGACGGCGGGTTGCCTGCGATCGCCAGCTCGCATCTCACGTCCGACCACCGGGCGGCGGCGGCCACGGCGGTACAAAAGTTCGATCCCGCGGTTCCACCGGCGACGAGGACGTCCGCGCCCTGGTCATCCGCCTCGGGCAGAAGAAACTCCAACTGACGGGCCTTGTTGCCCGCGACGGCGAACCCGGTGAGGTCGTCCCGTTTGACGTACAGCGACCGCACGCCCAGCGCGGCGGCAAGGCGCGGTGCTTCCGTCAGGGGGGTGGGCAGCGTCGCGAGCGTCACCCGACGCAGTGCGCGCGCGGCCAGCTGGCTGCCGGAGGACGCGGTCACGGCCAGAC
>JBOHCT010000085.1:0-16564 GCA_050699055.1 Streptosporangiaceae bacterium | reverse complement strand
CGCCATAGGCCTGGTGCACACCAAAGAGACCCGGGTCCGCGACGGCACACGGCACGGGGAGGGCTTGTTGGCACAAGTCGGCGTGGGTCTACGGTTCATCGCGCGACACCCCATCCTTCGCCTGCTCACCGGCGCAACGACCTTCGCCAGCCTCGCCCTCGCTGCCTACCAGGCCCTCGTGATCGTGTTCCTCGCCCGCACCGTGGGACTGTCCTCCGCACTTATCGGGGCGCTCCTCGCCGCTGGCAGCGCCGGCGGGATCGTCGGGGCGGCCGTTACCACTTCACTGAGCAAGCGAATCGGAACCGCACGAGCGTTGTGGCTGTCAACCATCATCGCCTTCCCCTTCGGCCTGCTCATCCCCCTCACCCAGCCAGGCTGGGGTCTCGCTGCCTACGTGATCGGCGCAGGTGTTCTCTCCGCCGGCATAACGAGCTTCAACGTCACCGCCCGCACCTTTGACGCCAAACCATCTGTCCACCACACCTCCTCGGGCGAGTCGTGGCAACAGGCCGCGTCCTCATCGTTGGGGCCATGGCCACCGGCGGCGTGATCGGCGGGGCGCTGGGCAGCTGGCTGGGGTGCCGAAGCGCGGTACTGGCAGCGGTCATCGGACTGCTCGCCCTTCATGTGTGGCTGAGCGCCTCACCGCTACGCCACCTATACGAGCTGCCCGACGCACGCGTGTCCACCAACGAAACCGCCGGGGGCATCCCCCATCCCGGGCCCGACTGAGTGTCTCGTCGTGTCCGGCCGCGTCAAGGGGATCCTTCGCCCGACCGCTACGCGGCCCTCCGGGTCCCCTACAGGGATCGGGCGAGGCGGAAACGCCGGGGTCCGGTCGCAGGTCACACGGTGTGATATGTCGGTAAATGAAGACCCACTCCGGAGCCGTGTGCGTGCCACACGCGTGCCAGGTCGAGGGGTGAAAGGCGGGAACACGAGGTCTCTCACGGGGAGACCGCCATGCCCGTGACCTGCAAGACAGGAGGTCACCCCTCCCCCGGAGACGAGCGTTCAAGGCATCCGCCAGCGCGGCGAGTTGGACGCATCACGGCGGGGGGGCAGCTACGAGGACCGGGGAAAAGAGGCCTGCCAGAACGGACGGGACGACGAAGCGTACTCGCGGTCGATCAGCAACCAAGCCGCGCGAGACGCACAGGACAGCGGAGCAGCAGCACCCACCCCGGGATCGATCCGCGGTGCCGCACCAACCGTGACGTGTCACAGGATCGCGACCGGACCGCGACCCACCTACAGCTGCACGATCTGTTCCACCTGCGGGAACCCGGCATCGTCGGCGCGGAAGCTGTCCGGGTTGGTCCCGCGGGTGCGGGCCAGGTGGTAGGCGAAGAGCTGCAGCGGCACCACGCAGGTCAGCGTGGCGAGCGTCTCGGGGACTTGGGGCAGCACAAGCCGATCCGCCGACGCCGGCCCGATCGCCTCACCGCCCTCGTCTTCCACGACCAGGCAGGACGCGCCGAGCTTTCCGACGAGCTCGGCGAGCTCGACTGTACGTGCCCGAGCCGGCCCCGAAGGGGCGATCAGGACGAAGAGGTCGTCGGCTTCGACGCAGCAGAACGGGCCGTGCACCAGCGCCTCGACGCAAAGCCCTTCGGCCTGCAGATAGGACGTCTCCTTGATCTTGAGCGCGATCTCTTCAGCGGTGATGGCGCTAGGACCCCCGCCTGCCAGCCAGATCCGCCGGCGGCCCGCGTGCGAGCGCGCCAGCGCTTGTACGTGGTGCTCGGCGCGCAGCCCCGCCTCCAGCGCCGCGGGGAGCTCGCTGCGCAGAAACGCCTCCGAGGTGATGGCACTAACTTGCCGGTGCCACGCAGTGTGCACGGCGAGGGTAGCCAGCACGGCCACGGCGGTGGTGTAGCTGACGGTGTGCGCGGACGATTGCTCCTGCGCGACGGTGCGCAGGATGACGTCGGCGCTGCCGTGCGGCGCGCCGTCCTCGCCGGAGATCAGAATTGTCGCTGCGCCCGCCTGCCGTGCGCGGTCCATGGCCTGGGTGGTGTAGCGCTTGGTGCCGCGGTGACTGATTCCGATCACGCAGTCGTTCGAAGAGGGCTCCGGCCCGTACAGCGCGAAGTCGAATGCATGCACCGCGCGGGCATCGGACCCCGCGCTGCGGAAGAGATACTCCCCGATGCGCGCGGCGTGATGCGAGGTGCCGATGCCGAGAAGAAAGACCCGTGCGCTGGTGGCGATCCTGCCCGCGAGCTCGTCCGCCTCCGCGCCCGCTCGGCCGACGGTGCGGGCGACCGCCTCCGGCTGGGCGTGAATGCTGCGGTGCATGTGGAACGGCGACGGCTGCGCCTCGTTACCGGCCGCCGGCTGGGCGGAGACGGGGTCGTGGCCGGATACCGGTGTCATGGGCGCTTCCCTCTCGTCGTCCTAACTCAATGGTCGCTTCGTACCGATACCGAGCACCAGGCGCCTGCCCGGGTACGTCTCCGACTCTCCCGTCGACGCTCTGACCGCGCGGACGAGGTATACGTCGCGGTCCGCGTCGTACTCGACGGTCTCCACGCGGCGGCCGAAGCGAATGTTCCTGAGCTTGGCGGCCGCCCAGCGGCAATACTCGTTGTACTCGACGCGAAACGGGTAGAAGCTCTCCCGGATATAGAACGAGTAGAGGCGCCCGGACTCCTTGAGGTAGTTCAGAAACGAGAAGGGAGACGTCGGGTCCGCCAACGTGACCAGGTCGGCCATGAAAGGTGTCTGGAGCGTGCTGTTCTCGAGCAGCATCCCCGGATGCCAGTCGAAGATCGGCTTGCAGTCGAGGAACACGCCGTCAAGGTCGCCGATGGGTTCCGTCAGACAGGCAAGGCCGAGATTGAAGGGTCCGACACCGATAGCGATGAAGTCGTGGGTGGTGCTCACACGGGCTCCAGGTCTCATTGGGGTCGCTCAGCCGGCTCGGGAATCCGGCAGGTCCACGTGATCCAGTCGGGACAGGAACCGGGCGGCGCGGGCGGCGATGAGCTCCAAGACATCCGTGACGTCGTGCAGCGACGTCCGTGGGTTGAGCAACGTGAACTTCAAGTAGCGCCGACCGTGGACCTTCGTCCCAGCGACGACTGCCTCACCCGAGGCGAAGAGCTCCTCCCGGACGTGGGCGTTCACCCGGTCGGCCAGATCGGGACTCGTGCCGGCAGGAGGCAGGTAGCGGAACACCAGCGTGCTCAGCTGCGGCCTGGTGACGACCTCGAACCGCGGATCCTCGTCCAGGAGCGCCCACGCATCGGCGGCCCGGTCGACGACCTCGTCGAAGAGCTCGCCGACAACATCCGGGCCCAAGATCCGCAGGGTCACCCAGAGCTTAAGGGCATCGAACCGCCTCGTGGTCTGCAGGCTCTTGTCCACTTGGTTCGGGATGGAGCTGGCAAGGCTCGTCGCCGGATTGAGGTAGTCGGCGTGGTAGGTCACATGACCCAACGTCGTTCGGTCCCGAACCATGACCGCGCTCGAGCTGACTGGCTGGAAGAAGGACTTGTGGTAGTCGACCGTCACCGAATCGGCACGCTCCAGACCGTCAAGGAGATGGCGTCGGCGGGAGACCAGGAGTCCGCAGCCGTACGCCGCGTCGACGTGCATCCACACCTTCCGCTGCGCGCAGACCTCGGCGATCTCAGGCAGCGGATCGATGCTCCCGAAGTCGGTCGTGCCGGCCGTCGCCACGACAGCCATCGGCACCAGGCCGTCGCGGTGGCAGCGGTCAAGCTCGTCTGCGAGGGCAGCGATACGCATTCGCTTGTCCCTGTCACTCGGCACCTCGATGACGGCGTCCTCGGCCAGGCCGAGGAGCTTCGCCGATTTCGCGATACTGAAGTGGCTCGCCTCGGAGGCAACGACGCGCAGACGCGGGCGGAGCGAGGAACCGCTCGTCATCCGGTCGCTGTCAACCGCGCGGCGACTCGCCTCTTCCCTCGCCACCAGCAGCGCCTGCAGGTTGGACTGCGTGCCACCGCTGGTGAAGACCCCATCCGCGGCGCCACCGAGGCCGATACGCCCGGCAGCCCAGTCGATGAGACGCCGTTCGATCAGGGTGGCCCCGATGCTCTGATCCCAGGTGTCGAGGGAGGAGTTGACCGACGAGAGCATCGCCTCGGCGAGCAGCGCCGGGATGACGACGGGGCAGTTCAGGTGCCCCAGATACCGCGGGTGATGGAAGTACACCGCGTCCCGAAGGTAGATACGCCCGACCTCATCCAGGGCTGCCGCCACGTCCCTCACCGGTTCGTCCAGGTCGATCCCGGCGATCACCGACTCGAGCTGAGCGGGAGAGACTCCCGTGAACGGCCGATCGACCTGGTTGAGTCGCTCGGCGACACGCTCGACGCCCTCGGCCACCGCGCGCCGATAGCGCTCTACGGTCCGGTCGCTGAGAAGGTACGAGTAGCCCGTTGACGGGGGCGTCTTGACGCGCGACAGCGGGCCCTCAACGGAGCGCGCCTGGAAGTTCAATGACAGATCCCTTCCTGGACGGGCATGACCGCCGGTTCCGCGAGGCGGCCCGGGCGACAGCAGTGGGTCAGCGCCCTCTTCCAAAGCCTGACCGCTAAGATCAATTGAGGGTAGCCTAACCTAACTTGTTCTCCTCGCCAAGGGCAACCCTCGCCCGCACGCATCCGGGTCCGGCCAGCGGTCAACGCCACCGAGTACGCACCGGGTTTCAGAAGGCTCGTCGAGCACACCGCGAGGTACGCGGGCGACGGCTACCCGCGGGCGTCGCAGAGCTGGGCAGACTCGCCGCCCAGCAAGGTCGACTCGTCGAAAAGGGCCCCGGCCTCGCGGGGACACGCCAGGATCCCGGTCTATGCCGCACGGGCGGAGCGCGCCGGGAGACCACCCCTTTGCCTGCCCCGCCCGGTCACCCGCCGGCCCCGACCACGGGAAACCCGCCCCCCGAGGACAGGACACAGAACAGGACGCCGACGAAGACGATGTAGAAGCCGCCGGCCAACGTCAAGGTGCGCGCGCCAAGCCGACCCGTCCGTAGCAGGGTGAGCGAGTAGACGACCGCGGCCGTCGTGACAAGCCCAGAGACCAGCAGGGCGGTGTCGAACCGCCAGGGGGTGAACAGCAGCCCGAGCCCGGCCGGCACGGTGGCCTGGATCATCATCGCCCCGGAGATGTTCGCCAGCGCCAGCGGCGTCTTGCCCTTCCGAACCCAGATGATCGCGTTCATCGTCTCCGGCAGCTCGGTGGCGATCGGAGACAGCAGCAGCGCGGTGACCACGGCCGGCAGTCCCAGCATCGGGGCGACCGCCTCCAGCTGGCGGACGAACAGCTGCGAGGCGACGAAGATGACCGTCAGGGTGGCCACCGTCTGCACCACCACCGCCCACGTCGCCGGACGGGCGCGACGACGCTGCAGCAGCAGCGGAGACAGTCCCTCCCCGTCCCCCGCATCGCCGCCGCCACGCAGCTCCCGCCAGAAGTACACGCCGTACGCGGCGAAGAACGCGAGGCCGAGCCACGGCTTGACCGCGAACACGACGACCCCCAGGGTCACCTTCACCACGAAGATCGCTAGGAACCAGGTCTGGTCGCGGGCCAGCTTGCGCACATCGCCGAGGGCCTCGCCGGCGGCGTCGGCCACGGCGGGACGGCCCGGCCGCGTGGGCGCCTGGTCGCCGCTATCGGCGCCGGTCCGGACCAATGACGGCGTTTCGCGTGCGCGAGCGTCCTGCTCGCGGGTACGGCGCCGGCGCGCGAGGATCATCCACCCCGTGACCCCGTAGGCGACCGTCGCCAGCACCAGAGGGCCGCCCATCGCCGCGCCGACCCCGATGCTTCGCTGCTCCGCGCCGGACCCGAACACCACCGCCACGAACGTGACCACGCTCTCCGGCAGGGCCGTGCCGAACGCGGCCAGGATCGTTCCGACCGCCAGCGGCCCTACTCGTAGCCGCTCGCCCAGCCACTCCACGGCGTTGACGAACCACTCGCAAGAAACGTAGATCGCCGCCGCGAGCACGGCGAGCAGAACGAAGTGCCACACGACCGACCCCTTGACCTCCCGCCGCGGGGAAGGGGCCGGCGCAGGCCGCGACCTCGACCCTGCGGCAACTGACGTCACCTGCGGTCGAAGGTCTCGCCCACCCATAACGTGAGGGCCCGGCCACCGGGGGCCCGATGAAAGCCCCAGCGTGTCGACGAACCGGCGTGAGGACTACTCCCCTTCGCTGAGCACCAGTCTGCCGTGCCCACGCCCTATCGTCAAACGATCGCGCAAATAAGCGAATCATTGCCTATCAGATCTACGACATGCGCTGGCCTGCCCGGGCCGACCCATGAGTCACAATGGAAGCGGCCATGACCGACACTGATCCCGTTCCGCCTCCGCCCACCCGGTCGGGGGGGAACCTCACCGGTCCGCAGCTCAAGGCCGCCGCGGACACGTTCGGGCTGCTCGCGACCCCTACCCGCCTCCACCTCGTCTCGCTGCTGGCCCACCACACCTATGACGTCGGCAGCCTCGCCGACCGAACCGGCGCCAGCGTGGCCACCGTCAGCCAGCACCTCGCGAAACTCCGCCTCGCCGGGGTCGTCGCCGCCCGCCGCGACGGCCGGCACCAGATCTACACGGTCGAGGACCCCCACGTCCTCGCCCTCGTCGACCAGATCTTCGACCACATCGCGCCCGACGGAACCCTCGCCCCTGACCCCCCAAGCGACCAGCAACCCGGCCGGCTCGGCTAGCCAGGCGTCGTCGCCGACTGAACGGGCCGTCGTACACGCCATAGCGGCAACGATGTGACATTCAGTCGGATTAGAGACCCAGCTCGCGGGCCACCCGGTCCCAGTGGAAGTCGCCGTCGCCGAAGGTCAGCGCGGCGGCCGTGGCATGGCGGGAGAAGAAGCGCAGGTCATGCTCCAGCGTGAAACCGATCGCCCCGTGAACCTGGTGGCCGACGGCGCACACCCGCTCGTACGCCTCGCTCACCCAGGCCTTGGCCATCGCCACCTCCCGCGCCGCGTCAAGACCTTCGGACAGCCGCCAGATGGCCTCATAGGTGATGAACCGGGAGCACGTGACGTCCATGGCCATGTCGGCGCAGTGGTGTTGCACGGCCTGGAAGCTGCCGATCGGCCGGCCGAACTGCTCGCGCTGGGTGGCGTACTCGACAGTCATGTCGAGCACCCGCCCCGCGCCGCCGACCATCTCGGCGCAGGTGGCGGCCGCGCCGTACGCGTCGATCGCCCCCACGACGGCCCGTCCGCCGTCGGCGCCGCCGAGGACACGGTCGCCGGGGACGCCCACGCCAGAAAAACCGACCCGGCACAGGCGGTCGGCGCCGACCACGTCCAGCGGCTCGCACGTGACCCCGGTGGAGGCGGCGTCGACCAGAAACACCGTGACCTCGCCGTCGCCGGCACGCTGGGCCACGACGAGCAGGTCGGCGGCGACGTGGGCGTACGGGACGAACAGCGCGGTCCCCTCGAGTACGAACCCGCCATCGGTCTCGGTGGCCGAAACATCGGCGCCGACGGAAGCCCACCGTCCGTGCGGAGCGGCGCGGGCGTAGGTCATGACCCGCCCGCGGGCGATCGCGCCGAGCCACGCCCCCTTCTGGTCCTCGGTGCCGAACCGGGCGACGGCCATCCCGCAGCACGCGACCGTGGGCACGAACGGGCTCGGCAGCTGGCAGCGCCCCATCTCCTCGACGAGGAGGCACACTTCGAGAAAGCCGGCCCCGACGCCGCCGTACTCCTCGGGGAGGGCAAGACCCATCCAGCCGAGCTCCACCATCTCCTTCCACAACTCGGGCGAGTACCCCTTCGGGTCCTCCTCCATCTCGCGCACGTGGGCCATCGTGCAGCGGGACTCAAGGAACTCCCGGGCTGTGCGCTGGACCAGCTCCTGGTCCTCGGTAAGGGTCAGGTCCACGATCCGCCCCTACCTCGGCGGGATCTTGTCGGAGCGGACCCACACGCCGGGGCGCTCCTCCCAGAACAGCTGGACGAGCACACCGCCGGTGTGCTTGGGATGGATAAACGCGTCCCGCCAGGCCGCGCCGTCGGTGGTGCCCTCGTTCTCGCCGAACGTCGGCGTCTCGTTCGCGCGGCACGCCTCCATCGCCCGGTCCCAGTCGGCCACCTCGAAGGTGACGTGATGGGCGCCTGGACCGCCGCGCGCCAGGAACCGCTCGATGAACGAGTCCTCACCCCGCGGCATGATGACCTCCCAGCAGATCGCCGAGCCAGGGACATTCAGCACGAGGTCGGCCATGTCGGGGTGCTCGTCCTCGGGGGTACGCCACACCTGGACGAACCCGGCGAGGTCACCGTACCACCGGGCGAGCTCGTCGCGGTCGCGGAACGCCTGGCACACGTGGTCGAGGGCGACGATGCCGAGCGAGGGCACGTCTCCCCCGCCGGCCACGCTCACCGACGTCCCGTCGTCGCCGCACATCGCCAGGTCCCCGGGGCCGCGCAGGCGGAACAGCACCCCTGTCCCCTGCTCCGGTGGCGACAGCGACGCCTCCACCCACCGTCCGCGACCGGGGGTGGGCTTGATCCCACGGCCCTCCAGCTCCGCCACAGCCGCGTCGAGGTCCGGCACCTCTAGTGCGACGTGATGCAGGCCGGGCCGGCCTCCCTTGTCGTCGATGAACGCCTGGACCGGGGAGTCGTCACCGGCCGGCGCCAGCACCTCCCACTGCTGGCCCGAGCTCCCAGGGATCGCCATCCGTACGCCGCTGCACCCCTCACCGGGGTTGTCCCATGCGCGGAGGCGCCGGAACCCGAAGAGTCGTTCCAGCAGCTCGACCTGCGGCTCGAGGTCGTTCGCCACCTGTCCGACGTGGTCAATGCGGTAGATCTGCATTCGCTCGTCCTCCGATCCGTCAGTCGTGCTCAGCTCGGGTGCGGCTCGATCCAGTCGTAGCCGTTCGTCACCAGCTCCTTGACGAGACGGAGGTTGTAGCGGTTCATGGCCGCGATCCGCTCGGCCAGCTCGCCTACCCGCTTGTCGAACTCCTCGTCCGGGTAGACGTCGTTGACCAGTCCGAGGTCGAACGCATGCCGCGCGTCGATCCGAGAGCCGGTGAACAGCAGCTGCTTGGCCCGTGCCTTGCCGATGCGCCGCGGCAGCCGCTTGACCCCGCCCCAGCCGGGCGCCGAGCCGCCGAACTCCGGTTGGTCGGGGTCCTCGCCGCCTTCCATGAACTTCGGCTGGTACGGCGGGCGGGCGGACAGGGTGATCTCGACGAGCCCCATCTTGGCGTTCTCCGAGGCAACGATGAAGTCGGCGGCGAGCGCCAGCTCGAGGCCGCCGCCCACGGCGTAGCCGTGCACGGCCGCGATGACCGGGATGGACAGCCGCTCCATCATCGCGAACGTCTTCTCGCCGAGCCTGCCCTGTTCGATCCGCTCCTTCTTGGTGAGCTGCTCCGACCAGCCGACGTCCATGCCGGCGCAGAACGCCCGCTCGCCGGCCCCGCGCAGCACGACCACGCAGACGTCCTCGTCGTCGTCGACGTCGGTGAGGAAGTGGCGCAGCTCGCTCATCGTGGTCGGGGTGAGCGCGTTCAGCTTGTCCGGCCGGTTCAGCGTGAGCCAGGCCACCCTGTCCTTGATCTGCACGTCCAGGGTCTCGTACATGTACGTCTCCTCCAGCCGTTCTCTGGTCGGGTGTACGCGGTTACGACCGGGGCAGCTTGAGGCCCCGGGTGGCGATGACGTTCCGTTGGATCTCGGAGGCGCCGCCGAGGAAGGTGGCGGCCACCGCGTCCCTGCCGAGGTGGGTGAAGGCGGCGGCGAGCGGCGCGTCCTGGCGCTGCCAGAGCCGCCCGAACTGGCCGAACGCCCTGGCGCCCGTACGGGCGAGCCGCTGGTGCAGCTCGGCGCTGAAGAGCTGGTTGACGGACGCCTCGTAGCCCGGCACCTCACCCGCTGCCTGCTTGGACACCGTGTACCTGGCGAGGTTGTACAGCACCCGGATCTCGGTGTAGCGACGGGCGATCTCCTGGCGCACCGACGTCTCCCAGTCGGGCCGAAGGTACCTGCGTCCCTCCTCGGAGCGGATGTAGTCGACCAGCTCCAAGAGGGCCTGCTCGTACTTGACGGTGGCGCCGATACCGGCCCGCTCGAAGCCGAGTGCGGTCATGGCGACGTACCAGCCGCGGTTCTCCTCCCCCACGCGGTTCGCGACGGGCACTCGCACGTCCTCGAAGAAGATCTCGCTGAACGGCGCCGCGCCGCGGATGTCCTCGATCGGCCGGATCGTGACGCCAGGGGTGGTGGCGTCCACCAGCAGGAACGTGATCCCCCGGTGCGGCTTCTCGGCGCTCGGGTCGGTGCGGACGAGCACGAACAGCCAGTCGGCGTAGTGCCCGAGGGACGTCCACACCTTCTGCCCGTTGACGACGTAGTGGTCGCCTCGGGAATCGGCACTGCGGGTGGCCCGGGTCCGCAGCGAGGCAAGGTCCGAGCCGGCGCCCGGCTCGGAGAAGCCCTGGGCCCAGGTCCGCTCCCCCCGCGCGATCGGCGGCAGGTGCTCGGCCCGCTGTTCGTCGGTCCCGTGCTCGAGCAGGGTCGGGCCGAGCAGGAACGCGCCGATCCCGTTCACGGTGGGGACCCGGGCGCGCATCATCTCCTCCTGGAGGATGAACTCCCGCATCGCCGAGAGCCCGGCACCGCCGTACTCGGGCGGCCAGTGGGGAGCGATCCAACCCCGCTCGGCCAGGGCGGCCGCCCACTGGCGGGCTCCCTCGCGGCGGGCCGGGTCGCGGGAGACCCGGTCCGCGGGCCAGTCGTACCCGCGGACGTCCTCGGGCTCGAGGCTGTTCTCGGACTCGGTGTCCGGCCGGTACTCGGACGGAAAGCGGTCGCGGATGAAGGCACGCACCTCGTCGCGGAACGCCGCCTCCTCGGGGGTGTCCTCCCAGTTCACGCCACGTCCCCTTGCCCGGCCGCGACGGATGCCCCACCCGCCGCCTCCCGCTCGCTGTCCCAGGTCGAGGGGGTGATCCCGTGGTCGCCCGCCTCCCGCAGCCGGTACTTGGCGATCTTGTCGGTGGCCGTACGCGGGAGGTCGTCGACGAACTCGACGTACCTGGGCACCATGAACCGGGGCAGCCGCTCCGCGCAGAAGGCGAGCAGCTCGGGCGGGTCCAGCGCGGTCCCTGACTGCCGGACGACGGCCAGCTTGACGTCCTCGTCCTCCAGCTCGGACGGCACGCCGACGGCGGCGCACTCGAGCACCGACGGATGCAGGTTGACCGTGCACTCCAGGTCGAAAGCGGAGATGTTCTCACCTCGCCGTCGGATGGCGTCCTTCATGCGGTCCAAGAAGTAGAAGTACCCGTCCTCGTCGCGCCACACCCGGTCGCCGGTGTGGAACCACATGTTCGTGAAGCACTCGGCCGTCGCCTCCGGCGCCCCGTAGTAGCCGGTGGTGATCACGTACGGCTGCCTGGGGCGCACCACCAGCTCGCCGGGCTCCCCTGGACCGACCTCGCGGTCCCACTCGTCGACCACCGCCACCTCGAAGCGCTCCTCATGGGCCTGTCCGCACGAACCCTGCCGCCACTCACCGTAGGGGCTCGCGGTCGCGATGCCGACCTCGGTGCTGGTGTACGTCTCCACCGACCGGACCCCGAAGCGCTCCCGCAGCGGCTCGTCGAGCACCGACTTACCCATATAGAAGGTCTCCAGCGGGTGATCCTTGTCGTGCGCGCTCGGCGGGCGGCTCAGCAGGATGGGGATCATCGAGAACACGCTCATGGCGACACGCGCGTCGAAGTGGCGTACGTCGTCCCAGAACCGCGAGGCGCTGAACCGCTCGACGACCGCGATGGAGCCCCCCGACAGCAGCGCCGACATCATCCCGTCCCAGAGGCCGGCCGCGTGGAACAGCGGCAGCGGGCAGTAGATCGTCTTACCCCAGCGGTCGAGAAAGTCGAGCGAGTCGAGCGCGCAGGTCAAGGCGAGGGCGTGCGGCACCATCGCCCCCTTGGAGGGGCCGGTGGTCCCGGACGTGTACATGATCGCCTGCAGGTCGGCGAACGTGACCTCGACCTCGGGGACGTCGTCCCCGTAGGCCAGCAGACTGGAGAGGGCCACCGCGGGCTTACCCGGCGGGTCCTGTCCCGCCGCGGTCGCGTGGTCACCACGCACGACGACGCGGGCGAGGTCAGGGACCCGGTCCGCCACCTGATCCAAGCGGTCGGCGTACGAGGCGTCGATGACAAGGGACGAGGCGTCGGAGCTGGCGAGGACGTGGCGGAGCGGCTCGCCGCGGTAGGCGGTGTTTATCGGGACGGCGACAGCACCCAGCCGCGCCAACGCGAAGATCACGTACAGGAAGTCCGCGCAGTTGGGGAGCATGACCCCGACGTGGTCGCCGCGCCCGACACCGGTGACGGCCAGTCCCTGGGCCACGCGGTTCGCCATGGCGTCGACCTCACCGTAGGTGACCTCGCCGTCGCGGAACTTGAGGAAGACCGCTGTCCGATGGGTCTCGGCCCGCCTCCGCAGGACGCCGCCGAGGACAAGATCCTCGAGCCTGTGCCTGTCCCCCAGCCCGTCGTCGAGCCCGCTCCCGAGCGTCTCGCTGCGCATCCGCACCTCCACCATCGCTGCCGGCCACTAAGTCCAGGCGGTCGAGCGTGCGCCATCCCTCCTTCGGTCGGGTCAGACCACCCAATATCCGAACATGAGACGACGAGGACGGGCAACCTGGCACTGCTGGGGGAGTTCTGCGACGCGGGCGTTCCCACCGCTGCCGTCATTAACCTGGGCTGTCAGGCGCCGGGGCGTAGCGGCTCGAGAGCTTGGGCGGCGGCAGCGTCGTACAGGCGGCGGTCGTAGACGACGAAGGCGGAGAGCTCTTCGCGGATCGAAAGCGCGCTGACCAGGTTGATCGCGTCGAGGCTGCGGAGGGCGGGCTCTCCGATCTCGGTGGCGTGCTCAACCAGGTCGCTCGTGATGGGGATCAGGTCGAGACTCGCGACCAAGACGCGGGCCTTGGGCAGCGCCTCCGCGCTCAGGCGACGACACGCGCGAAGCACCTCGATCTTGGCCAACTCGCTGCTCACCGTCGGCATCTCCTCCCGCGCGGAGAGCCAGTGCTCCAAGGCCGCACTCTCGTGTTCCTCGCGCACCAGCTTGAGCAGCGCGGAGGAATCGAGGTAGATCACGAAAGCCGCTCGTCCCGCTGGTCATCCAGGGCCTCCGCGGTGCTCGGCTCCCCGGGCCGGACAGGAACACGCCGGGGGAACCGCAGTGGGCGTCGCGAGGCGGGCAGGAGCCGACCGGCAGCGATCAACCGCTCTCGCGCGCTGGTCCCGCTCGTCGGGGGTACGAGCAGGGCGATGAGACGCCCCCGCTCGGTGACCTCCACGGTCTCCCCGGCCTTGACCTGGCCCAGATAACGGCTGGCGTGCTGGCGCAGCTCTCGAACTCCGATACGTTCCACACCCCTAATGTAGCACAGGTGATGCTACATCTGTGTTCTCACTCTCTCGGGCCTCGTTCCGCCCATCCAGCGGTTGCCATGTACTCTGCACTGCGGCTTGCTTTACGCAGTTCTGGCGGGTGGGGACCGACCGGGTCCGCTGGCTCACCGTCGACCTGCCGGAGACCCTCGAGCTGCGTGCGTCGTTGCCGCCCACCTCGCCCCGGCCGCGGAGTGTCGCGTGCTCCGCGCTCGACGAGCGGTGGCTGGACGAGGTCGACCCGTCCCGTGGAGACGAGCGGTCGAAGATCGAGGACGTCCACCCGAACATCCTCGACGTCCAGGGTCTGGTCCTCCCCCGGGCCGGGGCCTGTTCTTCCGCCGCGTCTTCCCCCTGGCGAACAGGGTGCCGGTCGTACGCGACAAGGGGTTGTTTCCACCCGCCGCCTGGTCCATCACGCGGTTGCGCTTCGGTGCCCCATCCGTGGAGGCGCGCTCCTGAGCTCGTGGCCACACGCGGTCAGGCGGGCATCATCGACATGGCGACGAGCATATAGGCCATCCCGGCGGTCATCAGCCCGAGGGATGCCCGCAACTCGAGCGACGACCGCGCGACAGGGGGCACCGCGTACACGACCGCCGTGGGCAGGGGCGGCCCGACCGTGTACGGCAGCGCGAGCCGGAAGACCCCGACACGCGCGAACCCGCCAGCGACCCAGATCACCGCCTCCCCGGCGAAGTACGCCGCAAGGACGTAGGAGGCCGCGGGAAGGGCTGGCCCGGGCAGACCCACCTCGGGGAGGGCGAACATGTAGATCATGCCGAGCATCCCGACCATGGACGTCACCCAGAGCAGGTCGATGGCCCGGCCGCGGAGCCACGCCGCCCACACCCATGCGATGACCAGGGCAGCGGCCGTGCCGAACACGACCTCGCCGACGACGGCGGGGAAGGGCTGCAGGTCAGCCGGCAGGTACATCTCGACCATGCCGAGCGCCATGAGCACATGTCCCCAGTGCCAAGCCCGCCGACAGCCTGTCGTCATTCCCGCGTGTCGCACGTGGGAGGCCGTCACATACAAGAAGACGGCGATCCCCAGGAGCCGCAACCATGGGGGGAGCAAGTGGGGCCCGCCCATACCCGCCGCGCTGTCCATCCCGGTGAGAAAGGTCACGCAGTGGGCCTCCGTATGCCGCGTCGCCCGGAGCCTCGAAGGGGGCTCGAGTGGTGAGCTTCAGTACCAGCTTGATCCCGGGAGCGGTTCGGCACAATGCCGGTTCGTGGGAATATCCGGCTGCCCCGCGACGCCGGACGGGCCGCTCGCGTACGCGCGTGTCCGGGTCTGGGGCTGTAGTCTGCGCGGCATGGATGACGGCGCTGCCCTCGACCCTGCGGAGTCCGAGCGTGAGGTGCTCCTGCACTTCCTCGATAAGATGCGTGACGCGGTGGTCCGGGCCCCCGCGGGGTTGGCCGACGAGCAGCAGCGCACTGCGGGCGTGCCGTCCGGGACGAACCTCCTTGGCCTCATCCAACATCTCACCTGGGTTGAGGAGCACTGGTTCCAGCGAGTCTTCCTCGGCGAGGAATCCAGCGCTGACAGCTCCATGGACGTGCCCGTCGGCGTCACTCACGAGCAGGTGGTGACCGCTTACCGGGAGGCGTGCGTCCGGAGCGACGAAATCGTGCGCGCCTGCTCCGACCTGTCCACGAAGGCCAGGATCGCCAACCCGGGCGAGGACCGGAAGGTCTCGCTGCGCAGGATCGTGGCGCACATGGTTGAGGAGACCGCGCGGCACGCCGGTCACGCCGACATCCTGCGGGAGCAGATCGACGGCGCGACTGAGCTGTGCGGACCGCAGGTCGGAGCGCGTGTCGGAAGGGTCGCGACGGGTGGAGGAACTGCCCTGCTCAGAAGACGGAGATGTGGACGTGGTCGTAGTGGTTCGCGGTGATGCTGCCGCGGTCCTCCATGGGCTGCCAGCCATTGCCGCTGCGGATGTCCCAGATCCGCTGGCGGTAGATGATGTACATGATCCCGAGCCGCTCGGCGTTGGCCACGGCCCAGTCGGCGATCGCGTACCCGCGCCGGACCCCCGCGCTGTCCGGCATCGCCCCCGCGGAACTCAGCATGAAGTCGCAGGCTCGCCCCTCGGGATGTTCGCCGGACGACCCGTCGCGGTAGCAGCCGACGCCGTATGGGGCGCCAAACTTCCTGACGACGAGTCGATAGACGGTGGTCATCCTGGGGGTGATGCCGCCCGGAGCGCTGGGTAGCTGACGCTCGTAACGGGCGATGAGCCGCTCGACCTTGTCCTTCCGCCCTTCCAGCTCGTCGATCGCGCGCCCGAGCTCGGCCGCCTGGGTCTCAGCCTGCGCGCGGGCCCGCCGCGCGCCCGCGGTGAGCAGTCGCAGTTGGCGCACCCGCCGGGCGTCGGCGCGGGCCAGGTACTCCGTCGTGGCCACCCGGCTCAGCACCTCCCGCGGGTCGCCGCTCACCAGGAGACGGAGGACGGGGGTGGTCGGACCGGCCTTGTATTTCAAGGCCGCGAACTGGGCGACCCGCGCGTGGACCTCTGTCAGCTTTCCGTTCAGGCGGCTCGCTCGCGCGGACGCCCGTTTCGCCTCCCGCTCGACGCGGCGAAGCTTGACAAGCTCGCCCCTGTACCGCTCGGCGAGGGCGTCGGCACGCGCGTCAAGCCGGGCCAGCTCCGTCTGGGGGTCCCGAGGAATCGAGCGTGACCGGGCCGCGCCGAGTGCGGGCTGCGGGATGAGAACGACCGCGGTGAGGCTCACGAGCAGGACGAGGGCCGGCCGGAGACGCGGAAACCGAGGGCCGCGGGTGGGACGACGGAGGGTGGCCGGGCCGCGGACGTCAGGACCGCGACGTGTGGAGATCGGAGACTCCACGTCTCCCCCTCTGCTCCGAGCTCGCCTCAACCCCGGACAAGCCGCCGCCGCGGACAGTACCAACACCGCGGAGACCGCCGCGGTCTTTCCTCGCAATGCCCGCTTCGCAATGCCCGCTGTCCCGGGCGCGGTTATGGTGCGCGTTGTCGCTGTCCGGGTGATGGACGTATCTGGTAGATGACGCGTCCGTCGTCGTGCCGGGTGATGTGGATGCGGTTGGGGTGGCGGGCGGCTCCGCCG
>JBOHCT010000084.1:0-16636 GCA_050699055.1 Streptosporangiaceae bacterium | reverse complement strand
CCCCTGAGCTTCGCCTGACCTCGTTGTCGTCGGTCGACGCAGGCCCACTGCGACTCCCTCCGCCGCCTCGCCATGCTCGCTCAGCTGACCCGCTCCCCGATCCAGCGCCCTATCTGCGCGGCCACTAAGCCGGGCCTCGAGGTAGGAGCGCCAGGCGCGCGTGAACGTTCCGATATCGGTGCCGAGGACCGAACGGAAGATCCGCCGCCGTGCCTCGGGTTCCGCGTGTCCTCGCACGGAACCCATTCTGCGGTACAAGTCGACGAGGGCGTCCTGGCCATGCCGGTCGGCGATGAACCGACAGGCGAGCCAACCTTCCTCATACGCCAGCGAGAGGTTGCCGGAATCGCCGTCGAAGTCCTCGGCCGTCGGAAGCGCCGAGGGAAGGTGACCGGCACGGACCTTGCGGGTCAGCTCGCTGGCCGCGCGGGTGGCAGGCAGCCCCAGGCCGTGGTAGCCGACGTAGTCGGCGAACCCCTCGACGAGCCACATCGGAACGGTCGCGGTCGTGGCTTGCCGGGTGGCGATGTGCGTCAGCTCGTGGGTGAGGACGACCCGCCTGCCGAGTGGGCTGAGCCTGGCGAAGTTCTTGGGGTTGACGATGACCCGGTCGCCGGTGCCTGCGGGAGGGACGCCGTGGGGTCCCGAGATCACCGTCGCCACCGCCGCGATCTGCGAGAGTGTGCGGTGATGCGGCGAGAGCTCCGTGGCGTCGGCCTGGGAGTCGGGTACGAGGACGACCGCGGTGCGGTTCCAGTCCGTGCCCCACACCTCGGAGACGACGGGGACGGCCCGGTCGACGCGATCGGCGATCGAGCGCAGCTCCGCCCGCGGTGCCTGGCCGATCACGAGCGAGCGCCGCCCGCGCGCGGCGTGGATCGACCCAAGGTCGAAGATCGTACTGTCGCTGCCGCTCGCCAGGCCGGCCACCCGCCAGCCCCCGGGGCGAAGGATGAGCGTGAGATAGCGGACCACCGTCAGCGAACGGGTGTCGAAGCCGGAGAGGCGGTAGCGCAAGGTGACGCGCGGGGTCCAGATATGAGCGGTGCCATAGCGCTCGAGCAGCTTCGGGTCGGCCACGCCCTCCGAATCCGGCACGAGATCGTAATCGAACTTCGAGAGGGGCAGGCGGGCGAGGTTGCCGAAGAGTCGTGCCTGGCCGGCGAGGCTTTCCCGGTCATGGTGATCGACAGTCGCGAGGAAGGCCCGGCGATCGTGTCCCCGTACGGCTCGCTCACGTGCCGCCAGCAACGCCCGGACGGCGGCCGCGCGCCGGCCCGCGACCGGGCTTTCCTTGGACGGCGGCGGTGCCCCGCCCACCGCCCGCGCGTGCGATCGGGACGAGGGCGCCCGTGGGGCGGAATCTTGGCCGTGCCCGGTGAGCAACTCGACAGTGCCCACAGCACCGATGGCCAAGACAACGACCGCGACCAGCCAGCGGGTCAGCCGACGGCGGCGACGGGGCTCTGGCGCTGGCCGCATGCCCTGATCGTATAGAGCGACCTCTAAGGACGCACCGCGCCGACGTACTCCGCGGCGTACCAGTCGCTGTCGATACTGCTGATCTGGACGACGGTACCGCTGTGCGGCGCGTGGATCATCTGGCCGTTGCCGATGTAGATGCCGACGTGATGGATGGGGCTGCCGAAGAAGACCAGGTCACCGGCCTGCAGGTTCGAGCGCGCGACATGGGGGCCGGAGCTGTACTGGGCGGCGGAGGAGTGCGGCAGGCTGACCCCGCCGGCCTGCCACGCCATCATGGTGAGGCCAGAGCAGTCCCATGCGCCCGGCCCGGCCGCGCCCCACGAGTACGGCTCGCCCAGCTGCCCGTAAGCGAACTCGACGGCGGCACGTGCGGAGCCGGTCGCTGGACCGGTGTAGGTCAGGCCCGAACGGCTGACGCCGCGGGCGGCGCGGGCGGCGTCCATCCGATCGAGGAGGGCCTGCTGCTTGCTGAGGTCGTCCCGGATCTCGCTCTTGCGCTTCGCCAGCTCATGCTCGATCTTCCGCTGGGCGGTCACGGCCTTCCTCGCGGCCTCCCGTTGGCTCTGTAGGCGGCCGACCTCAGACCGGTACGCCTCGAGCTTGGCGTCGCGGTTGTGGGAGATCTCGTTGATGGAAGCGGCACGGTCAAGGAACTTCTGCAGGTCAGCGCTCGAGAGGAACGTGACCACGGTGTTGTTCATGCCGCTGGAACGATAAGCGGCGGAGGCCAACTGCCCCATGTCTGCGCGCAGTCTCTGAAGCTTCCCCTGATCCTGTGCTATTTGCTCCCTGAGTACCCTGACACGCTTCTTCGAGTCCTTTAGGTCGAGTCTTGCTTGATTGTACTTTTCGACCGCTTTGTCGACCTTGACGTTGAGCTCATGGACCTTGCTCCGGACATCGGAGTAGGACGGGTCTGGATCGGCACGGGCCGACGACGCCAGACCCACGACCATGATCGTGGCGAGGCCGACAGCGAACCAAACACGTGCGGGCGATACGGACTTAGGACGCCGTGATGCCACGTGCGCAGCACTCCCTCTTCCTCGACCGCCTACCGGGTGAGCTGACGGGTTCGGGCGGGAAGAAGGCCCTACGACGCACGTGGGTACGTCGATTCACCCCAAAGCAGACAAACGGTTCCCCGGCCCCATCGCGTCGAAGAATGTCCATCGACGCGACAGGTTCGGCGTGAACCACCGCCGCCTCCTCCACTCGAAGGCTACGAAACGGTAGCTCGATCCGAGACAGTAGTAAGCGCCACGATGACAATCAACTGATTCGAGTAACTCCCCCGCCACGGCGTGTCATCTTCCGGACAGGCCACACTTGTCATGAGGGCCCATCACGAGGCCTCCGAGTCGACGATGGCCAAACGCAGCGGCGCGACCATATCGGCATCGGCAAGCACGTGCAGGGCACGCCACTCCTGCTCGTCGAGGTCGCTTCCTGGCGGAGCGCCGAGCAGTGCGGTGACGACGCACTCGTCACAGGCGACGTCACGCATCTCGCAGCGGTAGCAGTCGATCAGCACGGGGTCCTCCCTTCGTCGAACGGATCCGACGCTAGGAGGGCCCTCTGACAGTTTCGCGGGTCCCCGTGTCGTGAGCCCGTACCGGCTTGGCCCCAGAACCCAAGCTCGCGGAGCCTGCGTCCGACAGGACGCATCCCCGGGCCCGACCCCTCGTACGGACCCCGAGCCGCTGCTCCGACCGGCCCAGAAGCCCTACCTGCGCTCGAGGCGGCGGAGCAGCAGGGCGACCGGAGCCGGCCGCGCGCCCAGGCGCCTCGAGTCGTCGGCGACCTCCCGATCGGAAGACACAACGACAACCGCACGCCCCGGCGGCTCGGCCCGTACGAGCCGCCCGATCACGGCGTCGGCGGTCTCGCCGGTCTGGCTGAACAGCACGCGGACTCCGCGAGGCGCTACGGCGGGGACGGGACCTTCGAGGTCCGCTCCGTCGAAGACGCAGGTCACCTCGGCCCGGGTCTGCGTCGCGAGCGCGGACAGACCGGCGAGGAGGCGCTCTCGCTGGCTCTCGAGCGACAAGGTGCCGTACCCCGTCTTCGTCACGTTGTAGCCGTCGACCACAAGGTGGACCTTCGGCAGCGCGAGCAGCTGATCGAGGAGGGTGGGGTCGTCGTTCGCGAGTCCCCGAGCCGGCAACCGCGAGGCGGGGGGGCGTCGAGGTTCCACGGCGTCCACGGCGTCGGCGGGGTGCGAAACCGCCGACGGCAGGGCGAGCTCGCGGCGCAGACCTTGGGCGGCGTCCACCAGTGCGTCGAGCAGGACCCTGACACGCGCGTCATCGGCCCGCCGCTCCTCGCGCGCGGAGCGCCGCGCAGCCTCCGCTGCCGCTTCCGCGGCGGACAGCCGAGCGCGCAGCCGTCGAAGTTCCGCGTCGGCGGACGCAGCGGCCGCGGACGCTCCCGCCCGCTCCTCCTCGAGGGCCTGCCGCATCGCATCCGCGTTGCCCTCGACACGCCGAAACCGCTCCCGCGCGTCGTGGAGCTTGCGCCGCAGATCGGCCACCTCGGCCCGGGCGGTGCGCAGCCCCGCACGCAGCCGTTCGATCTCCGCACGTCCCGCGGTACGGGCTTCGGTCACCTGTTCCCTGAGGCGGGCCACCCGCTCGGCCGCCGCGGCCTCATCCGCCGCCGCGGCCGCCTTTCGTGCGGCCCGCCGGGCCTCCTCCACGAGATCCGCCCATGAGTCGCTGCGCAGCAGGTAGGCGAAAGCGGCGAGCGTGCCAGGGTCCGCCGCGGGCGGCGCCACTCCGCGTTCGAGGGCGCCAGCGAGCGCCGGATGGACGTCACGTACGTGGTCGGCGACCAGAGAGCGGAAGTCGTCGTCGACCGCGACGTAGGTGGCGATCTGGGTCGCGGCGAGGCGGGCCCGCCGGCGCGGCTCGAAACGCGCGACACGCCGGAGGGGTGCGGGGATGTCATCGGACGCGGCGGAGCCGAGGACCTCGGCCGCGATCTCCACGACCCGCTCGCGCACCGCGTCAGGCAGCGGCCTGTCCGTGGCGGCCGGCCCAGTGTCGTCAGTCGCGCTCACACCGCCCCCGCCGCACGCAGTGCCGCGACATCGTCGGGGCCGCGGCCGAGCTCCGCGAGTACGGCCTCCGTGTCGGCTCCGAGGGACGCCGGCGGTCCGCCGGGCCGTCCGGGCGTGCGGGAGAACCGCGGCACGGTACCGACGGTGGGGAGGCCGTGACCGCTGCCCCGCGTCCACGTCACCATCTCCCGGGCCCGCGCGCCCGCGTCGTCGAGCGCCTCGCCCATGTCGAGGACGGGCGCCACGCACGCGTCGCACTCGCCGAGTACCTTGATCCACTCGTCCCGCCGCCGGGTCGCCAGGACGCCCGCGATCCGCTCCCGCAGCTCGTCCTGCCGGGCGGGGTCGAGCTGCGCCTCACCGAGCACGGAGGGAAGGCCCAGCCCGTCGAGGAGCTCGGCGAAGAACCGCGGTTCCAGCGCGCCGACGGCCACGTGTCGACCGTCGGCGCACTCGTACACCCCGTAGCAGGCGAGACCACCGTTCAGCGTGGCGGTGCCGGGCGCGGGCGGCGTGCCGGACGCCGCGTAGGCGGCCGCGTGCACCGCCGTCCAGGAGAGCACGACGTCGGTCATGGACACGTCGCACAGCTGGCCCTCGCCGGTCGCGTCCCGCACCCGCAGCGCCCCGAGGGCGGCGATCAGCGCCGCCATACCCCCGGCGAGGTCGCCGATCTGCAGGCCCGGCTGCCAGGGGCCGGCGTCCGGATGTCCGGTGAACGACAGCGCCCCCGCGTAAGCGAGATAGTCGATGTCGTGGCCGGCCTTGGCGGTGTACGGCCCGGACTGCCCGTACCCGCTGATCGCGACGTAGACGAGCCCGGCGCTGGCCGAACGCAGGGTCTCGTACCCGACCCCCAGCCTGTCCATCACGCCAGGCCGGAACGACTCGACGAGGATGTCGGCCCGGCGAGCGAGATCGAGGAAGACCTCGCGGCCCTCCGACGTGCGCAGGTTGCACGTCATGGAGCGCTTCCCGCGGTTGATGGCGAGGTGCATGGCGCTCTCGCCCCGCACGGTGAGCGGCGGCATCATGCGCATGTAGTCGCCGGTTCCAGGCTCCTCGACCTTGATCACATCGGCCCCGAGATCTGCCATGAGCAGCGTGCAGTACCCCCCGGGAAGGAGCCGCGAGAGGTCCAGGACGCGCAGGCCAGAAAGCGGCCGCTGGGATGCTGCTGCCACGACGCTCCTTCCCGTCTCCCTGCTTTGAGCCTAGGGCGTGCACGACCCCGCCCCGGTCGATCCCGCCGTCAAGATCCCGGCCGGTGGTCTGCGGTGCCAGAAAAGCACGTCTCTCGACCACAGGAACGGATCGTGGTCGGGGCACGGAGGGACGCGCCCTACACCGGCAGCACGCCCCGCTTGCGCGGCGGCCGTTCCATCCGCTTGCGCTCCGCCATCTCCAGCCCGTGCACGATGTGGCGGCGCGTGTCAGCCGGGTCGATGATGTCGTCGACGAAGCCCATCCCGGCCGACAGGTAGGGGTCGATCTGGGCACGGATGCCGCCGAGCAGCTCACGCCGCATCCGCTCGCGTTCCTCGTCCGAGGACGCCTCGGCGAGCCGTTTGCGGAAGAGGATGTTCACCGCTCCCTCGGGACCCATGACGGAGAACTCAGCCGAGGGCCAGGCGACCAGGTAGTCGGACTCGTACTGCCGCCCGGCCATGACGAAGTACCCCGCGCCGTAGGCCTTGCGGAGCACCACGGTGATCTTGGGCACGGTGGCTACGGAGACGTTGTGCAGCATCTTCGCCCCGTGCCGGATGATGCCCTTGTGCTCGACGTCCCTGCCGACGAGGAACCCAGGAACGTCGGCGAGGAAGACCAGCGGGATGTCGAAGGCGTCGCACAGGTTGACGAAGCGGGCGGCCTTGTCCGCGGCGTCGATGCCGAGCGCCCCGCCCTGCACCATTGGCTGGGACGCCACGACTCCGGCGGGCCGGCCCCCGAAGCGCGCGAGACCCGTGATCAACGACCGCGCCCAGCCCGGCTTGATCGCGAAGAACTCGCCGTCGTCGGCGACCTCCTTGACCACCCGCCTCATGTCGTAGGCACGGCGCGGGTTGGTCGGGACGATGTCGTAGACGTCCTCCGATCGGCGGTCGGCCGGGTCGGCGGTCTCCACACGGGGCGGCCGCTCGCCGTATCTGCTGGGGAAGTAGGAAAGGTACCGGCGGACGACGTCAAGACACTCCGCGTCGTCGGCACACTCGCGGTCGGCCACGCCGGAGACCTTCGTGTGGACCCCGGAGCCGCCCATCTCCTCCTCTGTGACCTCCTCACCGGTCGCGGCGCGCACGAGGTGGACCCCGGCCAGTGCCATCGAGGAGGTGCCCTTGACCATCGGCACGAAGTCGCACAGCGCCGGGATGTAGGCGGTACCCGCCGAGCACGGGCCCATCATCGCGCCGACCTGGGGGACCACCCCGCTCATGACCGAAAGTTCGCGGAAGACGTCACCGGCGCCGGCGAAGGACGCTCCCACCGTCTCGGTCACCCGCGCCCCAGCCGAGTCGAGCAGGTAGACGAGCGGGTACCCGTGGCGCACCGCCAACTCGCGCGTGCGAGCCGCCTTGCGCTCCCCGTGGACGCCGAGCGAACCGGCCAGGACCGTGAAGTCGTAGGCGACGACAGCGGTCGTGCGGCCGTCGATCTTCCCCACCCCGGTGACGCAGCCGTCCGCGGGCGTCCGCTTGTCCCTGGACTGGACCGGGTCGGCCGCGCGGGCGAGCAGGCCGGCCTCGACGAACGTGCCGTCGTCGAAGAGCAGATCGAGTCGCTCGCGTACGGTGAGCTTGCCGCGCGCGTGCTGCTTGTCGACGAGTTCGTCACCCCCCATACGCAGCGCGTCCGCCCGACGCTCCGCGAGACCGCGGGCCGCGTCTTTCATGGTCTGTTCTGGCTCGGTCACCTCATGCCTCCTCGGAAGGGCGGCGGCGGTTCGAATGATGCCCGACTTCTCCCGTACGGGAAATGTCGGCGCGCCCCTCTACCGTCACGATCATGGGTGTGGACGATGATCGTTTCGGCGTGCGGGGGACGCTCGACGGGCGCGGCACACCACTTCGGGATCTGACGTTCGTCGTCTTCGACCTGGAGACGACCGGCGGGCGGCCCGACGCCGCGGCGATCACCGAAACCGGCGCGGTCAAGGTGCGCGGTGGCGAGGTGCTGGGCGAGTTCGCGACACTCGTCGACCCCGACGGCCCGGTCCCGCCGTTCATCACCGTCCTCACCGGCATCACCGACCAAATGGTCGCATCGGCCCCGCCGCTGTCGTCGGTCCTGCCCTCCTTCCTCGAGTTCGCCCGCGGCTGCGTGCTCGTGGCCCACAACGCGCCCTTCGACGTCGGCTTCCTTCGCGCGGCGTGCGCCTCCCTCGGCTACCCGTGGCCGTCGTTCGCCTCCGTCGACACCGCGGACCTCGCCCGCCGCGTCCTCACCCGCGACGAGACCCCCAACTGCAAGCTCGCCACGCTCGCCCGGGTCCTGCGGATACCCCACGAGCCCCGCCATCGCGCGCTCGCCGATGCCCGCGCCACCGTCGACGTGCTGCACGCGCTCCTGGAGCGCCTCGGCAGCCTCGGCGTCGAGACGCTCGAGGAGCTGTCCGCGTACGCCCGAGCGCCGTCCCGGCTGCAGCGCGCCAAGCGGCACCTCGCCGACGGTATCCCGAGCGCCCCCGGTGTCTACGTGTTCGAGGACGCGTCGGGACGACCGCTCTACGTCGGCAGGAGCGGCGACCTGCGCTCCCGCGTACGCAGCTACTTCACGGGGGCGGAGACCCGCGGTCGGGTCCGCGACATGCTGGGGCTCGCCGAGCGGGTCACCCCGATCGTGTGCGCGACCGGCCTGGAGGCAGAGGTCCGCGAGCTCCGCCTCATCGCCGGGCACAAGCCCCCGTACAACCGCAGATCTCGCTTCCCCGAGCGGTCCCTCTGGCTCAAGCTCACCGTCGAGCCCTTCCCCCGGCTGGCGATCACACGGTCGGTACGCGACGACCGCGCGAGCTACCTTGGGCCGTTCCCCTCGACCCGCCTTGCGCAGCTCGCCCGCGATGCGCTGCACGAGGCGTTCCCGCTGCGCGAGTGCACCCTCCGCCTCTCCCCTCGCCGTCTCCATTCCGCCTGCGCGCTCGCGGAGCTGGGGCGGTGCGGCGCGCCGTGCGAGGGCCGTGAGCCCGTCGACGCCTACGCCGTCCACGTGTCCGCCGCGTCCGCCGCGATGACCGGTGACGTTCGTCCGGTGGTGGATGCCATGCGCCGCCGCATCGAGCTGCTGTGCCGCGAGCTGCGCTACGAAGACGCCGCCGCGCAGCGTGACCGCCTCGCCGCCTTCGTCCGTACGGCGGCGCGGATGCAGCGGCTCGCCGCCCTCGCCTCCTGTCGGCAGCTCGTGGCCGCCAGGCCCGCGTTCGGTGGCGGCTTCGAGCTGTCGGTCGTACGCCACGGCCGGCTGGCGGCCGCGGGCGTCGCGCCCCCCAACGCCGACCCGAGGCCGTACCTCCACGCGCTCGTCGCGTCCGCGGAAGCCGTGCGGCCCGGTCCAGGTCCGACGCCGTGCGCGAGCGCCGAGGAGATGGAGTGTGTGCTGCGCTGGCTTGAGGCGCCAGGAGCGCGGCTCATCGACATCGACGGCGCGTGGTGCTCCCCGGCTCACGGGGCCGAGGGGGTTCGCGCCTACCTCGCGGCGGTGTACCGAGGCCTCCACGACCTGGCGCGGATGGAGGCCGATGTGCCTCGGGCGCGTCCCCGCGGCTCCGCCACGCGACACTAGGACGCTAAGGTGCGGGAGTCCGAACGTTGAGGAGGCGACAGGTGATCACCGCGATCGTGCTCGTCAAGGCAGACGTCGCGCGCATCCCCGAAGTCGCCGAGGCGATCGCCGAGCTCGAGGGAGTAAGCGAGGTCTACTCGGTCACCGGCGAGTTCGACCTCGTCGCGATGGTGCGCGTGCGCGAGCACGACGAGCTCGCCGACGCGATTCCCGGGCGGCTCAACAAGGTACCTGGCGTCGCGACGACAGAGACACACATCGCCTTCCGCACATACTCCCAACACGACCTGGAGGCGGCCTTCTCACTCGGCTTCGACGAGTCGACCTGACAGTAGGCGTGCGAGCCGAGGAGGGATAGCGGATGATCGACATCCGACATCCCCTGCCGTACTGGTACGTGGAGGATGGGCCGCCGCGCCAGGACCTTAACTCCCCGGCATTGACCCTAGCCCACAGCCTGGGCGGCCCGCCCTCCCGAGCAACCTCGCCACCGCCTGTCGCCACGACCACCGGCTCAAAACCGACGGCGGATGGACACTCACCCAACCCAACCCGGCCACTTCACCCGGACCAGCCGCCTCGGCCACACCTATGACGTGCACCCCGAACCGATCATCAACCCACTACCCGACCCCGAACCACCCCCGCCCGCGCCGCGCTACAACCTCGACACCGACCCCCCACCCTTCTGACAGGGGCTAGCGAGCTTCTGAGAGGGGCTAGCGAGCCCTCACGGCGTCCCCGTCGCTGTCACCCACCGCTCGAGAAGTGCCGCCGCTGCCCCACTGTCGATCGCCTCGACCGCCCGTGCCGCCGCCTCGGCGAGTGATCGGGCGAGAGGCTCGCCCCAGTGCTCACCCGTCGAGCCCGCCACCAAGCCGGCCGCGGCGTTCAGCACGACGGCGTCACGTACCGGTCCCCGCTCGCCTGCCAGCACCGCTCGGGCTACCCGCCTGTTGTACGCCGGATCCGCGCCCCGCAACTGCTCGGGCGCTGCCCGAGGGATGCCGAGGTCCAAGGGATCGAGAGTCGACCTGACAACCGACCCGTCACGCACGGTCCACACCGAGGACGTCGTCGTGGTGGTCATCTCGTCGAGGCCGTCGTCGCCGCGGAAGGCGAGCGCCGAGACGCCGCGTCCGGCGAGCACGCCGGCCACCACCTCGCACATGGCGGGGTCGTAGACGCCCACCGCCTGGGCCGAGGGGCGGGCCGGGTTGGTGAGCGGTCCTAGGAAGTTGAACACCGTCGGGACCCCGAGCTCGCCCCGCGGGCCGGCGGCGTGGCGCAACGCCGGATGGAACAACGAAGCGAAGCAGAAAGTGATGCCGACCCGCTCCGCCACCTCGACCGTGCGCTTGGGGTCGAGGTCGATGTCCACCCCCAGCTGTTCCAGCAGATCGGCGGAACCACAGGAGGACGAGGCGGCACGGTTACCGTGCTTCACGACGGTGACGCCGGCGGCCGCGGCCACGATCGCCGCCATCGTCGAGATATTGACGGTATGCGCGCGGTCGCCTCCGGTGCCCACGATGTCGACGGTGGGTCCGGGCACGCTGACGAGGGCCGCGTGGTCGAGCATGGCCCTGGCGAGGCCAGTGACCTCGGCCACCGTCTCACCTTTCGCGCGCAGCGCCACGGCGAAGCCCGCGACCTGAGCGGCAGTGGCCTCGCCCTCCATGATCTGGTCCATGGCCCACGCAGTGTCGTCGGCGGACAGCGCCTCGCCGCGGATCAGGATCGACAGGAGAGTGGGCCAGTCCTGGCGCGCGTTCATGATCGCGCTCGCCTTCCGCAGATCGTCGAGGGCGTGGGGTGGGGTCGCTGGGACCGTCGTGGCCGGGTGCACCCCCGGAGGCGTTTACCGCCTCGCGGGAAGCGTCTCGCTCCCGGACGCGAGCCGCTGCCGCACGAGCTCGGCGACAGCGCCAGCCAAAGCGACAGACTCGATGGGGTGGGAGACGACCGCCTCGGCCCGCGACCAGGTGGCGAGCCAGGCGTCGTCGCGCCTACCGATGATCACGAGCATCGGCGGGCAGTCGTAGATCTCGTCTTTTGCCTGGCGGCAAATGCCCATACCGCCGGCGGGCTGCGCTTCGCCGTCGAGGACCGCGACGTCGATCCCGCCCTCGTCGAGTCTCCGCCAGACCGCGGGCTCGGTCGCGCACTCGACATACTCCACGCGCGGCAGGTCGGCCGCGGGTCGGCGGCCGACCGCGAGACGCACGCGAAGGCGCGTGTCGGGATCATCGCTGTACACGAGGAGCGTCGTCGTCGCAGAGCTTTCCATCCGGCATCCAGCGTCGTCGCGATGGGTAGGCGTACTCCCGGGATGTTACCCGGGCGGCAGGCCAGCCGAGAAGGAGCGGTGATACTTGGGAGGGACGTCCCGAGGAAGGAGGCCGATCGCGTGACCACGGGCAGGTGCCTGACCCCCCAACGGCAGGCTGTCCTCGACGCGCTGCGCGTCTCCTCGGACCATCCCACGGCGGCGGACCTCATCGCCCGTGTACAAGAGCGCAGCCCGGGCATCGGCCCTGCGACGGTGTACCGGGCCCTGTCCCAGCTGGTCCAGACGGGGCGGGCCCTGGAGCTGAACCTCGGTGATCCCGGCGGCGCCCGCTATGACGGCAACACCACCCGTCACGATCACCTCGTCTGCGTCCACTGCGGATGGGTCGCCGACGTGACGGGAGGGGAGCCCGACCTGTCGGAGGTGGCCGGGACGGGCTTCGCTGTGACCGGATACGACCTGCGCATCAATGGCGTGTGCCCCGACTGCCAACACCCCGCGGAAGAGGCGTGAGTGGTGAGTCGGCGAGTCGACGGTCATCCGCGCGGCGGACGAGATGAGGAGAGCCGACCCCAGCAGCGTCGCGGGCCGGCCGCAGAGCGACCGAGAGACGAACGCGACAACGCAGAGAGAGCTGGGAGTTCATGGCCTTGCACGAGAGGCTCGAGCCCGTGTACGCCGATGTTCTGCACCGCAACCCCGGCGAGGTGGAGTTCCACCAGGCCGTACGGGAGGTCCTCGAGAGTATCGGCCCGGCGGTGGGCAAACATCCCCGCTACGCCGAGAACAAGATCATCACGAGCCTCTGCGAGCCTGAGCGGCAAGTGATCTTCCGTGTTCCATGGGAGGACGACCGGGGTGAGTTCCAGATCAACCGTGGCTTCCGCGTGCACTTCAACAGCGCGCTGGGACCGTACAAGGGCGGGCTGCGCTTCCACCCATCCGTCTACCTGGGAATCGTGAAGTTCCTCGGTTTCGAGCAGGTCTTCAAGAACGCGCTCACCGGCATGCCGATCGGCGGCGCCAAAGGGGGATCCGACTTCGAGCCCAAAGGACGCTCCGACCGCGAGATCATGCGTTTCTGCCAGAGCTTCATGACCGAGCTGTACCGCCACATCGGTGACCACACCGACGTGCCGGCCGGCGACGTCGGCGTCGGGCCCCGCGAGGTCGGCTACCTGTTCGGGCAGTACAAGCGCATCGCCGGCAGGTACGAGTCGGGCGTGCTGACAGGCAAGGGTCTCAACTACGGCGGCGCCCAGGTCAGAACCGAGGCGACCGGGTACGGCTGCGCGTTCTTCGTCGAGGAGATGCTCGCGGCCAGGAGCGAGTCGTTCGAGGGCAGGCGCGTCGTGGTCTCGGGATCGGGCAACGTCGCGATCTACGCGATCGAGAAGGTCCAGCAGCTCGGCGGGCGGGTCATCGCCTGCTCCGACTCCGACGGTTACATCGTCGACGAGAAGGGGATCGACGTCTCCCTGCTGAAGCAGATCAAGGAGGTGGAGCGCCGGCGTGTCGACTCCTACGCCGAGGCGCGCAAGGACGCACACTACGTGCCCGAGCGGCAGGTATGGGAGGTCCCCTGCGAGGTGGCGATGCCGGCGGCGACCCAAAACGAGATCACCGGCAAGGAGGCGAGGTTCCTCGTCCAGCACGGATGCGTCGCCGTCGGCGAGGGCGCCAACATGCCGTGCACGCCGGAGGCAGTCCGCACGTTTCTCGACGCGGGGGTCGCCTTCGGTCCAGGCAAGGCCGCCAACGCGGGCGGTGTCGCCACCTCGGCACTCGAGATGCAGCAGAACGCGTCGCGGGACTCATGGTCGTTCGATCACTCGCAGCGCCGGCTGCGCGACATCATCCGGGGTGTCCACGCCCGCTGCTACGAGACCGCGGAGGAGTACGGCATGCGCGGCAACTACGTCGCCGGCGCCAACATCGCGGGCTTCACCAAGGTCGCCGACGCCATGCTCGACCTCGGCCTCATCTGACGCGCGCCGGGGGTGTCCGGCCGCGGGCGTCTGAAGGTTCGCGCCGCCCGCGACGCGGCGACTCAGGCGCTGGTGGGGTGGGCGGCCGGTCGGGCGCGCGCACGTCGGCCACGCAGTCGGGGGGCCGCTGACACGTTCAGAGAGACCGGCCGCAATAATGCTGGACGTGGCGACGGCATCTTCGGCACCAGCTCATGGGCCAGCGCAGGTCCAGCGCCCGAACATCGTGAGTGTCGGGACCATTGTCTGGCTGTCCAACGAGCTCATGTTCTTCGCGGCGCTGTTCGCGATGTACTTCACCGCCCGCTCGGTGTGGGGTGCCTCCCATCCGTGGCCGTCGGTGAAGCTCGACGTCCCGTTCGACACAAGCATCACGATCGTGCTTGTGCTCTCTTCTGTGACCTGCCAGCTAGGGGTGTTCGCCGCCGAGCGGGGCGACGTGCGCAGCCTGCGGCTGTGGTACGCGATCACGTTCATCATGGGCCTCACGTTCGTTGTCGGCCAGGGCCACGAGTTCGCGAAGATGATCACGGACGAGGGCCTCACCATGGCCGCGGACCCGTACGGATCGGTCTTCTACATCACCACCGGCTTCCACGGCTTGCACGTGTGTGGCGGGCTCATCGCCTTCCTGTTCCTGTTCGGACGCACCTACGCGGCGAGGCGCTTCACCCACGAACAGGCCATCAGCTCGATCGTCGTGTCGTACTACTGGCACTTCGTCGACGTCGTCTGGATCGGCCTCTACACGACCATCTTCCTCATCCAGTAAGCCGAACGGAGAGTCCGTGAAGTTGTCCACCGTGCTGCGGCGCCGCCGGTCCGCCGGCTACGTCGTCGTGCTGCTCGCGCTGGCGGGCCTGGGGGTCGGCTACGCCACGCTCTCGCCCACCCCCACACGGGCCCGGGCCGCGTCCCCGCAGGACACTGCGCAGCTGCAAGAGGGAAAGGCGCTGTTCAACCGCTCCTGCGCGAGCTGCCACGGCCTGCACGGCCAGGGAACGGACAAGGCTCCCTCGATCATCGGGGTCGGGGCGGCGGGCGCCGACTTCCAGATGAGCACGGGACGGATGCCGCTGGCCAACCCCGAGGCCGCGAACGCACAAGTGAAGACACCGCGCTTCAGCGACAAGCAGATCCACGCGATCGCCGCGTACGTCGCCTCCTTCGCGCCCGGTCCCGCGATCCCTTCGAAGGAGGACGTGGCGTACAAGAACGCCGACCTCGCGCTGGGCGGCAAGCTCTACCGCGCCAACTGCGCGCAGTGCCACAACTTCGCCGGCTCGGGCGGCGCCCTGAGCCTCGGACGCGAGGCCCCGAAGCTCACGGACGCGACGCCGACCCAGATCTACGAGGCCATGCAGACCGGCCCGGCGCAGATGCCGCCGTTCCCCGACGCCACGTTCTCACCGGATCAGAAGCGGGCGATCACCAGGTACGTGCGGCACACCGCGACGGAGCCGGACCCCGGCGGCTTCAACCTCGGCCGCGTCGGCCCGGTGACCGAAGGCATCGTGGCGTGGCTCGTGGGCATGGGCATGATCGTTGCCGCTGCGATGTGGATTACGGCGAGGCATCATGACTGACAGGGACCCGGGCAGCAACACTGGCAGGAACTCTGGCGGGGACGCCGACAACCTCCCCGCGAGGGGGTCGAGGCGGGTGACCGGGACCCCGTCGGAGGTCGAGCAACGGTCGCTCCTCGGCGGTCTACAAGAGGAAGAGCGCGCTGAGAACGGCGCGTACCCGACCAGCGAGGCCGAGCACCGCTATCTCGAGGCCGTCGAGGACGAGCAGGAGGGTCTCTTCCCCGACTGGGAGAGCGTCCCTGAGGCAAGCCACGAGCGGGAGGTCAGGACCAAGAAGGCCGAGCGGATCGCGGCCTTCCTGTTCCTGGTCGCGGCCATCGCCAGCGTCGGCTTCATGGTGGCGTACGCCATCTTCCCCGTCGGCAGCCCGCAGAACACACTGTGGTCCAACCACTGGCTCGGTCTGTCGATGACGATCGCGTTCCTCGCCATGGGTGCTGGCGTGGTCGTCTGGATCCGGCGGATCATGCCGCACTCCGAGGTCGTCCAGGAGCGGGAAAGCCTGGTGCCCTCGGACGAGGAACGGAACGCCTTTCTGGAGATGCTGCGCGGCGGGGCCGAGGCCACGGGCATCACCAAGCGCCCGATCCTGCGTCGTTCGCTGCTGTTCGCGCTGCTGCCGGTCGGGCTCGCGCCGCTCTTCCTGGTCCGCGACCTCGGGCCGCTGCCCACGAACAAGACGCTGCGCCACACGGTGTGGCGCAAGGGTATGCGGCTGATCATGCAGGGAACGAACCAGCCGATCAAGCCCGAGGACTTCCCCGCGACGGGTGAGGTCATCACGATCGTCCCCGAGGGCTACGAGACCGACCTCGACGTGCTCGCCGACGCGACGATCACCCTGCTCCACCTCAACCCGTCGGACCTGCACCTGCCGCCAGACCGCATGGCGTGGACCGTCAACGGCATCATCGCGTTCTCGAAGATCTGCACTCATGCGGGCTGCCCGGTCAGCCTGTACCAGCCCGATATCAAGCATCTGCTCTGCCCGTGCCACCAGTCGACGTTCGACGTACCGCACGGCTGCAGAGTGATCTTCGGGCCGGCGACGCGCCCGCTGCCGCAGCTGCCGCTCGGCCTCGACGACGACGGATATCTCGTCGCGATGGGCGACCTGCCTGCACCGCCGGGACCGACCTTCTGGGAGCGAGGGACGGTGCACGAGTGAAGACCACAGACGAACTGATCACCGGCGAGGTCGAACGGCTGGACAACCGCCTCGGTCTGGCGCAGCTCCTCCGTCACCAGCTCAAGAAGGTCTTCCCCGACCACTGGTCGTTCCTGCTCGGGGAGGTCGCGCTCTACACGTTCATCATCCTGATCCTCACCGGAATCTTCCTGAGCTTGTTCTTCCACCCCTCCATGCAGGAGGTCGTCTACCACGGGTCGTACAAGAAGCTCGACGGCGTGGAGATGAGCGACGCCTACGCCTCCACGGTGA
>JBOHCT010000083.1:0-16805 GCA_050699055.1 Streptosporangiaceae bacterium | reverse complement strand
GCAGGTATCCGGTCGTGACGAGCGCCAGGACGATGATCCCCATGGGCTTCTGCGCGTCCTGCAGGCCGTGGCCGAGGGCCATCGCGGCCGCCGAGACCGTCTGGGCGTGCCGGAAGCCACGCCCAGTCTTGCCCGGGTGCGACTTACGGAAGACCCACAGGATCGCGACCATCACGAAGTAGGCCATGACGAACCCGACCAGCGGGGACAGCACCATCGGGATGACGAAGCTGTCGACCACGCCGTGCCAGATGACCCCTCCCGACGAGGCGAGCGCCGCACCCACCATCCCGCCGATGAGCGCGTGCGAGGACGAGGAGGGCAGACCGAACAACCACGTGATCAGATTCCACGCGATCGCCCCGACGAGCGAGGCGAAGACCACGACGAGGCCGTGCGTACCGTGCTGGAGGTTGATGATCCCCTTCCCCATGGTCTCGGCCACGCCGGTGCCGAGAAACGCGCCCGCGAGGTTCATCACCGCGGCCATGGCGAGCGCGACACGCGGTGTGAGCGCTCGCGTCGACACCGAGGTCGCGATCGCGTTCGCCGCATCGTGGAAGCCGATCGTATAGGTGAACAGGAGGGCGATCGCGACCACCGCCGCGAGCCCGGCGACCTCCACGCTCAGGACTCCTTGACCGCGATGCTCTCGACGGTGTTAGCGACGTGCTCGAACGCGTCGGCCGCACCCTCGAGCTGGTCGATGACCTCCTTCAGCTTCAGTACTGTCAGCGCGTCGTAGTCGCCGCCGAACAGCTGGGCCAGCAGCCGTCGGTACACCTGATCCGCCTGGTTCTCCAGCCGGTTGATCTCGATCCAGTACTCGGCGAGGTCGCGCATCGACCGCAGGCGGGGCATCGCCTCGGCGGTCAGCTCGGCGGCGCGCTCCAGCACCTCGACCTGCTTGATGACCTCCTTGGGCAGTCGTTCGAGGCGGTAGAGGACGACGAGGTCGACCGCGGCGTCCATGAAGTCGAGGACGTCATCGAGGGTGGAGGCCAGGCGATAGATGTCTTCGCGGTCGAAAGGCGTGATGAAGCTCTCGTTGAGCCGCCGCATGATGCGATGGGTGTACTCGTCGCCTTGGTGCTCACACGCCCGCATCTGCTCCGCGATGCGGTCACGGTCGGCGCTGTCGCCGATGAGGTCGACGAGCAGGCGGACGCCGGTCACCAGGTTGTTCGCGGAGTCCGCAAACATACCGTAGTAGCTGTCTTCGCGCGGTGTCAGGCGCAGGCGCACGTCGCACTCCGGTTCGCCGGGGACGATCCGCCAAGGATGCTACGGGTAATGGCACCGGGAGGAAACGACAGGGGGACCGGAAGGCATGCTTCGACCCACGGCCCTTTGCGCGTAATGGCCTGCTTAGAGGGCTTTCGACCGCGTGCGCTCGCGGCAGACCACCCCGAGAACGGCGTCGATCTCGTCGTCCGTGAGCGGGCCATCGCTCGCGGCCACGGCGCTCAACACCTCGCCGTACAGCTCGATCTCATCGAGCGCCACGCGGTCGTGGACGCGTGTGTCAAGACTGCCTTGCCGCACGGCATCCGCCTCCCGCTCCCGTCTCGTAGACTCCTACCGCCAGGGTACGTCGCCACGTCCATCGGCGACATGCCCCGCGAGGGCCATCCCGCGGCTACTTTTCTGACCATGCCCGCTGTGACACGGTCGGGTGACTCGGCGGTGTGAGTCCTACCCCCATGCGGTAACGGGTTCCGCGGGCGACCTGGTTATCTAGTCGATATGGGGAGGGGGACGGCAGATGACCACAGAGCAGCTCACCGCGGAAGACTTCTCTGATCTCCTGGAGTTCCGTACGTCTCTTCGACGCTTCCAGCGGTGGAGTGAACGCCAGGCCAAGGGGGTCGGCCTCACCCCCGCCCAGCATCAGCTCCTCCTGGCGGTGAAGGGGCACGCGCACCGTCGTGGCCCCTCGATCGGCGACCTCGCCGGGTATCTCCTGCTGCGCCACCACAGCGCGGTCGAGCTCGTCAACAGGGTGGAGGCGTCGGGCCTGGTACGCCGCGCGCGGGACCCGGACGACGCGCGCGTCGTACGGATCACGCTCACCCGGAGAGGCGAGGGGCGGCTGGAGCGGCTGGCCACGCTGCACCTCACCGAGATCCGGCGGCTGGCACCGCTCCTCGAGCATCTCGTGGTGGATCTCGACCATGAGGGACTGTCTCCGGCATGAGGCGCGTCACAGCTTGCCTGTCGCTACCCAAGAGCGGTCCGCATGGAGGCTCTCAGGTCCACCGCACTTCTCGGTGGACCTTGGTCAGGCGCAGGTAATCGTCCGGGATCTTCCGTGCCATCTCCGCGTCTTCGTCGCGTACCTCACGAACCACCTTCGCGGGCAGACCCGCGACGAGCGAGCGGGGCGGGATCGTCGTACCCGGGGTGACGACCGCACCCGCGGCCACGAGCGAACCCGCGCCGACGCGCGCGCGATTGAGCACGATTGCCCCCATGCCGACGAGCGAGCCTTCCTCGATGTGGGCGCCATGGATCATAACCTTGTGCCCGAGACTCACGCGGTCCTCGAGGACCGCCGGGATGCCCACGTCCGCGTGCAGGCAGGAAAGATCCTGGATGTTGCACTCCGTACCGACAATGATCTCGTCGTCGTCGCCGCGGAGCACCGAGCCGTACCACACACTCGAT
Source organism: Streptosporangiaceae bacterium (assembly GCA_050699055.1). GTDB lineage: Bacteria > Actinomycetota > Actinomycetes > Streptosporangiales > JBOHCT01 > JBOHCT01. Next base: position 14,138 of record JBOHCT010000083.1, on the reverse strand, counting down.
CCGCGTCCGATCGTCACCCTGCCGACCACGACGGCACCGGGCGCGACCCACGCCTCCGGGTGAATCCGGGGCTCCTGGTCGCCGATCGCCCCTCGGTAGAAATCGCTCATACCCGCGCAGTCTCCCGCGCCCGCTGCGGTCGCGCGCACCGGGGTCGGTGAGCACGCGGGTACTCGACAAGTCCCGCCACCCACCCACCGATCTTGATCGTATCGGGCACTCGCTCGCGAGTAACCCCGACAAGCTCAAGATCGGCGAGGGATAAGAGGCGAGGGCGCCGGGGCAGGGGCCCCGTCAGGTCGATGCGCTCTCCGCCGACAGCATGTCCGCAAGACAGGCGGCGAACTGGCCGAGCAGCTTGTCGCCGACGTCTTTCATCACGCCGCGACCAAACTGGGCCGGCTTACCGGTGATCTTGAGATCGGTGTTCACCTCGACGCGGGTGCCGCCGCTCTCCTCGTGCAGCGTGCTCGTGACGGTCGCGGACGCTGTCCCGGGGCCGCGCGTCTCCTTGCCCTTGGCGTCGAGCACCATTCGGCGCGCGGACTCGTCCCTCTCGACGAACTCCGCCGTGCCCTGATACGTGATCATCGCCGCCCCGAGCTTCACCTTGACGCGGCCCTGCACCGTGTCGTTCTCGACTGCGTCGACGTAGGCCCCCGGCATGCACGGGGCCACCCGTTCGACGTCGAGGAGCACCTGCCACGCCTGGTCGGCCGGCAGCGGGACGCTGAAATCGTGCTTGAGCTCCATGAGGGCTTCCTCCCCATTGGCGACGGCCTTACAGGTTGTGTCATTCCCACGCCGGCCGTCAAGATCCGCGTGTGTGGACCGGGATGGCAGGAAAACCGCACCGCCGGACCGCAAACGGAGATCTGTGGGGGTGGGGGAGGCGTGACGTCCCGACACCACGCGGGTGCCGGGGCGCCACGCGTCACCGTCGAGAGTCAGCGAGTGACGGGCCCGTGACGGTGTCCATGGCCGCCACCGCCGCCGTGACCGCCGCCGCGGCCGGGCGAGACCTGCGCACCGCCCTCCGCACTCAGGAAGGCGGTGCCGTTGGGCGTACCCGCACCGGTGACGTCGTCGTAGCCGAACGTCGTCTGCAGCGACGAATCACGGTCGAGCGTGACGAGGTACGTGCCGATCGGGTTCGTCACGCCGGTCGCCGTGCGGGTCGCTGCGACGTCCCGGTAGGCGTCGGAACCCGCGAACGCGTAGAGCGTGGGGTTGGCGAAGCCGATCGGCACCGCTCGGCCCTGGCTGGCCAGCGCCTGCACCCCCGCGAACAAGGGGCAGGCCAGGCTGGTGCCGCCGATGGCGCTCGTCCCGAACTTTCCGCTCTTGGGATCTGTCATGCCGACGAGCATGCCGGTGTACGGGTCGGCGTCCATGGCGACATCGGGGACCACCCTCATCGGCCCGTCGCCATACTTGCGGGCGAGGTTCGAAGGCACGATGCCGCTCTGGTAGGCGGGCTGGTCGAAGAGCGTGCTCGTGCCGCCGCCCGCCCCGTAGCGGAAGTGGCCCGGCAGCGGTTCCGCGTAGCCGTTCTCCTTGCCGTTCTTCTTGAAGGCGACAGGGTCGAGGTCGCTGCCCCAGCCGGTCTCGAACTTGTACCCGCCACCGCCGCCGACGCCGAGGCTGGTGCCGCCGACCGCCGTGACGAACGGGTCGGAGGCGGAGTAGTCAGGCTGGGCGCTGTCGGTGAGACCCGCCTCGAGGTTGTCGCCGTAGTCGCCGGAGGAGAAGTACATGCCGATACCCTCGGCCGCGGCCTGCACGAAGATCTGGTGCTCGGCCCGGATCTCCGACGCGGGGATGTCCTCACCGATCCAGCCGTAGGAGTTGCTGACGATGTTCGCGGTGTGGTGCTGGACGACGTAGTTGAGCGCCGCGTCGATGCCCTTGTCGCAGTTCTTGGCGCCGAGGTACACGACGTTCGCGCCAGGCGCCATGCCGTGCACGGCCTCGATGTCGAGCGTCTCCTCCGTCCACCAGCCGGTGGCCCCACACTCCTCCTTCATGTTGAACGGCCCGAACGTGATCTGCCGGAACTGCCCCGGCTCGAACGCCGGCACGCCGACCTTCTTGAAGTAGGTGTTCGCGTCGGACTTGATCGTCGGCGAGGCGTAGGCGTCGATCACGGCTACTGTCACTCCGCTGCCGTCGCGGCCCTGGGCGATCGCGGACTTCGTGCCGTAGGCCGTCTGCAGCTGGTCGGGGATGTAGCCGCAGATGTACGTGGGGAAACTGTCCTTGCCGCCGTAGGCGGGCGGGACCTTCTGCTCGTGCTGGTCCCAGTACTCCGAACACTTCGAGGGCGGCGGGAGCTTCGGCTTCGCGTTGTCCGGCACGGCCGCCTTCATGTGCCGCGGGCGGATGTGCCGGGGACGGCGCAGCTGTCCGCTCTGGTCTACCCCCGTGACAGTCAGGATGTCGGGCGCGACCGACTTCGGGACGGACAGCTGTGTCGCGGGCGCACGAAGGGTGTGCCCCTTGTACCGGTACGAACGCAGGGTGGTGTCGAAGGCCTTGCTGACCTCCGCCACCGTGCCGGTCGCCCCGACCCACCGGCGGTTCTTCGGGACTCCGGTCACGGACATGCCGTGCGACCGCAGGAAACGCTGGACCCTGCGCACGGTGCCCGGCGCCGGCGCGAACCGCTTGTTGAACTGCTTGGGCGTGAGGTAGTGACCGTGCTGCGCGCTCGATGGGTCGGATACCGCGCGGGCCAGCCGCTCGGCCTGATTCGCGTGGCGCAGTGGGAGCTGAACGCGGAACGCCACCGCTCGCCCGGACTGAGCTGTGGCGACCTGTCGCGAGGAGACCGCCCAGGGCGGCCGGGTGCCGTGGAGCGTGACGCGATGGCTGGGCGACGCCTGGGCGGCGGTGGCGAAGAACGGCAACACCAGCGCGCCGGCGCCGACCGCGGCCGCCGCCGCGAGGCCGATGGGTCTGTGCATGAGTCCCCTTTCCGCGTACGCGCCCGGTCGGGACGCGTGTCCCCCTGAGGGTTGCCCGGGTAGTAGGTCAGCCTGTCGTAACACGAGGGGGCAAGGAAAGAACGCTCTCCACGCGAGTCGCCCCCTCCCTGGCCGATCACGGTCACGCCCGGAATTCATATGCCCACGCACGGTGATGTCAACCCCCGTCGAATTGTGTCCAGGTGCGGTCAAGAGGAATCCGACCGCAGAAACCCGGCTGGATCGGCCGCGAAGCGCCGCCGACAGCCCGACGAGCAGAACACGTACTCCACGCCTTCGTGCGCCATCCGGTCGGCAGCCTCCGATCGGCTCACGCGCATCCCACAGACCGGGTCGGCGGCGTCCTGCGGGTCCCGCGGGTAGCCCGGCGGGACCGCGGCCGCGCGCCCGCGGGAAAAGGTCCCCACGACGTCGGCGAGGATCGCGACCGAGATCTCGGTGTGGGTGAGATGGCCCAGGTCGAGGCCGGCGGGTGCGTGCACCCGTGCGAGGCTCTCCGCCGCGGCGCCGGACGCCCGAAGTGTCCCGAGCACAGTCGTCGCCCGCTTGGCCGACGCCACCAGCCCGACGTACGCGGCCTCGGTGGCGAGCGCGGCCTCGACCCCGTCCTCGTCGTAACGCCCGAACGTCGCCACGATCACCGCCGACCTCCCGCCGATCCCGACCGGGGCCAGGTCGAGGCCGTCTGCCCCGCGCTCGATCACGTCAGCCTCGTAGCCGGCCGCCCGCGCCATGGCCGCGAGCGCGTCGAGCACCGGCGCCCGCCCGATGCCGACGACATGGAACGGAGGCAGGTGCGGCTCGACGAACACCTCGATCTCCCCCTCGCTCGCGCAGGCCACGGGGACGGAGACGATCCCCTCCCGGCCGGGCGGTACGGTCTCGGACGGCCCGAGGTGCAGCATGCGGGCCCGGTCATCGGCCAGTGCGGCGAGCGCCTCGCGGACGACGACCGGCTCCGAGCACGACCCGCCGACCCAGCCGGACAGCCGACCGTCGCCGGTCACGAGAGCGCGGTCGCCCGGCCGCCCGGACGTGGGCGACCGCGCCCACACGACCAGCGCCGAGACGTAAGGCTTACGCGCCGTCCGCAGCGCGAGCTCGTCCGCCAGCAGGTCCGGCATCAGGCCCTCTGCAGCGCCTCCCACACCTTCGCGGACGTGACAGGCATGTCGATGTTCCGCACGCCGGTGTGGGCCAGCGCGTCGATCACGGCGTTGACGTACGCGGCGGGCGACCCGACCGTCGCCGACTCGCCGACGCCCTTGGCACCGAGCGGGTGATGGGGCGATGGCGTCTCCATCGCCTGGCACTCGAACCGCGGCGTCTCCCACGACGTCGGCAGGAGGTAGTCGGTGTAGTTCGAGCCGATGCAGTTTCCCTGGTCATCGAAGGTAATCAGCTCCATCGCGGCGATGCCGTAACCTTCGGCGAGCCCGCCGTGGATCTGTCCCTCGACGATCATCGGGTTGATCCGGGTGCCGCAGTCGTCGACCGCCACCAGTCGGCGGACCTTCCACTCGCCGGTGTCCGAGTCGAGGTCCACCACCACGACGTAGGTGCCGAACGGGAAGGTCATGTTCGGCGGGTCGTAGTACGTCACGCCCTCGAGTCCGGCCTCCATGCCCTCGGGCAGGTTGGTATAGGCCGCGAACGCGGCGTCCTGGATGGTCACCGCCTGGTCCGGGTTGCCGCGCACCTGGAACCGTCCGGGCCCCCACTCCAGGTCGTCGGGTGAGCACTCCAGCAGGTGTGCCGCGATCTGCCGTGCCTTGTCCCGGAGCTTCCTGGACACGACGGCGCTCGCCGCCCCAGCGGTGGGGGTGCTGCGCGAGGCGTACGTGCCGAGCCCGTACGGCACGTTGTCGGTGTCGCCGTACTGCACGAGCACGTCCTCGGCGGGGATCCCCAGCTCTTGCGCGACGATCTGGGCGAACGTCGTCTCGTGCCCCTGCCCCTGCGTCTGCACGCCGATCTTGAGGATCGCCTTGCCTGTCGGATGCACCCGCAGCTCCGCGGAGTCGAACATCTTGATGCCGGCGATGTCGTACTCCTTGCTGTTGCCGGCGCCGACGACCTCGGTGAAGCTGGCGATCCCGATGCCCATCAGCTCGCCTCGAGCGCGCCTCTCCGCCTGCTCACGGCGTAGATCGTCGTACCCGACCGCCTCCAGCGCCATGCGCATCGCCTCGGGGTAGTTGCCCGAGTCGTAGACGAAGCCGGTCGCCGAAGTGTACGGGAACTGCTCGGGCTTGATGAAGTTGCGGGTCCGCAGCTCCACGGGATCGATGCCCAGCTCGTAGGCGGCGTTCTGCACGAGACGCTCGATGAGGAACGACGCCTCCGTCACCCGGAACGAGCAACGGTACGCCACCCCGCCCGGGGCCTTGTTGGTGTACGCGCCGCGGGTGGACACGTACGCCGCCGGCAGGTCGTACGACCCGGTGACGATGTGGAACAGCCCGGCGCGGAACTTCGACGGCTGCGCGTCCGCGTAGAACGCGCCCTGGTCCGACAGCATGTCGACGCGCACGCCGAGCATCTTCCCCTCGCGGGTCACCGCGAGCTCGCCACGCATGTGGTAGTCGCGGGCGAAGCCGGTGGAGATGAGGTTCTCGCTGCGGTCCTCGATCCACTTGACCGGCCGGCCGATCAGCAGCGACGCGGCGGTCGCCACCACGTACCCGGGGTAGATCGGCACCTTGTTGCCGAAGCCGCCGCCGATGTCGACGGTCTTGATCCGGATGTTCTGCTCCGGCAGCCCGGAGACCATCGAGAACAGCGTGCGGTGCGCGTGCGGCGCCTGCGAGGTCATGTAGATCGTCGCCCGCCCGGTCGCGCTGTTGACGTCGGCCACGCAGCCGCACGTCTCCATCGGGGAAGGATGGCACCGCGGGTAGTGCGTGTCGAGCGAGACGACCACGTCGGCGTTGTCGAAAGCCGCCCGCGTGGCCTCCTCGTCACCGGCGTCCCAGGTGTAGACGAGGTTCGAGTCCTGGCCGTCCTTGTCGTCGCGGATCACCACGGCGTCCTGCTCGAGCGCCGCGTGGGGATCGACGAGAACGGGCAACCCCTCGTAGTCGACGTCGATCAGCTCGAGCGCGTCGTGTGCGACGTACGGGTCCTCGGCGATGACCGCCGCGACCTCCTGACCCTGGAAGCGCACCTTGTCGGTGGCGAGCACGGCCTCGGTGTCCCCGGACAGCGTCGGCATCCAGGCCAGGTTGTGCGCGGCCAGCGCCTCGCCGGTGACGACCGCGGTGACACCGGGCAGCTTGGTCGCCTCCGAGGTGTCGATCGAGTTGATCCTCGCGTGCGCCACCGGGCTGCGCAGGATCGCCATGTGCAGCATGCCGGGCAGCACGACGTCGTCGATGTACTGGCCGCGGCCGCGGATGAACCGGTCGTCTTCCTTGCGCTTGATGGCGTGCCCGACGCCGTGGATCTCTGGCGGGGTGGTGGTTGTCATGAGGCGGCCTCCCTCGTGGCGGCGGGCTCGGCGGACGGTGGTGCGGGTGGTTCCGCGGGGTACGGCACGGCGGCCTGTGCTTGTTCCCGCATCACCCGCGCGGCCCAGCGGACGGCCTTCACGATGTCGACGTAGCCCGTGCAGCGACAGACGTTGCCTGCGAGGGCCCAGCGGATGTCCTCCTCGCTGGGATCGGAGTTACGGGCGAGCAGAGCGGCCGAGGCCACCATCATCCCCGGCGTGCAGAAACCGCACTGCAGGCCGTGTTCCTCCTTGAAGCCGTCCTGGATCGGGTGCAGGACACCGTTCGTCGGGAGCCCCTCCACCGTGGTGAGCTCGTGCCCGTTCGCCTGGACGGCGAACATCGTGCAGGACTTGACAGGCGCCCCGTCGAGCAGCACCGCGCACGCGCCGCAGTGCGAGGTGTCGCAGCCGATGTGGGTGCCGGTGAGGCGCAGCGCGTCCCGCAGGAAATGCACCAGCAGCAGGCGCGGCTCGACCTCGGCGGTGTGCTGTGTTCCGTTGACTGTGACAGTGATCTGCATCATGTCTCCTCGGCCAGGTCGAGGGAGCGCCGCAGGCCGCGGCGCACGTACGTCCGCACGACCTGACGCTTGTACTCGGCGGAACCACGGAGGTCGTCTTGCGGCTCGGCCGCCCGAGCTGCCAGCTCAGCGGCCTCGGCGAAGGCCTCGGCGCCCGGCTCGGCGCCCGCGAGTGCCCCCTCAGCCTCGGTTGCTTCGATGTTGTTCGGGCCCACGGCCGTCAGCGCGATGCCCGCACGGCCGATGTGCCCGTCGGCGAGCTCGAGCTGGGTGGCGACGCCGACGGTCGCGAAGTCGCCCACCTTGCGCTCGAGCTTCAGGTACGTACCGCCCGAGCGGGTCGGCGCTCTCGGCACCCTGACCTCTGTCAGCACCTCCGTGGGCCGCAGCGCCGTGGTGAACGGTCCCTCGAAGAAGTCGCGGATCGGGATCACCCGCTCGGCGTCGGCGCCGCGCGCGACGACGCCCGCGCCGAGCGCCAACATCACCGAGCCCCAGTCACCGGAAGGGTCCGCGTGAGCCAGGGACCCCCCGATCGTCCCCCTGTTGCGGACCAGTGGATCGGCGATGAGGGGGGCCGCCGCCGCCATCGCGGGACAGCGCTCCGGCAGCAGCGGCGAGTCGACGAGCGTATTGTGTCGGACCATCGCCCCGATACGCAGGCCGTCGGCGGTGTCGTCGATACCGTCGAGGCCTGGCACCAGGGCGAGGTCCACGAGGACCTCCGGGTAGGCGAACCTGAGCTTCATCATCGGAATGAGGCTCATGCCGCCGGCGACGAGCTTCGCGTCGTCCTGACGCTCCGCGAGCGTGGCGAGCGCACCGTCCAGTGTGGTCGGAGACTGATAATCGAACGTCGCTGGGTACATGGCCACCTTCCCCGTCGTCGTGCGAGGTCGTATTGCCGCACACCCGCGGCTCCCGTTAACCCACCCCTCAAGATCTTCATACGCGCACGGCCACTCTCGGTCAATAGCCCTGACCCGCGCGGGGGGACTGACCCCGTGGTCGACCGCGCCTCGGCCGACTCGAGTAGGGGCTCGGCCTACCCGCGTCCCCAGGGCCGTATGCCGCGAGACCGCAACCGGTCCTGCCCGTGAGGTTGCCTTCCCGCGTCCGCGTTCTTCAGTAGCATGCCGGTCCGAACGCCGTCGTGCGGCTCCGGACGGCCGTCGGCGGCCGCCCGACGATCGCAGCCGCGAGCCGTCCGGACCGGCCCTGGTGGATCGCGGCTGAAAGAGGAGGAACTCTTCGTGCTGTCTCTCGGGCTTCTACTCGTAGCGCTGAGCGCCGGGGGCACCGCCCTCCTCGCCACCACGGCTCTTCCCGCCGGGGTCGCCTGGACGGTCCGGGTTCCGTGGGAGGGCCCGGTCTCCGTCGTACCGTTGCAGGTCTTCCTCGCCGGCCTCGCGGCCGCGCTCGTCTTCTGCCTCGGCCTCGCACTGGTCAGTGCGTCCGTGCGGCGCCGCCGACGGATCGCCGCCCGGGTCAGGGCGGCCGAGGACGAGGCGGACGCCGCCGTGTCGGAGCGCGACCGGCTGGCGGGTGAATTGCGCCGCGAGCGGGCCGCTCGGCTCCAGGCGGAGTTCCCCGAGCGCGTGCCCGGGGGCCCGTATGCTGAGCTCGCATCCGACGACTCTCCTCCGTTGAGCACCCATCGGGTGCAGCCGGAGACACCCACGGCATAGCACGCCACCCAGCCGGAACATCTCGTCGCTCGACAGATGTCGCACGGAGCGTCGTACCCGAGAGCGGCCAGACTGCGCGCAACGTCCAAGGAGGTACGCATGCTGCCCTGGTCAGCGCAGTTCGGGGGCCGCATCGAGGAGCATGCCATCGAAAGCTACTACCTGCGAGACAACCCGCTGGGGGATCATCACGAGCGGCCGCTGTGGGTCTATGTCCCGCCCGGCTACGACGACGAGCCGGACCGTCACTATCCGAGCGTCTACGTCATCCAGGGCTACACGGGAACGATCAGCATGTGGCGCAACCGAGCGCCGTTCAGGCAGACGTTCCCCGAACTGGCCGACGCCGTCTTCGTGCGACACGAGGCGCCGCCCGCGATCGTGGTGTATGTCGACACCCACTCGCGCTCGCCTGGCTGTGCGAGCGCCTGTCGCCGTAGGGGGTTTCTGCTCCGCTCAGCGGCCGGGAGCTCGACCCCCGCAGGACCGTACCGGTCCACAGGACCCGCGCGACCACATCCGCAACCAGATGAAGGCGCCGATCACGAGCGGCGCGACGGCAGGTCCGCCGTGACCGACCACGAACGCGATGATCAGCCAGATGGCAGGGCACACCAGCAGTGGGGCGAGCAGCGCCGCTCGACGTACCGGGAAGCCGTCGCGCGGCTCGCGCACACGCTCGGGGGGGTCGGGGCGGCGCGGTCGCTGCCGTTCGCCGGGGAAGCCGATGTCCACCGGGAGGTCGCGGGCCAGCGGCAGGAGGTCGTCCCAGGTCTTCGCGGCGTAGGCCGCGCTCATCCGCTCCTCGAACTCATCCGGCGTGAGCCGTCCGTCCGCCGTCTGTTCGCGCAGAATGCCGACGACGCGTTCCCTGTCGTCGTCGGAGACTCGTAGGTAGCCTCCCCCCGCCATCGGCCCGCCTCCCGTCGCACCTGAGCCGACCAACCCCGAGAAGACCAGCATAACCCCGACAATCGGGACGTGCTTGCTGGGCTCGGTTCACCGCCAGTCTCGGCCCCGTACCCCGGTACAGGGTCAAACCGCGCGGGCGGGCGCCTTCTCCGGTGATCGGGCGCCGCTCGGGACGCGGGGCGGCGTTACGCCTGGGAGCCCTCGCCCGCCTGAGCCACCCCACGCTCCCGTCGTCGCGCCAGCTGACGGACCAGCCGGTGCAACGCCGGTATGAGTAGTCCTACGACGATGAGGACGACGAGCACCAGCGAGATCGGCCGCTGCACGAACGTCAACGGGTCGCCGCCGGCGATCTTCAACGCCCGGCGGAGGTTCTCCTCCAGCAACGGCTCGAGAACCAGGGCCAGGACCGCGGGCGCCAGCGGGAACTCATAGCGCTGCATCAGGAAGCCGACGAGGCCGAAGCCGAGCAGCAGCAGCATGTTGAACAGGTTGAAGCTGAGCGCGTACGCCCCGAGCACCGTGAACGCGAGCACCCCTGTGTACAGCAACGCGGGTGGCACCCGCAGCAGACGGACGAACACGCGCACGAGCGGCAGGTTGAGCACGAGAAGCACGGCGTTGCCGACGTACATGCTCGCGACGATCGTCCACACCAGCGTGGTGTTCTGCTGGAAGAGCAGCGGCCCCGGCTGCAGGCCGTACATCATGAACACGAACAGGAGCAGCGCCGTCGTGGCCGATCCAGGGACGCCGAGCGTCAGCATCGGCACCATCGCGCCGCCCACGCCGGCGTTGTTGGCGCTTTCTGGGCCGGCCACGCCCTCGATCGCGCCCTTCCCGAACTCCCCCTTGTACCGCCTGGCGAGCTTCTTCTCTGTGACGTAGGAGACGAACGAGCCCAGCGTCGGCCCGATGCCTGGGAGCAGGCCCGCCATGAAGCCGATCACCGAGCCCCGCGCGTACGGGCCCGCCGAGCGCCGCCAGTCCTCGCGGTTCATCCACACGCGACCCTGCACCCGCAGCATCTTCCCCGGGGTTGTGTGCCCGGACGACAGGTTCTCCAGCGCCTCGGGGATGGCGAAGAGCGCCATCGCGACCAGCGCGAAGTCGATGCCGTCGTTCAGCTGCAGCGAGCCGAAGGTGAGCCGGGGCACGCTCGCCTGCGGGTCGATGCCGACGATCGCGATCAGCATCCCGAACAGCATCGCCATGAGGGCCTTCAGCTTCGAGCCCGTGGTGAGGGCCGACGTCATCGACAGCGCGAGCACCATCAGCAGGAAGTACTCCGCCGAGCCGAACACCACCGCGACCTTGACCAGTACCGGCGAAAGCAGCATCAGCCCGACGACCGCGAGCGTGCCGGCGACGAACGACCCGATGGCCGCCGTGGCGAGCGCCGGGCCCGCCCTCCCCCGCCTGGCCATCTCGTGCCCCTCGAGCGTGGTGACCACCGATGCCACCTCGCCGGGGGTACGGATGAGGATCGACGTCGTCGACCCGCCGTACATCGAGCCGTAGTAGATCCCGGCCAGCAGGATCAGCCCGGAGGCCGGGTCGAGCCCGAACGACAGCGGGATCAGCAGCGCGATCGCGGTGATCGGCCCGATGCCGGGCAGTACGCCGACGACGGTCCCGATGAGCACGCCGGCGAAGGCGAACATGAGGTTCGCCGGGGTGAGCGCCGCGGCGAGCCCCTGGCCGAACTGGGAGAGCAGGTCCATCGTCGCCCTAACCCAGCAGCCCCGGCGGAAGCTCGACATGGAGCGCGCGGGTGAAGGCGAGGTAGACGACGAGCGAGAAGACCGCGGCGAACACGAGGTTGCGGATCCACTTGCGGGGGTCGATGTACGTGCTCGCCGCCGCGAGGAACACGAACGTCGAGATCAGGTAGCCGACCGGGATGAAGATCAGGATGTAGACGAGCAGCATCGCAGCGATGCCGAGGAACCGCCGGGCCCTCCCCGGCGCGTCCGGCGGTTCCTCCACGGTCTCGGCCGCCGCCTCCGGCGCGGGCCGATCCTCCTCGGCAGGCTTCCCCGCATCGGCCGCGGTCGGCTCACGCGGGGGCCCGGGCTCCGGCGCGGTCCGCCGACTCCGCCAGACCCCACGCGCGGCGAGGACGACCGCGGCGGCGGCGAGCACGCCGCTGACAGCGACCGGCATGACCTTCGGCCCGAGCACGGCCGTACGCGACGGGGCAGGCTGGATCCGCATCGACGCCGCGAGCAGCGCCAAGGCGAAGAGGAAAACCACCCCACCGACGACCAGATCGGCGTCGAGCCGTCGCGGCCGCATCGCGCGCTACCTCCGTTCAGCCGGACTTGTACTGGCCGATGGACCGCAGCGCGTCCTTGATATCCGCGTTGGTCTTCTCGAGGTACTGCTTCATCTCCCTGCCGTCCATGTACGTGGTGGTCCACTGGTTGCGCTTGGCGAACTTCTTCCACGTGCCCGTCCGCATCGCCTTCTTGAGGGTGCTTCGCCAGTACTTCACTGCGTAGTCCGGCATGTCGGGCGGGCCGTACACGCCGCGCCAGTTGGCCAGCGTGACGTCATAGCCCTGCTCCTTGGCCGTGGGCACGTTGTCGAGCGGCGCGGCGAGCCTCTTCTCGCGCAGCACGCCGAGCCCGCGCAGCTTGCCGGCCAAGAGCTGGCCGCGGAACTCGCTGACGCCCGCTACGGCGGCCTGCACGTCGCCGTTCAGCAGCGCGGTGATCTCGTCGCCGCCGCCCTCGTAGTTGATGAAGTTGATCGACTTGGGGTCGCCGCCCCCGGCCTTCACGACGAGGCCGAACGGCAGCCGGTCGTCGCCCGCGGCCCCCACCGGCACCGACTTCGGATTCGCCTTGATCGCCCCCACGAGGTCCTTCAGCGACTTGTACTTCGAGCTCGCGGGCACGACGACGATGTAGTACTCGGTGAACAGCCGGGCGATCATCGTGACGTCCTCGTAGCCGTTCTTGGTGCGGCCGCGCAGCTGGTTGGACATGATCGGCAGGGAGGTGATCGCGATCTGGTCGTCGGCGCCCTTGTAGCTGGTGATCATCTGCGACAGCCAGACCGAGCCGGTCGCGCCCGGCCTGTTCTGCACCGGCAGCGGCGACTTGACCAGGTCCTCCTTCTGCAGGGTCTCGACGAGGGCACGCGCGGTGGTGTCCCACCCGCTGCCCGGGTCGGCGGGGGCGGTGACCGTGACGGGGCCTTTCGGATAGTCCGCGCCCTCGCCCGACGCGGACGTCCCTCCCTCGCTGCCCCCGCAGGCCGTCAGTGTCCCCAGCGCCGCCACCGCCGCCGCGGCGACGAAGCGTTTGCCTTTCATCCGATCAGCTCCTCTGTTCTCTGTGCTGTACGGCTCAGCGGTTCTCGCCGACCACCTGGCGCGAGGGTGCCGGGTGCAGGTCCCAGGCCACGCCCGCTCGGGCCACCGCGCTGTCGGCCGGGTGGCCGACCGCGTCGGGAACGGCTTCCCTGGCGAGCTCGAGCATCGCGTCGAGGTCCACCCCGCTGTCCACCCCCATGAGGTGGAGCATGTGGACGACGTCCTCGGTGGCGACGTTGCCGCTGGCGCCTGGCGCGAACGGGCACCCACCGAGCCCGCCGACCGAGGCGTCGAAGACTGCCACCCCCGCCCGGAGGCCCGCCACCAGGTTGGCGAGCGCCATCCCGCGGGTGTCGTGCAGGTGCAGGCTGAGGGTGGCGTCGGGGAAGTCCTCACCCAGCCGCGCCATCGTCGAGTGGACCAGGGCCGGGTCGGCCACGCCGACGGTGTCGGCGACCGACAGGTTGGTGACCCCCAGGTCGCGGTACGCGCGTGCCACGTCGCGGACCCGCTCGTACGGCACCCGCCCCTCGAACGGACAGCCGAGCGCGGTGGCCATCCCCCCGACCACGCAGACCCCATCCGCCCGCGCCATCTCCACGACCGGTGCCAGCCGGTCGAGGGCCTCCCAGGTGCCACGGTTCGCGTTGGACCGGCTGTGCGCGTCGGTGACCGACAGCATCAGGTCCCACTCGTCCGCGCCCAGCGCGCGTGCCCGCTCCGCGCCACGCGGGTTCGGCACGAGCACCGAGTACGTCACCCCAGGGACGCGGGTGATGCCGGCCATCACCTCGGCCGCGTCGGCCATCTGGGGTACCGCCCGCGGGTGCACGAACGAGGTGGCCTGCACGGTAGCGACACCGGTGCGGGAGAGCCCGTCGACGAGCGCCACCTTCTTCTCCGTGGGGACGAAGGGACCCTCCGCCTGCAGGCCGTCGCGCGGACCGACCTCCCTGATCCGCACCGCGCTCGGCAGCGCCGCCGGCGGCGTGTCGGTGTGCATCAGATGACTCCCTCCTCGGCGAGCCGCTCGATGTCGGTGTCGGACAGCCCGAGCGACGCGTAGACCTCGCGGTTGTGCTCCCCGAGCCCGGGTCCCGCCGCGCGCACCGACCCGGGGGTCTCGGAGAACTTCGGCACCACCCCCGGCAGCCGCACGCTGCCGAGCTTCGGGTGATCGACCTCGACGATCATGTCGCGGGCGGCGTACTGAGG
>JBOHCT010000082.1:0-17436 GCA_050699055.1 Streptosporangiaceae bacterium | reverse complement strand
GAAACGTCCTGGCCAACACCCCGACCGAGATCCGGTCCTCCAACCTGCCCTGGTCACCAAGTACCTGCTGCCCAGCTCTCGCCATACGGCGATCTTACACCGATGTAACCTTAAGTTGAAGGTATTGGGAGGGAGGCGCAGTGTGAGCTGCGTCGACCGACGACAACGCAGCCAGGCGACGCTCAGGGGCCCGCGAGCCCGGCAGTCCTATTGCCGGGCGCTCTAAGTGCCTTGTTGGAAACCTGGCTCGAGTCGTCCAGTCAAGACGATCGTGGAGCCATCTTGGTCCCGCCAGTACGACCGTGGTCCCCTCAGTACGATCTTGGTCCCGCCAGCATGGGATTGTGTCCGCTTTGCCGGTACTCACGGGACCACTCTTGGGCTCACGGGACCACTCTGGGACTGACCACCGCGGGCCACGTAGGGGGCACTGCCCGCGAGGTTCTCAAACCAGCGCGCCTACGGACTGCAGGAGCTGTCGCAGATGTTCGCGGTCGTGCTCGTTGTTCTCGTTATGGCGGTGGTCGCAAACACTGGTCTGCTCGCACTTGAGCGCTACGTCCGCAATGCGTCTAAATGAAACCATGAGGGAGTGTAATGAGTGAGGCGGAGGATGCTCGGCAGGACCTACAGCAGCTGCTGGCGGATGGGTGTCGAGTGCTTGCCCACAACGGACACGATGACTATGTGTGGGGTCATATATCGGTGCGCGACCCGATGGACGCGGAATCTGGATGAAGGCCGCTGGACTCGGACTCGACGAGATCAAGGCTGACGACGCGGTGCTCGTAGACGAGGAGGGCGGCGTCGTGTACGGAAATGGCCGGCGTCACTCCGAGTGGCCGCTGCATACGGAGATCATGGCGGCTCGTCACGACGCTGGCGCGATAGTCCATACGCATCCGCCGCATGCGACCGCGTTGGCCGCGGCAGGGCAACCTCTGCGTGTGGTGTCCAACTTGAGCTCACTGTTCGTGCCGCCAGATGTCCCACGGTTTGACTTGACCTCCGCTCTTATCCAAAGCCGCGAGCGGGGCCGCCAGGTAGTGACCGTCCTCGGCGAGCGTGACGTGCTTTTCCTCGTCAATCATGGCGTCGTCACGGTAGGTACCAGTGTGCGTGACGCGGTTGTACGGGCAGTCCTACTCGAAAAGGCCTGCCGCGCGCAGCTCCTGACGCAGGCCTTCGGCGATTCGTACACGGAGGTAGCACGCGAGGAGTCGCTCGAGAAGCGAGCAACCCTACTGAACCGCCTCGATACAGTGTGGGAATATCTTGTCCGGCGGCTGAATGCGACGGACCCCCCGGTCGTCCTCTAACGAGCGGGGGTATCGCGACTCCGACGCCGGCTGCGCGGACGCCGAACCTGATGGTTGAGACTGAGGTCCTCGTCGTCGGCGGCGGGCCGGTCGTTGACCCTCGCCATCGGTTTGGCGAGGAGACAGTGCCCCTGCTGATCCGGATGCGCTGGCGGGCATTGCTGTGGGCCACCGTTAGTGGCGTCGTTCCTATTGCCGGGCGCATGGGCGGACTCGGCCAATACCCACGGGGCGGTCGGCCTGCCCCGTGCCTCCAGGGCCGGCCTTGGGCGCGGTTCAGGAATGACCGGAGCGGCGGTCCCGGGCTCATAGCACCATGTCGGCCCCCGAACTGCGCGCCGTGATCCGGCTCTGCGGTCTGGCCACGGAGAATACTGCCGCTTCGTACCTCTGGTGCGGATCCGGTCAAATGTGCATCCGCTCGATCCGTAGCGACCTTTATCATGGCCGGATGCGTGGGACGGTGAGCAGGTGGCGCCAGGCGACGATGGCGGCGGGGCTGGTGCTCTCGCTGCTGGCGGTGACCGGGTGCTTCGGTGGATCAGGCTCCGGCGATTCTGGGGCGGGTTCTGCGTCACCCTCATCGCCGTCGCGGACGGGGTCGTCGCCGGTGGAAACCGGGACGAACGGGTTGCCGGTGCCGGTGGCGTCCACGGCGTGGGCGCTGCCCACCGAGACCGACGAGCAGCCCGACGGTGGCGGCCCGTTCATGCGGGTGTCGGTGTACGGGGTGTATGAGGAGGACAATTTGGCGTGGCTGTATATGGGCGCCACCATCGTCGGTGCCGGCCCGGAACGCGGCATCGGGATCGACAACCCGCCGGGGGTGGAGCCCACCGTGAACTACGGCGTCGACGGGTGGCACCTGTTCGCGCCGTGGGAGAACGACGATCCCCTGCCTGACAGCGACATGACCCAACCCAGCAGGGACGTGACGGGGATGGCGCTGGTCGACTCGGGGGCGGGCAAGGCGTACCTGGCCGCCCGCGACGACGACGGCGACTGCGTGTGCGCACAGGGTCCCGGGACCGACGAGGGCAGCTCGATCGTCGGGGGATCGACAACGCTGCTTCGGGTCGCGTACACCGACGTCCCCGCCTCGCTCGACCGGATCGATGTGGTCTTCCCCCGCATGGGTGGCGTGCTGGCCGACGTGCCGATCACCCACGGGCCGATCCCGAAGGTGGTCGACCCGCCCGCGCCGCAGCTGCTCACCCCCGCGCCAGGCGAGAAGGCACCGGAGGTGCTGCTCCCGGAGTTCCGGTCGCGGAACCTCGGCTCCGCCGAGAGCACGGTGCGGCGGCTTAACCTGCCGACTGCCACCCTGGACCGGTCGGTCACGGAGGAACGCGACAAGGTCGTCCTCGCCGCCGACGTGCTCTTCGCGTTCGACAAGGCAGACCTGACGAAGAAAGCCCAGTCGCGGATCCACAAGGCCGCGACCGTGCTACGCGACCGCGCGAAAGGCACCGTGCACGTCAACGGCTACACCGACTCCAAGGGGAGCAAGGCCTACAACCTGCGGCTGTCCAACCGCCGCGCCCGAGCGGTGCGGAAGAAGCTCGTCGGTATGCTGCACGGCACTGGCCTGAAGCTGGTCGCCAGGGGATTCGGCGAAGCCGACCCGGTCACGCCGAACACCACCAAGGACGGGCAGGACAACCCGCAGGGCCGCGCGCTGAACCGGCGCGTGGAGATCCGCTATACCCCCAAACCCAAAGCCACCGCAACCCCCGCACCCTCGGTGACGAGCTCGCTGCGGCCGCGCCCCTCGGGCACCCCCACGCCCAACGACACCCTCGCCCGGCACAAGGCCAAGTTCGGCCCGGGATCCCGGGCGGACGAGGTCGACACGGTCGTCGAGGTCTACCGGCTCTACCAGCACGGCGGCCTGCTCACCCTCAACTTCGGTATCCACGTACCCCGCAGCAACCCACATGGCGACGTTCTCGGCCGTGACGCGCTCGACCCATTGGAGCTGCGCTATCCGAAGTACCATCTCAATGTCAGAGGGGTCACCCTGGCCGACACCAAGCATCGGCGGCTGTATATCCCTGGCGAGTATCCGGGCATCCGCGACAAGCAGGAATGCCTGTGCTCACAGGGCATGGGAGCGGGCGACTGGGACCCCTATCCGGGGCAGACGCTGTACCTGTCCGCGACCTACGCCGCCCCTCCCACCGGAGTCGACACCCTCGACGTGCACGTTCCGCAGCTGAGCCCACAGACCGACAAGCCCGTCGTCCTCCACGACATCCCCATCGAGGGCCGCTGAGCCCGGATAAACGCGCGTCGTGATCCGGTTCTGCCGTCTGGCCGCCGAGGATACTGCCGCTTCCGACCAGTGATGCGGATCTCGTGGGTTCCCCTTGCCGCGGGAGCTCATCCGTCTGGGGGGAGATGCTGGCGGCGGCGCGGTCGACGTCCCCCGCTTCGCGAGCCTGCGGGGCTTGTACGGCGCGACACGGAGGACGAGCCGGCCGTCCCGTGGCATCCGCGATCATAAAATGGCCGGTATCGTCGGCGAGAGCGTCGGTGATCCGCCACTCGGAGTTGTGCCTTGCCACAGGTGTTGGGTGCTATCGGCCGTACGTCGGGGGAGGGGACCGTGTCGCGAGGTGAGGAGCCGGGAGCCGTGATGGACAGCACCGCGGCCGGGGGTCATACGGTGGTCTCCGCCATTCGTGACGCGATCATCCAGGGCGAGTTCGCGCCGAACCAGCGCCTCGTGGAGATCGACCTCTCCCGCCAGTTCTCGGCCAGCCGTGCCAATGTACGAGAGGCGCTCGTCGAGCTGACCAACGAGGGGCTCGTGGAGCGCGAGCAGCATCGAAGCGCCCGGGTGCGCGCGGTGTCGCTCGTCGAGGCGATCGAGATCTCCGAGGTGCGGATGGTCGTCGAGGGACTCTGCGCGGCCAAGGCCGCCGAGCGTGCGACCGAGGAGGAGAGCAAGGAACTGCGCCGGCTGGGCGATTCCATGGCGGACGCCGTCGCGGGCGGTGACGTGCTGCAGTACTCGGAGCTCAACCAGCGGCTGCACCGCCGGGTGCGGGAGATCGGGGCCCAGGCGACGGCGGAGCGTGTGCTGGAGCGACTCCGCGCGCAGAACGTCCGGCACCAGTTCCGGCTCGCCATGCAGCCGGGGCGGGCGAGCGTGTCGCTCGGGGAGCACCAGGAGATCATCGAGGCGATCCGCGCGAAGGACGCGGACGCCGCCGAGCGTGCGACCCGCCGTCATCTGCGCAGCGTGATCGAGGCCCTGCGGAAGATGGACTAGGGACACGCCCTGGGCCGGGCGGTTCGCGCGGCGCCAGGGGGCGCGTACGCGGTCCGGTCGCGGGTCGGCTCGTGGATGAGCACAAACGGCCGCTCGTCAGGATTGTCCCGTCGCCCCATGACCCGGGTGCGTCGCTGATGCACAATGGCGCCCAGCAGGACCAGGCCGCCGTCTTCGGCTGGGTCCCGGCCCGCCTGGGGAGGGAGCCGCACCGTGAAGCATTATGCCGGCCGCGGACCCGCCACGGGCGGGAGCGGGCTGCGGCGTCGGCTGGAGTCCGGCGCCTTCGCGGTCACCAGCGAGGTCGGTCCCCCGCGGGGGGCGGACCCCGATGACGTCCGCCGGAAGGTCGCCGCGCTCCGCGGGTGGGTGGACGCGGTCAACATCACCGATAACCAGGGCGCCAATGTACGGATGGCGAGCTGGGCGGGAAGCCTGCTGGCCATCGAGGCGGCCGTCGAACCGATCATGCAGGTGACGTGCAGGGACCGCAACCGCATCGCGCTGCAGTCCGACCTGCTCTCGTGCTCCGCGCTGGGAGTGCGGAACGTGTTGCTGATGACCGGCGACGACCCCCGCTCCGGCGATCACGCCGGGGCCAAACCGGTCTTCGATCTGCGCAGCGTGGAGCTGTTGCGCGCGGCGCGCACGATGCGCGACGAGGGCCGGCTGCTGTCCGGTCGGCAGCTTCGCCCCGCGCCTTCCTGGCTCATCGGCGCTACGGCCAACCCCGGCGCTCGCCCTGAGCGTCTCCGAGACAAGGTCGAAGCCGGCGCGGAGTTCGTCCAGACCCAGTTCGTGTTCGACCTCGCCGCCTTCGTGCGTTGGATGGCACGCGTCCGGGACCTGGGACTCCCCGAGCGCTGTCACGTCATCGCCGGTGTCGGCCCGATCCGCTCGCTGCGGGCGCTCGATCACCTCCGCGACAGCATGCCGGGAGTGGAAATCCCGGGCCATGTCGAACGGAGGCTCCGCGGCGTTCCCGAGACCCGGGTGGAGGAGGAGGGGCTCGCGCTCTGTGTCGAGCTGATCCAGGGGGTCGCCGGAGTCCCGGGCGTGGCCGGGGTACACGTGATGGCGAACGGCTACGAGCAAGGCATCCCTGATCTGCTCCTTCGCGCCGGCATTCCGCCACGTCCGGGTCCACACCGACCAGAAACCGACAGAGACGTGTGTGCTCATTGAGGGGACGCCGATGCGCCGACAAGGTATGGCAGAAGGCACGAACAGGCGCGAGCCCGAGGTGCCTGTCCCCGAGCCCGACCTGACGCCCGAGGAGATCATCGCACGCGCCCAGGCGCTCGTCCCGATGGTTCGCGAGCAGCAGGATGAGGCCGAGAGGCTGGGTCATCACACGGCGGCGGTGGACCGTGAGTTCGTCAAGGCCGGGCTGTACCGCATACTCCAGCCCCGCAGGTTCGGCGGCTACGAGTTCGACCTGCCGACCTTCTGGAAGGCGATGTTGGCCGTCTCGACGGGCGACCCGGGGACGGGTTGGGGCCTGACGCTGGGAGCACACCACGCCCTGATCGTGGGGTCCCGGTTCTCCGAGCGGGGCCAGCGGGACATCTTCGGGCCGACCGGGGACTTCCGGTGCCCCCACCGTCCGACGCCGGTCGGAAAGGCACAGCCGGTGGACGGCGGGTACATGGTCAGCGGCACCTGGGACTACTGCTCGGGCGTCGTCCACGCCACCCACTTCATGGGAAACGCCCTGGTCGCGGGCGACGGCGTGGAGGAGGGGCCGGTCAGCCTGGCGGTGGTGATCCCCAAGACGCAGGTCACCGTCCTCGACGACTGGGGCGACGGCACCATCCTGGGGATGAACTCCAGCGGGTCCAACAGCGTGCGGGTCGACGACGTGTACGTGCCGGAGGAGCGCACCTCTGCGGGGAACTGGACGCGGGTGACCGGTCCCACGCCCGGCAGCGAGCTGCACGGCAACCCGATGTACCTGGGCCTGATCTACGCCGTCTACCACGCCGGTCTCGTGGTCCCGCTCATCGGGGCGGCCCGCGCCTCGCTGGAGGAGTACGAGCAGATCATCACGACCAAGAAGACACCCTTCCCGCCGCAGGTGCCCCGCTATACGCAGCCCGACTACCAGCGGCCGTACGGCTACGCGCTGGCCCTCACCGACTCGGCGGAAGCGCTCGTCGTCCGCGTGGGCGAGGTGTACATGGAGCTCTGCCAGCGTTGGGCGGAGACCGGGCAGCCGTTCGCCCGGGAGGACGACGTCCGCCTCTACACGATGGTCCAGCAGGCGGGGCAGCTCGCGCTGCGCGCCGTTCAGGTCGTCTTCAGCGCGGCCAGCACGTCGGCGGCCAGGCGGGGCCAGCGGCTGCAGCGCTACTACCGCGACGTCTCCATGTACCACGGCCACATCGCCGCGCAGTACCTGAACACCGCGGGGGAGCTGGCCAGGGTGCACTTCGGCCTGCCCGACGGCCTGTTCTAGCCGGCGCGCCAGGTCGCCGCCGAACCCACCGACCCGCCCGGGAGGAGATCGATGGCACCTCGTACCGCCCCGCCGTACCGAGCCGACCACGTCGGAAGCCTGCTCCGCCCGCCCGAGCTGCTGCGGGCGAGAGACGACCTCCACGCCGGCCGGATCACCGCCGCCCAGCTCCGCGAGACCGAGGACCGCGCGATCCGCGACGCCGTCAGGATGCAGGAGGAGATCGGCCTCCAGTCGGCCACGGACGGCGAGTACCGACGCCGCGAGTTCCACCTCGACTTCATCTATCGCATCCGCGGCATTGTGAAAGGCTTGTCGTCGAGGATTGTGCCCGCCCATACTCGAGAAGGCCGAGACATCGAGTACCTGCCGCCCGGGGTCAGGGTCACCGGAAAACTCGGACTCACCGAGACCATCTTCGGTGACGACTTTCGCTTTCTCGCCTCCGCCGCGCGGGACGCGACGCCGAAGCAGACGATCCCGTCGCCGAGCATGGTCCACTTCCTCGCCGACGTCGATCCCGGCGTCTATCGCGACCCGAGGCGGTTCCGCGCCGACGTGGCCGAGACCTACGCCGAGGAGGTGCGTCGGCTGTCCGACCTGGGCTGCACCTACCTCCAGCTCGACGACACCATCTTCGGCTTCCTGGGCGATCCGGTCTGGCGGGAGAGGGCGGTCGACATGGGCGGGGACCCCGAGCACCAGCACGAGGTCAACGTCACCGTCATCAACCAGGCACTCGCGGCCAGGCCGAGAGGGCTCACGGTCACCGTCCACATCTGCCGCGGCAACTACCAGTCGTCCTGGTTCAGCGAGGGCGGATACGACTACGTGGCCGAGCCGCTGTTCAGCCAGCTCGAGGTGGACGGCTTCTTCCTCGAGTACGACGACGCGCGGGCCGGGACCTTCGAGCCGCTGCGCTTCGTTCCCGACGACAAGATGGTGGTCCTCGGGCTGATCACCACGAAAACCCCGGCTCTCGAGTCCAAGGACGACGTGAAGCGGCGGGTCGAGGAGGCCGCCAGGTTCGTGCCCGTGGAGCGACTCTGCCTCTCGCCGCAGTGCGGCTTCGCGTCCACCGCCGAGGGAAACGCCCTCACCCGGGATCAGCAGCGGGCCAAGCTCGAACTGCTGCTCGAGACCGCCGCGGACATTTGGGGATGAGCCGCCTATGCGGGTTGGGCCACGCCGACCGGGCCGAGCCGTTCGAGAACGGCGGCGGCGACGGACAGGGCCTGATCGTCGTGGAACCGGCGCGCGACGAGCTGCACCCCGTTCGGCAGGGCGACGCTGGGCAGACCGAGCAGGTTGACCCATCCGATGCTGCGCATGTGGTCGAACAGGTCCTGGGTCGCCTCGCGGCTCAGGTAGTGGTCGAAGTCCAGCCGAGGGGTGGGCATGCCCGCGATCGGGGTGAGGACGATGGGATGCTCCTCCATGAAGGCGGCGGTCTCGCGTACAACCGCGCGGCGTTCGACCCACGCGTCGACATACGGCGAGACCCGGTCGCCGAGGTCGTACAGCCCGAACATCTCCTCGATGTGCTGACGGTTGCTGTCGCCGATCCGGTCGCGCCACCGCGGCATCGTCACATGCAGGAGCTCCGTGCCGACCAGGCCGCACCACAGCTCGGCGGCACGGCGGGCGCGGGGGATGCCGGCCTCGACCACGGTGAACCCGCACTCCTCCAGCAGGGCGGCCGTACGCCGTAGCTCGGTGCGGACCGCGGGCTCCAGGACCGCGCCCGTGTGGTCGCTCATGCAGGCGACGGTGACGGGTCCCTCGTCGGCCGGCAGGTCCGGACGGGCCAGGCAGCCGGGATCGTCGAGGTCAGGTCCCCGCATGGTCGCATGGACGAGGGCGAGGTCCTCGACGGTACGGGCGATAGGTCCGATGGAGTTCATGAAGTCCGCGGTCGGCGGGGTGTCGAACGGCGGGAGCATCGGTGTGTCGGGGACCAGTCGGGTGGTCCCGCGCATCCCGAGGACACCGCAGAACGACGCGGGCACGCGGATCGAGCCGCCGTAGTCGCTGCCGACGCCGACCGCGGACACGCCGGAGGCGACGGCCGCGGCGTCTCCGCCGGAGGAGCCCCCCGCGCTCGCATCGAGGTCGCGCGGGTTGCGGGTGGTGCCGTGGAGGCTGCTGACGGTGTTCCAGCGGATGGTGAGGTCGGGGAGGTTCGTTTTGCCGACGACGAGCGCGCCGGCCTCGACGAGGCGGCGTACGGCGGGGGTACTCGCCGGGGACACGTGCTCGGTGCCGGGTACCCCCTGGGAGACCGTCGTCCCCTCGTAGTCCAGGTGGCCCTTGACGGTGATCGGCACGCCGTCGAGCGGAAGCGTCTCCCGGCCGCGCTCGCGATCGGCTGCCTCGGCCGTGTGCAGGGCCCGCTCGTGCGTGGGCTCCACGATGGCGTGCACCGCGGGGTTGATCGTCTCGGCGCGCTCCCCGTGCGCGCGCACCAGCTCTTGGCGCGAGGTCTCGCCGCTGCGCACCGCCTCGACCATCTCGGTGGCACTGAGCTCCCACACCTCTGCCATGCGTCTTCTCCTCCCGCGCGCCGACCGTCCCCGGGTCTCCCTCATGCTTTCTCAACCTCGGGTGGACCGTCCGGATGACAGTAGGCGGCGGCGCTGACGGTCGTCAATATTCGTGCAGGCTTCGCTGAGCGCCGGATAGCGGTGACGTCCGGGACGATGTGCCTCGAACACTCGGTGCCCGATCTGCTAGCGCTAGCGCTAACATAGCCATATGAGTGCGCTTCATATTCGGAACGTGCCAGAGTCGGTGTTCGCGACACTACGCGAACGAGCCAAACGACACGGCCGCTCAATGCAGCAGGAGGCCCTGCAGATCCTGGAGGCAGCTGCGGCAGAGCCCTTGCCAGGCGAGCCCCAGCCGCCGATCCGCCTCACAACCACGAGGACGTCCTCCTCGTCAACGTGGCGTCGAGAGGAGATCTATGGCGACCAGGGTCGCTGACCGGGTGATCCTCGACACCAACGTGCTCCTGGCGGCGACCGACGAAGGTCGGGCGGAACATGGCGAAGCTCTGGCGATGCTCGACCACTGGCCGGGCGAAGGCGCAACGCTATATGCCAGCGGACAAATCCTGCGGGAGTACCTCGCGGTAGCCACTCGCCCAGCGGACCACAACGGACTCGGTCTATCGCGGTCCGACGCGGTGACCAACGTCCGAGCCATCCGCGAGCGAACCCGTCTCCTTGCCGAGAACGCTAAGGTTAGCGATCGCCTACTGGAGTTGGTCAAGGAGACCGCCTGTGGCGGCAAGCAGATCCACGACGCGAACGTCGTGGCAACGATGCTCGTCCACGGCGTCGACGCGATCGTCACGATGAACGTGGACGACTTCGCACGGTTCGACCAGCACGTCACAGTGATCAACCTCTCGTCCTAGTGACGTCGCGTAACCAACAAGCGACTCCTGTGACAGACCGCTAGTTCCGTCGCGGAGTGGGCCGGTGCTCCGTCGCCGAGGGTTGCTCGGATGCCGTCCGGTCCGGCTCGCTCTCGTTCCTGCCCGTGGCGTCCGGCTTCGCGAGCTCGTGGAGGACCAGGGACGGCGCTGGGTTGGTGACGGTGCGCCCCGCCAGCGAGACCGTCGGGACCGTCTCGTCGCCGCCATTGATGTCACGGACAAAGGCCGCACCGTCCGCGTCGGCCCAGAACTGCCGGACGCCCGCCCCGGCGACGAACCGCACCGCCCGGCCGAGGAACGCCCGGTTCGCCCGCAACACCTCCCGGGCGTCAGGGGTGCTTTCCAGGATCGTCGCGGCGAGCTCACGGTCCCAGGCGAAGTTGTCCTTTCCGCCGAGCAGGTAGTCGTAGACCCGGGCCGTACTGGGCGTACGCAGGCTGAATCGGGCGGGCCGCCCTCCGTTCTCGCTCAACCGTCTGCCCTCCGCTCCCATCGGTGGTAGCCGCGCGGCCGGGCGACGAGGGGTCAAAGCCCGGCCACGCGGCAGCTTCAGCGCCCGCCCGCGGGAGGCCTCCGTCGCGGGGTGAACCGTCATTCGCCGCGGGCGAGTCGATGGTATGATTCCAATCTACATGGAATCAGTCAAGGGCGCTGATCACCTCGGCAGGGCTTGGTATTCAGACGCGATCTGCCGAAGGAGCCTCTGACAGGCTTCCCCGAAGGTGGCGAGGCGGTCCAGCTCCTCGAACAGTTGGATGTACACCGCGACGTCCCGTGGATCCTCGACCGTAGCCGTGGCAGTTTCGATGCCGATGATCACCCATCGTTCGTCGTAGATGTGGAACTCGTGTCCAGGAAAGACGTGGGCCTCCGTCGACCAGGGGATCACCCCGACGCGTACGTTGGGCAGCCGGGACACCTCCGCGATGTGCTCCATCTGAGCCGCCATGAGCTCGCGCGACCCGATCCGCCAACGCAATGCGCCTTCGGTCATCACGAACGTGAAGCGCTTGGCCGGGTCGCGAAGAACCTCCTGTCGGTGCACCCGGGCAGCGACGGCCCGTTCCTGGTCTTGTGCGTTGAGTCGGCGGGAGAAGACCTGTCTCATGTACTCGGGGGTCTGCAGCAGACCGATCACCATGCCCAGGTCGAAGGCTCGTTGGAGCCTCGTCCCAGCCTCAATCTGTGCGATCTGCCGCTGCTTGCGGTACGCGCCACGACGCAGGATCACCCGCGCGCTTTCGAGCTCGCTGTGCAGCTCCTTCAGCAGGTCAAGGATCTCATCGCGCTGGTGGTCAGGCGCGCCGGTCGCAGCGCAAATCGCCTCCGCGTCAGCGAAGGACGGCAGCAGCATGCCGTTCTCCACCTTCGACAGCTTCGACTGGCTGAACCCAGCTCGCCGGGATGCCTCACGACCGCTCAGCCCAGCCCGCTCGCGCAGGCCAAGAAGCAGGCGAGACAGCTTCTCCCGCTCGTACTGCGAATGCTCCGGACCAGCCACTCCGGGCGAGTCTACAAGTGGTCCTTGACCGATTCCACATTGTCGAGAATCGTTGGAGGAAACCACCGTCACCGTCGGAGTCCGGTATGAAGCTCACCTTCTTGCGCCTCGCCGACCAGGGACACCTGTCCGACGTTGTTCGCCACCGACCGCGGGACGTACGTCGTCCAGGGGTACGTCGTCGACGACCCGGAGGCGTTGGCCCAGATGAGGGTTCCGGAGGGCGAGGCAGCTTTCGAAGTACCGGCAGCACTCCTCCGGGAGGTTTCCGGCAGACGATGAATCTGGCCGAGCTGCGCGACTACGCCGAGCGGCGGTTCGTGGACGCTGAGACGGTGCCGGAGTCGGAGAGCCCGCGCTACCGCCGTTACCGTGACATCGCGCTGGCCGCGGCCGAGCCATTCGAGGACTACTGGCAACGCCACCCGGAGCGCTGGCGGACGAGCTGGCTGCGGACGGGGTCATGAGTCCCGCGGACACAGCGGAGAGTCGTTGTCCACTGGCCAGACGGGGCTATGAGCTTCCTGCAGGGGGCCGCATGGTGGGGGGCTCTCGACGGCTGCCTTCGGTGGGGTCGAGTAGGCTCCCGGCTCTCTTGATGTTTCGGATGATGGGTGCTGTTTGCACCGCTTGGACCGCCGGGATGCGGCCGAGTTGATCGGTGAGGTAGTCGTAGAGCTCGCTGGCTCTGCGGCAATCCGACGACCCGCAGGATCCGCGCGCCGCGTAGCCGTCGGTAGCGTAGCGCGACGGTGTGATCAGACACTCCGAGCGCGGCAGCGATCATTCCGAAGGGAGCACGCCCGTTGATCTGCAGCGCGTGTACCAGAGATCGGTCCAGCGCGTCGAGTACGTCCACTTTCACCACAAGAAGCGTAGGAGGTGTCCAATCCGTGCGTCATCGCGTCCCCAGCTTGGGTACCTGAGTGGGCCGGGGTCACCCTGGCCAGGTGTCCAGAGATACGTGAAAAGGAGTGAACATGCGCGACGACGTCGCCGACACCGGACGCATCGACCACGACCCCCGACAGTGGGCGCTCGCGCTGGGTCGTCGGTACGTTGCTGGTCCCGGTGGCCGCATCGGGCTTCCGATGAGCTACCGCGTGGCCGACAGACACGGTGAGTACGGCTTGGACGGGCGCTATGGAGTGCTTGGCCTGCTGGCGCAGCTCGCGCTGCAGGCGGCAGCCGGAGCGACCACGGTAAAGGCGATCCGGCACCGTCACCCGCTGTTGGCCGTCCCCACCGCCATAGGCGGCGCCGCACTGGGCGCAGCCACCGCGAGCTACCTTTACTCAACCCGGCGCGGCAAGTTCGAGGTCTGGACCGAGCTGCTCGACCAGCTCGATCTCCGTGGACATGAGCGCGTCCTCGACATCGGTTGCGGGAGGGGGGCGGTCCTGCTGCTCGCCGCGGACCGCGTGCCGCACGGTCGGGCGATCGGTGTCGACGTCTGGCGGCGCCGCGACCAGGTGGGGAACAGTCGCGCCGCTACCGAACACAACGCGATCCTGGAAGGCGTCGCCGACCGCGTCGAACTCGTGCACGCCGACGCCCGTGATCTACCTTTCGCTTCCGAGTCGTTCGATGTCATCGTGAGCAACCTGACGGTCCACAACATCGCGGGAGCCGAGGGCAGGCATCAGGCCTTGCGTGAGGCGGTCCGGGTGTTGCGCCCCGGTGGCCGGCTCCGCATCGTGGACTTCCTGGGCGGTCGCTACGTCGAACCGCTGCGTGCCGCGGGCTGCGGTGACGTTACCGTGTGCAAGCTCGACGGGCGCATGCGCTTCGGCAGCCCGGTCAACGCCATCGTCCTTGTCTCCGCCCGGAAGCCTGCCCAACGAGCTGGGTCGGCCGGTGAGGGCGAGGACGATGAACGGGGCTAGCTGCCGGGAGGAGCAGAACGCGTAATCGTAGGTTTCCCGCGCTGTCCTCAGTGAGAGCCGGTTCGAGTGGTCCCGTCAGTACGATCGTGGTCCCGCCAGGATGAAAATTTGTCCGCTTTGCCGGTATTCATGGGACCACTTTTGGACTGGCGGGGCCACTCTTGGGCTGACCAACGCGGGCGGATGGTCCTCGAACAGCCTGTCAGGGGTTGATCAGGCCGCTCTTCTGGCTGACGAGAAATGCGTCCGGCTGCTGCAGAAAATCACCGATGACCTCGGCGAACGCCTCCGGTCGCTCGACGTCGACGAGATGCCCGGCGTCGTAGACGAAGACGAGCTGACAGTTCGGGAGTAGCTCCCGGTAGCGCCGGCCCATCTCGGGCGGGATGGCCCGGTCGCCCGTGCCGAAGAGCGTGAGGACGGGCAGGTCCAGCCCGGGCAGGCGGTTCTCCAGATCCGGGTCGCGGCCGAGGCCACTGACCCGCCGTACCAGGTCGGATTGCTTCGCCACGATCGCGGGGTCGAGCGGCGGTCGGGGAGGGACGCGTTCCGGATGCGCGAACAGCATGTTCGGGCCCGTCGGCGGTCCGTCGGAACCCGCGGGGCGCTCGGCTATGATCGCGGCGGGCGCCACCAGCACGAGGGCCCTGACCCGCTCGGGCCGCAGGGCGGCCATCCACAACGCCAGCGTGCCGCCGAAGGAGTTGCCCAGGAGGTCGAACCGTTCAAGGCCGAGGCGGTCGACGGCCTCGGCCATAGTGGCCGCCAGGTCCCGCATTGAGCGAGAGCGATCGTTGACCGGGGACTCGCCGAAGCCGGGGACCTCGAGGGCGATCAGGCGGTGGTGGCCGGCGAGCAGCGCGTGACCGCGGGAGACCCGCAGCCCGCCCGCACCGTGCAAGCAGACGAGCGGCTCTCCCTCGCCCGCCTCGACGTAGCGGATCTCGTACCCGTCGGCCTCGACCCGGCGCTCGTCGAACCGTACGTCACCGACCTGCGCTTCAGTCATCTCGTCACAACTCCCGCATGCGAGGCAGGACCTTCGTCCCGAACAGCTCGATCGCCTTCAGCGTCTTCTCGCGCACCATCGGTTGGTAGGGGGACCCGGGTTGGAAGATCACCTCCAGGATGCCGGCCCCGACCTCTTCCCGTATCGATCGGACCTGCTCGAGGACGGTCTCCGGGCTGCCGGCGACGAGCTGGCCGAGCTCGATGCGCTCCTGGAGCGTGCGCCGCTGGAGCCGCGCGCGCTGGACTTCGGTGTCTCGCCCGTAGTACCCGGCGCGGGCGGCCGCGTCGTCGACGTTGGGGTTGGCCCGGCTGAACGACGTTCCCCGGGGCGCGGCCTCTTCCGCCCGCTGGAGGTCCTCCATGGCCTCCTCATCGCTCTCGGTGACGTGCGCGGTGACGCGGTACAGGACGTCGTCCGCTGTCGGCTGCCAGCCGGCCGCGGCAGCCTGTTCCCGGTAGTAGCGGGCGGCATCCCGGGCGAGCGGGACGTTGGTAAAGGCGAAGCCGAGGCGGATCCGGTTGGTCGCGGCGAACTGTCCGGACTCGGGGCTCGACCCGGACATGAAGATCGGCGGGTGGGGCTGCTGGACCGGCCGCGGCCAGATCGAGATGCCGCGGTAGGCGTAGTAGCGGCCCTGCCATCCGAAAGGCTGCGGCTCGGTCCACGCGCGGACGATCAGGTGGAGGGCTTCCTCGAAACGGGCACGGGACTCCGCCGGGTTGATGTTGTAGGTGGTGTACTCGTTCGACGTTCCCCGCACCATCCCCGCGACGACCCGACCGCGGCTCAGGTTGTCGACCATCGCGAACTCTTCAGCCACCCGTACCGGGTTCAGGATCGGAATCGTCGGACCCAGGAGGGCGATCTTGGCCCGCCGTACGCGCTGCGTCGCCGCGCCAGCGATGATCATCGGGTTCGGCGTGATCGAGAGCGGCGCGTAGTGGTGCTCGGCCATGGTCACCCAGTCGAACCCGACCTCGTCGGCGAGCTGGTACTGCTCCAGGGTCCGTTCCATCGCCTCTATCGCGGCCTGCGATGAATAGGGCTCCGCCGGAACCGGCCACACGCCGCGTTGCGCGGGCCCTCCATACGAGACCGGGCTGAAGATCGCGGCCTTCATCTCACGCCACACCCCTCGCATCCGGGCGGAGTACCGCCCGCTCGCTGTACCGCGCTGGCGACGCCACCGGGCGCCGAGTCGACCCTAAGCGGGCAGCGCCGTCACGCGCCACACGCGCCGCCACGACCACCGCGCCCTTGCCGGGGCCAGCCATACCGAAACGGGTCGGGCGCGCGAGCCTAGGATGACAACAGCCGCGAACCACAGGTGGAGAACAAGAACCTGAGGAAATACAGTGGCAGAACTGTACAAGGGGTCCAGGTACTCGCTGCGGCAGCTGCGGTACTTCCTCACCATCGCCGAGGAAGGCACGCTGAGCGGTGCCGCGCAGCGACTGCGGGTGTCACAGTCCGCCGTGTCGCTGGCGCTGACCGAGCTGGAGCGGGGACTGAAGGTGCAGCTGTGCGTGCGCCGCAAGGCTCGCGGCGTCACCCTGACACCCTCGGGCAGGCGGGTCCTGCGGCAGGCACGCGAACTCCTACGGCAAGCCGAAGAGCTCGAGATGGAGGCTTTGAACTCCGACGGCCAGTTGTCCGGGCCGCTGTCCGTCGGGTGCTTCATGGCGCTCGCCCCGGTCGTACTACCGCGCCTGCTGCAAGACTTCGAGGAGCGCCACCCTCGCGTCACGATCGACTTCGAGGAGGGCTACACCCAGGACGGACTCCAGCGACGGCTGCTCGCCGGGGAGCTGGACCTCAGCATCCTCTACGACGTTGACGTGCAGCCGGAGATCGACCGGGTGGAGCTGTTTCGGCTGCGCCCGTACATCCTCCTGCCGGAGAGCCACAGGCTCGCGGACCGTCCCGTCGTCGCGCTGCGCGACCTGGCGGAGGAGCCGATGGTGCTCCTGCAGGCGCCGCCGAGCACGCAGCATTCCCTCATGCTGTTTCACGAGGTCGGGGTCGCGCCGGTGGTGCGTTACCGCGTCACCAGCTTCGAGACGGCGCGCGCTCTCGTGGGTCGCGGCCTGGGGTACGCCCTGGCGATCCAGCGCCCGCCCGTCGAGCGCACGTACGAGGGACTCCGCGTCGTGTGTAAAGACATCGCCGAGTTGCCCACATACGCACTCGGGGTCATGCTCGCGTGGCCGCGAGACACCACGCTGACCCGACGGGCCCGGGAGTTCATTCGACACAGCCTGGACACCCACTGGTCTGCCCACGACCGTGGGCGCGAGGTTCATGAGTTTTTGTGATGTAAAAAGGCACAAACCTGTTCTTTTCCTATGGCGTGGCACGCGCCATCCTGGCCACATCCCACAAGAGCGCCCGGCAATGGGGCGTCGGAGAAGGGAGCGCGTCATCCGCGCGCGAGCGGCAAGGCGGAGGAGGGAGTCGCAGTGGGTAGCTGCGTCGACCGACGACAACGAAGCCGGTCGTGATGCGGGAACGCGCGAGCCCGGCAGTCCTATTGCCGGGCGC
>JBOHCT010000081.1:0-17551 GCA_050699055.1 Streptosporangiaceae bacterium | reverse complement strand
CTGCTCTACAAGGAGCCGACCAAGATCAGGGTCGAGGGCATCAACCTCACCTACGAGGGCCTGATCCCGAAGATCCAGAAGTCGATGCTGTCCAAGGACACCGAGGCCATGCAGCCGCACAAGCGCGCCTTCGTGGAGCGGGCGGTGACGTTCCAGACCTGTCCCGAGTGCGAGGGCACCCGGCTCAGCGAGGAGGCCCGGTCGTCGAAAATCAAGGGGAAGAACATCACTGACGTCTGCGCGATGCAGATCAGCGACTTGGCCGGCTGGGTCCGTGGCCTTGACGAGCCGTCGGTGGCCCCGCTGCTCACCGGGCTGCAACTCCTCCTCGACTCCTTCGCGGAGGTCGGGTTGGGGTACCTCTCCCTCGACCGACCGTCGGGCACGTTGTCAGGGGGCGAGGCGCAGCGCACCAAGATGGTCCGCCACCTCGGCTCGTCGCTCACCGACGTCACCTACGTCTTCGACGAGCCCACGATCGGCATGCACCCGCACGACATTCAGCGGATGAACGACCTGCTGTTGCGGCTGCGCGACAAGGGCAACACCGTGCTGGTCGTCGAGCACGACCCGGAGGCGATCGCGATCGCCGACCACATCGTCGACCTCGGCCCCGGCGCTGGCACTGCCGGTGGGGAAGTGGTGTTCGAGGGCACCGTCGGGGGGCTGCGGGCCAGCGGCACGCTGACCGGACGGCACCTGGACGACCAGGCCTCCTTGGAGCCGTCGGTACGGACACCGTCGGGGGCACTGGAGGTGCGCTACGCCGGCACCCACAACCTGCGGGACGTCGATGTCGACATCCCGCTGGGCGTGCTGGTGGTGCTCACCGGTGTGGCAGGTTCGGGAAAGAGTTCTCTGATCCAGGGCTCGGTATCCGGCCGGGACGGGGTCGTGACCATCGACCAGGGCGCGATCAAGGGCTCGCGACGGAGCAACCCGGCGACGTACACCGGACTGCTCGACCCGATCCGCAAGGCGTTCGCGAAGGCGAACGGCGTGAAGCCGGCGCTGTTCAGCGCCAACTCCGAGGGCGCCTGCCCCACCTGCAACGGCGCCGGCGTCATCTACACCGACCTCGGCGTCATGGCCACCGTCGAATCGACCTGCGAGGAGTGCGAGGGGAGCCGGTTCCAGGCGTCGGTGCTGGAGTACACCCTCGGTGGGCGCGACATCGCCGAGGTGCTGGAGATGTCGGTGACCGACGCGGAGGAGTTCTTCGCCGCAGGCGAGACGAAGGTGCCCGCTGCCCACAAGATCCTGCTGCGGCTGGCCGACGTCGGGCTTGGTTATGTCAAGTTGGGGCAGCCGCTCACTACGCTGTCCGGCGGCGAGCGGCAACGCCTCAAGCTGGCCAGCCAGATGGGCGAGAAGGCTGACGTGTACGTTCTCGACGAGCCCACCACCGGCCTCCACCTCGCCGACGTCGAGCAGCTGCTGGGGCTGCTGGACCGGCTCGTGGATGCAGGGAAGTCGGTCATCGTCATCGAGCACCACCAGGGCGTCATGGCGCACGCCGACTGGATCATCGACCTTGGTCCCGGTGCCGGCCACGACGGCGGCCGGATCGTCTTCGAGGGCACACCCGCCGACCTCGCCGCCGGCCGCTCCACCCTTACCGGGGAGCATCTCGCGGCCTATGTCGGTGCCTGACCGCGGCGGACCTGATGGTGTCGAGCGCGCGTTAGTCCAAGATGCGCACAAACTTCTGGTCCACCCTAGCCAGGGCCGATCCGATCCTGCGATCGAAGGTGACCAGCGCTCCACCATGCTGGGCCGCCAGGTTGACCAAGTGGAAGTCTGTGGCCTGCCTGTGTCCGGTAAGGCCAATGAGGTCGACGTACGGGTCCGCGAGGCTCGACGCGTCGGGGACGAAGGTCGCGCGGGTGCTCGCGCGCAGGCCGCTGAGAACCCGGGCGGCTTGCTCGCCCGTCACCGATTGGCCAACCACGGCAGGATTCAGCAGGAGTCGAACGAGACCGTTCTCGGTGATCGGCGTCGTTGCGAAACGTTTGACACCGGACAGCCACTGGCGAGCCTGCACATGGTGCTGGTGGGACGGGTTCGTGAGAGCTACCAGGATGTTTACGTCCGGCAGCCAGAACTCCGGATCGCTGGACTGTGCCGAGGTCATTCTCTGCTGCGGCTCAGTCATCAGCCAGTGCGGCCTCGACCATCTCGTCGGTGATCACGTGCCCAGGGACGCGCGGAAGCGTGGGAGCTTCTCCGTCGTCGGCGATCGGGGCCGATGCCACCTCGGCCTCATATCCCTCAAGGGCGAGTTCCGATACCGCCTTCCCCAACGAGATGCCGCGCACGTGGGCACGGCTCTTCGCCGCGGCGAGAACGCGATCGTCAAGGTCCAGAGTGGTGCGCATGATCGTATGCTACCGCATCTGACATCGAACATCAAGCATCGCGTTACCCAATCGGCCACCAGCGGGGCGGTCATCGCCGAGGAGCCGGCGGACCAGTTCTACGGTGACCGCACGTATCGCGCGTTCGACCCCGAAGGTCACTGCTGGACGTTCAGCATGCATGTGCGAGACGTCACCAAAGCCGAGGCCGAGGCGGCGATCGGCCAGCCGATCATGGCGGCCGACTGGAGGTGAGCGAGACCGCGCAGCCCGGACCGACGGTTGACGAGACGCTGGCGGCCCTGGCCGACCCGGTCCGGCGTCGTGTGGTCGAGCTGCTCGCCCAGCGCCCGATGCGGCCGGGAGAACTGGCGCAGGAGACAGGGGCAACGCCGTCGTCGTTGAGCAAGCATCTGCGTGTGCTGCGGCAGCGCGGACTCGTCGGTGAGTCCCATCCGGAGTTCGACGCGCGCGTCCGCATCTACACGCTTCGGTCGGCGCCCATGACGGAGCTGCGCGCCTGGCTCGATACCGCCGAGCGGGGCTGGACGGAGCAACTGAACGCGTTCGCCGAGTTCGTGGAGCGTGCGGGATGAGCGACGCATCACGTGTCCTCGTCGCGATGCGCGTTCGAGTGCCGGTCGAGCGGGCTTTCGCCGCGTTCACGGAACAGATCGGGCAGTGGTGGCGGCCGAACGGACTGTTCCCGTTCACGCAGGGCAGGGTCGGGACCATGGTGTTCGAGTCTGGGCCGAGCGGGAGGCTGGTCGAGAAGTGAGGCTCGTCATCCTGCCTGGCCTGGTTCCACGACAAGTGAGGCCGAGCCACATCAATCGGCGCCTGAATCTGATACTGGAGGGCTGCGCACCAGAACGTGGCGAGCGCACCCGGGTCCGCGCAGTCGAACGTCACCTGCATCTCACGTGCCATGCGCCAACTCTGCCGCAGACCACCGACACCCAAGGCCACCGGTTCAGTGCCGATAAGCTACATTATGTTAAGTTGACGTTTGATGACCGACACGTGTGGGGTGCGGCGGGGAACATCTCGTCGAGGAGCAGCCTCACCCGAGCACCCGCTGCTGGCGCTCCCACCCGTACTTGTCCTGTAAGGATCACAGGTCGAAGAGGGCAGCCAGGCCACGGCGGATGTCGTCGAGTTCCGCATCCGGAACGATGCCGAGCTGCCGGGTCAACCGGCTCTTCGGCGTTGGCCCCACGTTGGGGATCAGTGCTGCACCCTTGATGGGGGCCGTCACGCCGACCACCAGCAGGCTCGCGGGCGCGGCGAACTCGTCCACGACGGGGACACCTTGGACATTGGGATACTGCTGGCCAACGTTGATCGGGTCGGCGGAAACGATCACTACCCAGCGATCACGAGCAAGACCAGTCACCTGCCATAGCTCGCCGCACCTCACCCTGCCGTCCAGCCCCGCGCCTCGTCGTGCAGTGCCTCGAAGTCCCGCCGCGCGTCCTCCCCGATGTCGGGGTAGGCCGCGGATAGCAGCATCTCGTGTCGCACCGCCCGCTCCACGTAAGCAGACACCTCCCGGCTGTCCGCTGCGGATCGGATCTCACGTACCAGGTCGGCCGGCAGTGAAACGGTGAGCCTCTCACGGTTAGACATATACTCATCATACATGATGACGTACGCACGGAGGGAAGCATGGGCAAGGCGTCGGGTGCGCGGTGAGCAGCGTGTATGGCCGCGTGGGGTTTAGGGTCGCCGGCCGG
The DNA here is from genome assembly GCA_050699055.1 of Streptosporangiaceae bacterium. Taxonomy (GTDB): domain Bacteria; phylum Actinomycetota; class Actinomycetes; order Streptosporangiales; family JBOHCT01; genus JBOHCT01. Next base: position 13,458 of record JBOHCT010000081.1, on the reverse strand, counting down.
CGGACAACGAGTTGCTGGTGGGGGCCGGGCCGCCCGTGCGCACCGCCGTCTCGTAGTAGCCAACCAGTTGGTCGGTCGCCGCTTTCCACGACCATCGGCTGACGACCGTGCGGGTCGCGGCCGCCCCGTGGCGGGGATCGCCGTTGGCCGAGGCCAGTTCGACGGCGAGGGAACGTACGGCTCCGGGTCTGTCGGGCGGGAAGAGACGTCGGTGCGGGTGGTCGCGGAGGGTCTCCCGGATCGCGGGGGTGTCCGCGGCTACCACGGGGAGTCCGCTCGCCATGGCCTCGAGCAGGACCAGGCCCAGCGTGTCGGTCGTGGAGGGAAAGACGAACACGTCGGCCGCGGCGTAGGCGTCGGCGAGCAGCTGCCCTTGGAGCGTGCCGCAGAACGTGACGGGCAGGCCGGCGAAGCGCCGGGCGAGGCGGGAGCGGTCGGGGCCGTCGCCGACGAGTACGAGCTGGCAGTCCGGGCCGCGGGCGAGCGGCTCGAGCCGATGCAGACCCTTCTCGGCAGAAAGCCTCCCGACATACAGCGCCAGGACCTGCCCGTCCTCCGCGCCGAGCCGCTGCCGGACCTTTCTGTCTCGGCGGCCCGGGTCGAACAACGTGAGGTCGACGCCCCGTCGCCATAGGCGGGCGCCGGGAATGCCGAGGCGGTTCAGCTGGGCCAGGGAGGTCGCCGACGTGGCGAGGTTTACCGCCGCCTGGTTGTGCAGCTTCCGGGTCAGCCAGTGCACGAACGGCCGTAGCCAGCCGAGGTGGTAATAGGCGGCGTAGTCGGCGATGTCGGTGTGGTAGGAGGCCACGAGCGGCAGGCGGCGGCGTTTCGTCGCGAGCACGCCGGCGATACCCAGCATGATCGGGTTGACGACGTGGACGACATCTGGCCGGAACTCGTCGAGATAGCGTCCGACCCGGGGCAGCGGCAGTCCCCATGGCTGGCCGCCGTACACGAAGGGCACCCGGAACGTCGGAACCCCGCGTACGGTGGCCCCGACGTAGTCCCTCTCTCCCCCGTCGGGGGACACGACGAGGACGTCATAGCCCCGCCTGCGGAGGTCGCGTACGGTGGCGGCCAGTCGGGTGATCACCCCGTCTACGTGAGGACGCCAGGTCTCGGTGACGATCGCGATACGCACCCCGTCATTCTCCTTGACGCCGTCGGAGGGCCCGCCACCGTGTCATTGTCACCCGGAGACCTGATGCGGCGAGGTCTCGGCAACTAGCAGATGCGGACGCCGCATCTGTCACACCCCACTCTCCCCTGTCCTGTAGGACGGGTCTGTTCAACACCTACCGCGGTGACACAGGTTAAGACCACACCTCGCATTGTCCCATTCGTGCCCGCCTGGACGGTCTCCGAATGGGCGGCGTCTCGTCCGTTCGCGTCCCGCTTTCGTCCCGTCTGACGGCACCTACCCCAAATCATCGGTAAGGAGAGTCTTACCTTGCGGAAAGATATGCGGCCATGATCAGCCGAGGGCGTTGACACAAGAAGAAAACGCTGTTCCGATAAGCGGAAGCCTTTCACGGAGGGTGTGGAGCTCATGGCGTACGGTCACCTCAGTCACTGGGCCGCCAGATGATGCTCAGGTATACATTCGTGCGACGAATGGCGGGGGGCGCCGGACACGCCCAGGCCCCGCCGACCTGCGGGATGACCGAATCCCGCTACGGGGGCGCGTCTCGCCCGCGGGCCCGGTGGATCCTCGTCCCAGCGCCATGGGGAACGGACACGACGCGGACACGCGGCACCGATCGGACGACGATGAGCGCGACGCGCCATCGCGTGGATGAGAAGGGGTCTCCATGACTGCGCGCACCGAAGAGCAACCAGGAGGGCCAGGGGAAGAGCCAAGAGGAGAGTTCGCCGAGCGCATCAAGAGCAAGTACCTTCCACCAGTCCCTTACCGGGACCTGCCCGAGCCGCCGAAGTCGCCACTCAAGATCATCGGCGCCAGCGTGATCCTCGCGGGGGTGTCGATCGGGTCTGGTGAGACCGTCCTGTGGCCCTACATCACCTACCAGGTCGGCCTCGTACTGATGTGGGCCGCGCTGGTCGGCTTTCTCACCCAGTACTTCATCAACATGGAGATCGAGCGCTACACGCTCGCCACCGGAGAGACCGTGGTCACCGGGTTCACCCGGATGTGGAAGCCGTGGGGAATCCTGTTCGTCCTCATGGCGATCATCACGAATGTCTGGCCGGGCTGGGGGACGGGTGCGGCCACGCTGCTCACGTTCGCCCTCGGCTTCGGCAACGTGGTGTACGTCGCCTGCGCCGCCCTCGTCGCCATCGGTCTCGCCCTCACCCTCTCCCCCGTCGTCTACCGGGCGGTCGAGAAGATCGAGGGCGTGCTCATCGCGTTCATTGTGATCTTCCTGATCCTCGTGCTCATCGTCGGGACCAACGCCACCGGCTGGGCGGCCTTCGGCGCGAGCTTCTCCCACACCGGCCAGTTCCCGCCGTTCGCGGCGGTCGGCGGTGTCGCCGCGCTGCTCGGCGCCATCGCCTTCGCCGGCGCGGGCGGGGCGAGCAACCTGGTGCAGAGCAACTGGATACGCGACAAGGGCATGGGCATGGGGGCCCACATCCCGCAGCTCACCTCGCCCATCACCGGCGAGGAGCAGGCCGTGGCCTCGCTCGGCTACACGTTCCGGCCGACCGAAGAGAACATGCGCCGGTGGAAGAAGTGGTGGCGGGCCGCCGACATCGAGCAGTTCGTCACGTTCTTCATCCTCGGCTGGGCCACGCTGATCATCATGAGCGTGCTGGCGTACGTGACGGTGACCGGGCAGAGCCTCCCCTCAGAGGACCTTGCCTTCCTCCACAGGGAGGGTGAGATCCTGGGGCAGCAGGTCGGCAACTGGTTCAAGCTCGCCTTCTGGGCCGCCGTCATGACCGCGCTGTTCTCCACCGAGATCGCGATCATCGACCTCGTAGGACGTATTACCGCCGACAGTCTCAAGATCTCGTTCTGGCGCGGCAGCGAGCGGGTCACCGAGAGCCGCATCTACATCGTCATCGTCTGGCTGCTCATCGCGTTCGGCTGCGCGATCCTGCTCGGCGGCTTCAGCCAGCCGCTGGCCCTGCTGATCGTCTCGTCCGCGCTCGGCGGTGTCATGATGTTCATCTACTCGATCCTGCTCACCATGATGAACACCAGGTACCTGCCGAAGGGCATCCGGCTGACCGGCTTCCGCTTCCTCGTCATGCTGTGGGCGATCGTCTTCTTCGGCTACTTCTCGGTCCAGCTCGTGATCGCCCAGTTCAGCGGCGGGGGCTGATAGTGCTCAGGCGGCTGTGGCTGCGCGTCCTCGTAGCGTTCACGATCTGGATCATCCTGATCGCGATCATGTGGGCAGCGGGGCTGCTGAGCTGAGCGAGGCCGCGCGGGCGCGGTAGAGCATTCGTGTGAGCCGCACCCGCCAGGCGAGCTGTCGCCGCCGGCAGCTACTCCTCCGGGGAGGCGAGCGCGTCGGCGGCCGTGGGGTGGATGACGAAGACACGCTGCAGGCCGGTGATCTCGAAAACCTTGCTGACCGGCTGCTTCACCCCCGCCAGGATGACGGTCCCGCCTTCCGCGCGCGCCCGCTTGAGCGCCGTGAGCAGGACATTGACCCCGCTCGAGTCGCAGAAGGACACCTCGCTCATGTCGACGACGAGGCGCTCGGTTCCCTCGCGGAGCAGATCCACCAGCATCGACTGGAAACTCGGCGCGGTGTACAGGTCCAGCTCACCGGACGGGCTCACCACGACTCTGTCGTCGAGGCGGCGTACTCCGACAGGCAGATCCATACACCCACCTTACTCCGGCTCGAGGCGAGCCTTACCCCGACGGCGAGCCCGTTACGGCGCAATGACGACCTTGCCGATCGCGCGCCGGTCCGCGATGCGCCGCACGGCCGCGGGCACGTCGTCGAACGCCAGGACGTCGCTCACGTACGGGTCGATGGCGCCCTTGGCATACAAAGAGAGCAGCTCCTCGTGGACCTGGTGCAGCATCTCCGGCTTTCTGCGCTGGTACAGACCCCAATGTAGGCCCACGACGGAGTAGTTCTTGATCAGGATGTGGTTGGCCGGCGCCTGCGGGATGATGCCACTGGCGAACCCGACCACGACGATCCTGCCCTCGAACGCCACGCAGCGCCGCGAGCGGTCGAACACCTCACCGCCGACGGGCTCGTACACGACATCGGCGCCAGCACCGCCGGTCGCCTCCTTCACGGCGGACACGAAGTCCTCGGCGCGATGGTCGATGACCAGGTCGGCACCGAGTCGCCGGCACACGTCGGTCTTCTCCGGCCCACCGGCAGTCGCGATGACGCGCGCACCCGCCGCTTTGCCGAGCTGGATGGCCGCCGAGCCGACGCCGCCCGCGCCACCGTGCACGAGCAACGTCTCCCCCGTCTGAAGGTCCGCGCGCCGGTGCAGGCCGACCCACCCCGTGTGGTACGTGATCAGCAGCGCCGCCGCGGCGGTCGCCGGCAGGTCGTCGGGGATCGGCAGGGCCGCGTGCGCGGGGACGACCGCCTCTTCGGCGAACCCCCCACGGGGCGGGTTCGTACCGACGATCACCCGTGTCCCCTCGGCGAGGTCGACCTCGTCGCCCGCCGCGCTCACCCGGCCCGCCACCTCCAGCCCTGGGGTGAAGGGCAGGTCGGGCCGCACCTGGTACAGCCCCCTACACAGCAGCACGTCGGGGAAGTTGGCCGCCACGGCCTCGATGCGGACGCGGACCTCGCCGCGACCGGGATCGGGTGCCGGGACGTCGTCGAGGCGCAGGGCCTGCTCAGGCTCGCCGAGCTCGTGGATCCGCCAAGCACGCATGTTCGCTTGCCTTTCGTGGTCGCGACGGGCGCCCCCAGGCCAGGGGCGCCTTCCATGGTGCCGTAAAGTCGAGTGCTGAGGAGATGGGAGCCTACGATCACATGGCCGGTGCCACGCCATGATCCCCTCCTCTCCGCCGAGCTTCCCGGCGGCGACGGCACGGTCGCTGGCCCGAACGGACGAGGCGGTGTCGCTGCGGTACCGGGCTCTGGTGGCATGGGCCCCGGCGGTCGCTGAGCCTAGCGGCGCTGGGTGCCGGTTCCCCCTGACGTCGCCGCGGATGCATCACCGGTGGGCGCGTAGGGCGTCGGCGCCACGCAACCGGCTGGTCTGGGTCCAGGCGCGCGGACACGTGGAGAAAGGCGAGGGCGGTCGATGCTGTGCCCACCCCGAGGGGCGTCGTGATGAGTGATCCTGAGATCCCGTCGCCCGGTGGGAGGCCATCCGGGTCAAGACGTACTCCTCCCTGGCTGCTGGCGGTGACCACCTGGTTGCGGGGAACCCGCCTAGGCCTGGCGGTGATGGCCCTGGCGGTCGGGATCGGCGCCGGCTTCGGTGCGGTCGGGTTCCGCTGGTTGATCTTCGCCTTCACCTGGCTGGCCACCGGGCATCTGAGCTTCGGGCAGCAGGGACGGGTGGGGAGCGTACACCTGCCGTGGTTCGGCGTGTGGTTTCTGTTGTTGATCCCGGTTGTCGGTGGGTTGATCTACGGCCCGCTGATCTACCTGTTCGCCCGGGAGGCCCGCGGCCACGGGGTGCCCGAGGTGATGATCGCCGTCGCGGAGCACGGGGGGCGGATCCGCCCGCAGGTGACGGTGGTGAAGGCGGTCGCGTCCGCGTTGTGCATCGGAGTCGGTGGCTCGGTGGGCCGGGAAGGGCCGATCGTGCAGATCGGGTCGGCGTTGGCCTCGTCCGTCGGCCAGGTGGTGCGGATGTCGGAGACCCGCCTGCGGGTCCTGGTGGCGTGTGGGGCGGCGGCCGGCATCGCCGGGACGTTCAACGCCCCCCTGGCCGGGGTCTTCTTCGGCTTCGAACTGATCCTGCGGGAGTTCTCCATCGATGCCCTGTTCCCGTTGATCCTGGCGGCGATGGTCGCTGACGTGGTCTCCCGGCAGTTCTTCGGCACCGGCCCGTTCTTCCCTCGCATGCCGCACGACTTGATGGTCCACCATCTGCCCTCCTACCTGCTTGTCGCCGTCCTCGGGCTACTCGCCGGGCTGATCGGCGTGGGGTTCAAGACCGTGCTGTACAAGGTCGAGGATGTCTGCGACGCGGTGTGGGCCGGCCGTCCCGAGTGGGCTCGGCCCGCCGTCGGTGGGGTGGTCTTGGGGCTGCTGCTGCTGGCGGTTCCGCAGGCGTATGGGGTGGGCTACCCGGTCCTCGACAAGGCCGTGGCCGGCCACTACGTGCTGTGGTTTCTGGTCGCCTTGATCGCGGTCAAGATGGTGGCGGCCAGCCTGACCATCGGGATCGGCGGCTCGGGTGGAGTGTTCGCCCCGTCGCTGTTCATCGGGGGCGTGGCCGGTACCGCGTTTGGCCTCGTCGTTCACGACGTCTTCGGGGCGGCTGTCGGTCCACCCGCCATCTACGGGATGGTGGCGATGGCGGCGGTGTTCGCGTCCGCCGCACAGGCGCCGCTGACCTCCATAGCCAGCGTGGTGGAGATGACCGGCGACTTCGCCCTTACCTTGCCGGTCATGCTGGCCGCCGGCCTCGCGGCCGCGGTGTCGAAGAAGCTGACCCACGGGACTATCTACACCACCAAACTGCTGCGTCGTGGCACCGATATCGAACGACCCAAGCCCGCGTCGGTGCTGCAACAACTCACCGCAGCCGAGGCGATGCAGCCCCTGCACGCCAACAACGGCGCCGGCGAGCCTCTGCGCGCCGCCCAAGCAGCTCACACCGAGGCCGGCACCACGGGGACACGGGCGGCCCTTCCGGGCCCCATCACCCACAGCCGCGAGCCACAGGCCCTGTTCGCCGACGAGATCCTCGCCCAGGCGCTGCGGCAACTCGTCCTCTACGGCCGCGATGGCCTGCCCGTTGTTTCCGCCGACGGGCGCCGTGTCACCGGCTGGATCACCAACCGCAACGTGCTGCGAGCCATCGGCGAACGGCTCGATGCCTCGATAGCAGAGACCGAGCAAGCCGAGCTCGCCGCCGAGTGGGCGCGCAAGAACCCACGGGACCGGCTGCACGCCCCCCGTACGCCTCTGGCCGCGTACCGCATCCTGGAGGTCGCCATTCCCGCCGACTCCCCCGCCGTCGGCCGTGCCGTGCGTGACGTCGACTGGCCCCCCGGCTGCATCGCGATCGCCAGTACCCGGAATCGGCGGACCGTCACCGTCACCGGCGACACCCGACTGGCCGTCGGCGACCGGCTCACCGTCCTCGCCCCCGCCCCTGACGGCGAGCCCGCCGAAGGCCGGGCTCCGGACATCTATTCGGAGAGAGACAGGTAGGGCCGCGGGGCCTCGACCCGGGTACCGGCTTGGTGGCCCGGGTACTCAATATGGTGTGGGCGGAGACATGAGACGCCGGCCGCGGCGTGGCCCCATACAGACCACGATTCCGCTGGGCCGGATCGCCGGGGTGCGGGTTGGGGCCAACTGGAGCGTCTTCCTCATCTTCGCGCTGATCGCGTACGGGCTCGCGGTCGTACGGTTTCCGAGCGCCTACCCGGGGCACGGCTGGGGTGCCTACGTTCTCGCCGGCCTCGTCGCGGCCGTCGTCTTTTTCGGGTCGTTGCTCGCGCACGAGATGGCACACGCGATCCTCGCGCGCCGGCACGGTGTGGGCGTCGACGGAATCACCCTGTGGCTGTTCGGCGGCGTCGCGCGGCTGCGCGGCGAGGCGTCGACTCCGGCCGGGGAGTTTCGGATCGCTGGTGTCGGGCCGCTCGTCAGCCTACTGGTCGGCGGGATCTTCATCGGTATCCTCGTGCTCGCCGAGCTCGCGGGCGTCCATGGGCTCGCCGCCGGGGCCATCGGCTGGCTCGGCGGCATCAACATCGTTCTCGCGCTGTTCAACGTGATCCCCGCCGCGCCGCTCGACGGGGGGCGGCTGCTGCGAGCGTTCCTATGGTGGCGTACCGGTGACCGCACACGGGCGACCATCTGGTCCAGCCGCGCTGGCCAGGGGTTCGGCTGGCTCCTGGTGGCGCTCGGCGTCGCGTCGTTCTTCATTACCAGGTCCTACGGCGGCCTGTGGATCGTCGTCATCGGCTGGTTCCTCATCAGCGCCGCGGGCATGGAAGGCCGCCAGGCCAGGGCGCGGGGCAGCCTCGACGGCATGGCCGTCTGGCAGGTGATGACGCCCCAGCCGGTCACCGTCCCCGAATCGATGCCCGTCGAGCAGATCCTCGCCGACCGTGGCATGGGTTACCGCCACCGGGCGCTCCCTGTCGTGGGACCCGAGGGGGAGCCGGTGGGCGTCGTGACATTCGGCCGCATGCGGCAGGTCGCGCGTGAGGCGTGGACCCGTACGGCCGTGCGCGACCTCGTGTGTCCTCTCTCCGAGGTCCCCACGGTCTCCTCGGAGGATTCCGTCGCCGGACTGGTCCCGCGGCTGAGCGGCGGCTGCGCGGAGGGCCGGGCGCTCGTCATCGTGGATGGCCAGCTCGTCGGCATCGTCACGCCGAGCGACGTGGCCCGCGCGATGGAACGCATGAACCTCTTCCGGCCGACGTCTCGCCGTTGAGGCTGGGGTGACTGGCCGTGACCGTGACCATCGCACTCGCGGGGGACACGATGCTGGGCCGGTCCGTGGCCGAACGGCTGGCCGCGGAAGAGGCCCCCGACGCGCTGTTCTCTCCCGGGCTCCGTGCGGTCGCGGCAGAGGCCGACCTCTTCGTCTTGAATCTTGAGTGCTGCCTCTCCGAACGTGGGGAGCCGTGGCCGGACCCGGACAAGCCGTTCTTCTTTCGCGCGCAGCCCGTGGCCGCCGAGGCGCTCGCCTCGCTCGGCGTCGACTGCGTGACGCTGGCCAACAACCACGCGCTCGACTTCGGCGTCGACGCTCTGCTCGACACCCCGGCTCACCTGTCACGCGTCGGTATCGCGACCGTCGGTGCGGGGGCAGGTGAGGAGGACGCGCGGAGACCCGCCACGCTGGAGGCCGCCGGCGTGCGGGTCGGGGTCGTCGGCGTGACCGACCACCCGCGAGCGTACGCCGCCGGGCGGAGCCGCCCCGGGGTCGCGTACGCCGACGTCGCCAGCGGGGTGCCGCGCTGGCTGCGCGACCTGGTCGGCGGCCTCAGCGAGGAGGTCGACGTGGTGCTCGTGACACCTCACTGGGGCCCGAACATGATCGCCGAACCCCTCCCCTATGTGCGATCGGCCGCCCGAGCCCTTACCGACGCGGGCGCGGACGTCGTCGCGGGGCACTCGGCGCACGTCTTCCATGGCGTCGCCGGCCGTGTGGTCTACGACCTCGGCGACTTCATCGACGACTACGCGGTTCATCCGCTGCTGCGCAACGATCTCGGTCTGCTCTTTCTCGTTACGGTCGACCGGCAGGGTCCGGTACGGCTCGAGGCGGTCCCCATCGCCCTGGATTTCTGTCATACACGGCTCGCGGAGGGCGACGAACGCGCGTGGATCCAGGATCGTTTCGTCACGGCGTGCGCCGCCTTCGGCACCCACGTGGACGCGCGGGACGGACGCCTCGTGGTCAACTGGCCTTAGTGGCGTGCTCCGTCTCGCCGATCCTGATCCCCGACAAGCTCGAACTCGGCCGCCGTGAGCTGTACGCGATCGAACGTATGTTCTAGACTATGTCCATGCGGTGGGACAATCTTCGGCTGGTCGAGACCCTCTTGCCCGCGGAGCGTGGCGCCACGCCTGCGCTGGTGCAGCGCGCCGCCGTGACCCGGACCATCGACACGCCCGAGTTCCGCGGCATTACCTTCCACGAGGTCCAGGCACGCTCGATCATCAACCGGGTGCCCGAGGCGTCGCGCATGCCCTTCCGGTGGACGATCAACCCATACCGGGGCTGCTCGCACGCCTGCTTTTTACTGTTTTGCCCGCAAGACACATGAGTACCTCGACCTCGACACTGGCGAGGATTTCAACTCCCAGATCGTCGTCAAGGTCAACGCCCCGGAGCGGCTGCGCAAGGAGCTGGCGGCCCCGTCCTGGCGCGGTGAGCACATCGCCATGGGCACCAACGTCGACTGCTACCAGCGGGCGGAGGGACGCTACGCGCTGATGCGCGGCATCCTCGCCACGCTGCGCGACCACGCCAACCCTTTCTCGATCCTGACCAAGGGCTCGCTCATCCTGCGCGACCTGGACCTGCTGGCCGAGGCGGCCGAGCGCACCGACGTCGCCGCGAACGTGTCCGTGGGTTTCCTCGACCGGGGCATGTGGCGGTCGGTCGAGCCCGGCACACCCGCTCCCAGAAAGCGTCTGGAGGTGTGCCGCGCGCTGAACGACGCGGGCGTCCCGTGCGGCGTGCTCATGGCGCCGATTCTCCCGTACCTCACCGACGCCCCGGCTGCTCTCGAGGCGACGGTGCGAGAGATCGCCGATGCCGGGGCGACCCACGTCTCCCCCATCGTCCTGCATCTTCGTCCCGGGGCACGGGAGTGGTACATGCGCTGGCTCGGTGAGCACCATCCGGAGCTGGTCGGGCGGTACCGCGACCTCTACCGCCGGGGGGCCTACGCGCCCAAGGCGTACCAGAACGACATCAGCGGGCGGGTGCGAGCGCTGGCCCGCCGTTTCGGCGTGGGCGCGGCCCGCCCGTCGTCCACCCGCGGTGCCGCCCCGCCGCAGCGGGAGCGGTCGTCGAGAGAGGCGTCACCCCGCCTCCCGAAGGTGGAACAGCTACCGCTCCTGTGATCGGCTCGCCGCTCAGAGCTTGTGTGAACCTCGCTTGTCTGGAACCCTCGCTTGTCTGTGAACCTCGCGGGCGTCGCCCACCCCTTCAGGCCGACTGGCTCAGGGCCCGAGCGCGGACTTGGCCAACGCCACGCCGGACATCATCGCCTGGAGCTTGGCGTACGCGACGTCCCAGCCTCGAGTACGCAGTCCGCAGTCGGGCGTGACCTGGACCCGCCCCGGATCGCCGAGAACGTTCACGGCGTACAGCACCCGGTCGCGCACGAGTTCCGGGGACTCGACCTCGTCGCTGTGGATGTCGAGCACCCCGAGCCCGAGACTGGGGCGATACGGCAGGTCGCGGAACTTCCTGATGACGTGGTATCCGGGCCGCGCGTCGTCGGAGGTACCGGGAGCGCTGCCGTCGTCGTTGGCGAACCCGACGGCGAACTGCTGGCACTCGGTCATCGCCTCGATACCGGGGAAGAACAGGTCGTAGTCGGAGAAGCACAGGTGCGTGGTGAATGTCGCGCCGAGTCCTTTGACACAGGTGTTGAAAGCCTCCGCCATCAGCGCCACCTCTTCCGGCTCGGTCGAGCCCGCCGGTTCGTCGATCTGGATCCAGTCCGCGCCGAGTCCGATGAGCGCCTCGATGTTGGGGCGCACGAGGTTCTCGGCGACGTCCAGCACGAACCTCCGTCGCGCTGCTCGCCTGCGCTCCCGACGGACCCGGGCCGGCGCCGTGAGGTCGGTGTCGCGGTCGTAGTACTCGTCGAACGACCAGGCGGCGAGCGTGTACGGGCCGGTCACCGGCACCTTGAGGTCGGCCCGTGCCGCGGCACGCACGAGTCGAAACTCGTCGTTGTGGTAGGGCGCACGCAGGCCAACCGGTCCGGTGACGGCGGCCTTGGAGTAGTACTTGTCGTCGAAGCTCCGCACGCTGCCACGAAACGCGAAGCCCTCGGCATGTGCGATCGTCCAGGCATACATCTCGCTGCGCTGCTGCTCACCGTCGTAGACGACGTCCAGACCCGCGGTCTCGAAGAAGCGGACGGCGTACGTGCTCGCCCAGCGTTTGATCGCGACGCGCTCGTCCTCGGAGAACGGCTGCCGACCGAGCAGCTCCAGCAGCGCGGGGTAGTCGGGCACGTCGAGCCGCTCGCCCCAGCGGCGCGCCTCGTCAACGTCAGCGTCGATGACGGGCCTTCCCGCGATGGCCTTTACCCGCCAGGAGGGTTTCGCGAGCGACCCGACCTCGTGGGTCTGCAGCGGTCTCAGCATACTCACTCTTCTCGTTCCTCTCGCAGGCGTGCAGCGGCGGCACCGAGCAGGCGGACCTTCTGGTCGCCGACCTGTCGGGGGACCAGCTCGAGGTCACAGGTGGACGAGAGCAGGAGCGCGGGGAGCTCGGCTATCTCGAGAATGTCGCGCGCCACGGCGACGGTCTCGTCGATGCTCTCCACGAGCGAGGTACGCCCGTCGACGCACCCCGCCACCAGTCCCTTCTCCCAGGTTCCCGCGAGGTCGGCGAGATCCGTCTCTACGAGGTCGACCCCGATCGCGTCGGCTGGAAGGGCCCTAAGTCGCGGCAGGTGTGGTCCGGCGTCGCCGAAGTAGGTGTGCACGACGACCCGTGCGTCGATACCGTCGCGGGTCGAGGCGATCGCCTCGCCGACGGTCCTCCAGTCGATGCGCGCGCCCGGTTTCACGAGCCAGGGCTCCTCGAGATGGACGAGCGCCGCGCCCCGCTGGACGGATGTCTCTACGGCCGGGCGGAGGACATCGCTCGCGAGGGTGGCCATCAGCACATCGCGGTCACCGTCGGTGGCCGAGGCACGGGAGAACGTGTACGGCCCTGGAAGAACCGCCACGGTGGGTCCGTCCCCTTCCCCGGCGCCGTACTCCTTGATGAAGCGGCGGACATCGAGCCGCGGCGGCCCGTCCACGATCGGGGCACGGAAGAACGCGTTGTTGTCGAACCAGCGGGTCAGGGCACCGGGGCTGAGCCCCGCCGACGCCGCGATCAACGGGCGGAACAGGTCCTGCCAGTCGAGGTGTCCAGCCGAGAGGTAGTCGATGCCCGCGTCGCGTTGGAGGGAGCGGAACGCCGCACGGTCCGCCTGTCGCTGATCATCGACGGCCTCCGCGGACAGCCGACCTCTCGCGTGGTCGCGGGTCGCTCCCACGAGGTCTTCGGAGCGCGGGTGGATGCCATGGAGATAGCTGGCGATGTCGGTCACCCCTACGAGCGTAGTGGCCCCGGCGGGTGCGCGGTCCGTGTTGTGTGCGTCACTCGCTACGCGACGCGCTCCAGCTCGGTCGGCTCCGCGATCACGTCGACCAGGGCACCGTTCCGCATGACCGTGACCGGCAGCGGCCTGCCGATGGCGTCGGCGAACATGAGCCGCTGGAGGCTCTGCGCGTCCTGGACGGGCGCGCCGCCCGCCGTCAGCATGAGGTCCCCGGGACGCAGCCCCGCCCCGGCGGCTGGGCTGCCCGGCACGACCTCGGCGACCCTGAGCCCTACCCGCTGTCCGGTACGTGCTGCCAGCGCTTCGGGGAGCGGTGCCGGCGTGGTGACGAGGCCGAGGTAGGCACGGCGTACCCGGCCCTCGCGCATGAGCGTGGAGATGATCCGCCGGGTCGTGGCATTGATCGGGATCGCGAGGCCCACGCCGACGCCCGCGACCGCGGTGCTGATGCCGACGACGTCGCCACGCGAGTTGGCCAGGGCGCCTCCCGAGTTGCCCGGGTTCAGCGCGGCATCGGTCTGGATGACGTCCTCGATGATGCGGAC
>JBOHCT010000080.1:0-17604 GCA_050699055.1 Streptosporangiaceae bacterium | reverse complement strand
GCGCCGAAGCGTCGTACGTGGCGCGGGTGCTCGACTCCGACCGGGCGCAGCTCACCACCGCGCTGCGCGGCGCCGCCGACCACAAGGGCGCCGCCCTGGTCGAGATCCTGCAAAACTGCCCGATCTACAACGACGACGCGTACGAGCCGCTGAAGAGCCCGCAGACCCGCGACGAAAGGCTCGTACGCCTCGAGCACGGCCAACCCATCCGCTTCGGCGCCGACGCCGAGAAGGGCGTCCGCCGCGACCCGCATACCGGCGCGCTGGGGGTCTGCGGCGGCGACGACCCCGACGTACTCGTCCACGACGCGCACACCGTCGACCCCTCCCGGGCGTTCGCCCTGTCCCGCCTCGACGACCAGGCGTTCTCCCACACCCCGATCGGGATCTTCCGCGACGTCACCCGGCCCGCCTACGACGACATGCTCCGGGCCCAGATCGATGACGCCATCACCCGTCACGGCGAGGGCGACCTCGCCGACCTCCTCGCCTCCGGCGACACCTGGCACGTCGGCTGACCGCGCCGCGCCTTGCGCTCGACGAACCTTGACATCCGGTCTCCTCCGGCCCGACGATCACGTTCTCCTTGCAAATGCCCGTGGAATCGGGACGTTTCAGACGCACGCGTGGTCATTTCAAAGGCAAACGTGATCGCGGAGATCGGACGCGAGGAATGGGGCGAGCTGAGAGGCTGGAGCTGAGGAGGAGAGGGCCGATCGGAGGTCACACCGCGATGTCGCGGCTGGTGAAGCGCGCCCACGCCGCCGCGCCGAAGACCGCGAGGTAGCCGGCCTGAAGCAGCAGGTTGTGGACGATGTCGCCGGTGAAGATGGGCTGCCGCAGCAGGCCGGCGAACGACATCCAGTAGTGGCTGAACAGCCACGGATGCAGCACCGCGAGCTGTGGGATCGTGTCGACGATCTGGACGGCGATGGCGGCCCCCACGGTCGCCGCCATCGCGGCGATCGGCGTACCCGTCAGCGTCGAGACGAACAGTCCGATCGCGGCGAGCCCGACCAGCGACAGCGCCACCACTACCGCGATGATCAGCGCCCGGAGCAGGGCTGCCCCGAGCCCGATCGTGTCGCCGGACAGCAGGGTGACCTTGCCGAGGGGAAACAAGGCCGCCCCGACCACCAGCCCGGTCGCCGCCACCACGAACGTCGCCGCGAAGCAGTACGCCATCACACCGCCGAACTTCACCAGCAGCAGCCGCGTCCGACCGGCGGGCGCGACGAGCAGGTAGCGCAGCGTACCGCGGTTCGCCTCTCCCGCCACGCTGTCACCGGCCACGACGCCCACGGTCAGCGGCAGGAAGAACGGGAGGGTTACGACCAAGCCGGTGAAGACGAGGAACAGCCCATTGTTGGTCAGCTGGTTCGCGAACGCCGGACCGCCGCCGCCGCTGCGCACCCACACCGCGATCCCGATAGCGGCCGGCACGCAGGCGAGCACGACGAGCAGCACGAGCGTACGCAGCCTGCGGAACACCAGCCCGAGCTCTGAGCCGAGCAGCGAGACGCTACTCCGCAACATCGAAGCCCTCCCCGGTGAGCGCGACGTAGGCGTCCTCCAGCGACGCGTTCTCGGTGGTGAGCCCGACCACCCGCACCTCCGCGAGGACCAGCGCCCGGCAGGCGTCATCCGGCGCGACCGCGCTCGGGTCGCAGCTCACCCGGCCATCCTCCACGGCCAGGTCGGTGACCCCAAGGTCGTTCAGCACCTTCGTGGCACGTTCGGTGTCGGGTGTGAGGACGACGAGCCGCGTCCGCAGGGAACGCCGGATGTCGGCCACCGCGCCCTGCGCGACGAGCCGCCCCCGGCTCAGCACGGCCGCGTGCTCGCACACCTGCTCGACCTCGGCGAGCAGGTGGGAGGAAAGGAAGACGGTGGCGCCGTCGCGGGCGAGATCGCGTACGAGGGTACGGATCTCGCGGGTGCCCTGCGGGTCGAGCCCGTTCGTCGGCTCGTCGAGGACCAGCAGCTCGCGCGGGCGGAGCAGGGCGGAGGCGAGGGCGAGCCGCTGCCGCATCCCGAGGGAGTAGGCACGGCAGCGCTTGCGTGAGGCCGCGGAAAGCCCCACTCGTTCGAGCGCGTGGCCGACCCGCTCGCTGCGGGTCCGGGGATCGGATGTGGGGTCGGCCGCGTCGAACCGGGTCAGATTGTCTCGTCCGGACAGGTGCGGGTACAGCGCGGGCCCCTCGATCAGCGCCCCGACCCGCGGCAGCACCGAACGCCCCGCCGCGGGCATAGGTGCCCCCAGGAGGTGCGCCGTGCCGGCCGTCGGGGTCATGAGCCCGAGCAGCATGCGGATGGTCGTCGTCTTGCCCGAGCCGTTGGGCCCGAGGAAGCCGAAGACGCTCCCCGCCGGGACGGCCAGGCCGAGGTCATCGACCGCGACCTGGCCGCCACGGAACCGCTTCCTGAGCCCCTCGGTGGCCACGGCGAGCCGCTCGGCGCCGCCGGCGCTCTCGCGCGTGGCCGCCTGCGGCAGTGTCGCGTTACGGAGGTCCTTTGTCATTGGCGGCGGTCCAGGCGGATGGATCGCAAGGCGGAGGACGGAGGCGCAGTGGGCCTGCGTCGACTGACGACAACGAAGCGAGGCGCCGCCTGGGCGTCGCCAGGGCGAAGAAGACTTCCGTGACGCGACACTGGGGTCACGAGTGTCCCGCGGCGTCGAGCAGGGCCCGCGGGGTGACCGCCCCGACGTACACGTGGCCGTCGTCGGTGACGAGGGCGTTCACGAGGCGGGTCGTGACGAGACGCCCTCCGTCGACACGCTGCCCCGAGCGTACGATCGGCATCGACGCGACGCCGGGACCGACCTTGGACTCGAGAACGGCGGTCCAGCCGTGGCCGATCACCTTGTGGCTCATACCGGCCATCTGGTGCGCGGCGCCCGGGGTCGCCCGCTCCGATCCATGCGACCCGTTGCCATTGGCCGTCGACCGGTGAGCGGAATGGTGGAACATCCGCGTCGGCATGTCGCCCGCCGGGAGCCGCCCCTGCTTCACCGTCGCGCCCTTCGGCGGCGTGAAGTCGAAGCGCGACGCGGGCGGCGTGCTGAAGGACACGTCACTGAAGCCGACGTCGACCGCTGGCGGCCCGCCCGTGCGAGGCGTGACCGAGACCCGGAGCGGAACGCTGTTGTCGGCGTCGACGTAGACCTTCACCGACCCGATCGTGCTCTCCTGCGCCTTCGGCGCGAGGTCGAGGACGTACGCGTCGCGGCCCGCGACCGTCGCGGTCCCGTCGACCGAGACCTTGGTGGTCTTGCCGGCCTTGTCGAGGAACCGCTGCGCGAGGCGCTGCGGTGTCGGCGCGGACGGTGCCTGGTCGCGATCGGCGTGGGATCCGCCGGACCCAGCGGGCAGCCGCCAGTGCGTGACCTTGTTGGCCTTGCTGTCGTACGCCCAGACGTCGCGGCCGTTGTGGATGAGGTCGCGCTCGGCGAGCTTGTCGAGGACCTGCACCCGCTGCCGCTTCGGCCCGTCGAGCGCGACACGCACGGTGTGATCGGACGTGAGTGCCTTGAGTGGCCCACGCATGTCGGTGTTCGCGTTGTCGGGCAACTCGGGGAGGCCGAGATCGGTATGGGTGCCGATCGTGCCCGACAACGTCTGGATGTGAGTGTTCTGGGCCCTGACGAGGAGCTGCTTCGCCGTGACCGGAGGAGGACTCGGCTTGGCGGCGGCCACGAGCGTGGGCCCGAGGCCAACCGCGGCGGCCGCGATGGCGGCGACACCAACCGGCATCGCCGCGCGTGAGGCGAAGCGAGGCATACCCGACATCACCGCTCCCGTTCTTGACGTTGCCCATGATGGGTCGGACGCCTTCCATGCAACCACCAAGACCTGCGGGCCGCATCCTCCCGCAGGCTGATTCCGGCCTACGTCCCGGTGCGTACGGACCCGCAGACTCCGCTCGCCCCACGTCTGCACGCCCGCGCCACCAGCGGCCCGAATCCTCAGACGCCCGCCCGGCGGCCGGGGCGAGGGCCGGCCCTGAGCTCGCGGGGCGGGACCGCGAGCGGCGCGAGGGCGCGGTCGCGTCATGACTCGGCGTTTCGCCCGTCTCGTCACGGGGGGTGAAGAAATGACCGAGAGCGATTGCGCCAGGGCCGTCGAACGGCTCCAGGGGGAGCTTGCCGAGCTCGGGGTCTCGCGTACCTACCGCTCGGTGAGCGGGGACATGTCTGTACTGTCGGTGTGGTACGACCTCGTCGTGTGGTGTCGCGAGGGCAGGTTTCTCTGGAGGGCCGGGCCCGACTTCACCACGGCCGCGAGCTACCCCGCTGATGACCCCGCGGGCGCGGCGGAACGCGTGTACGAGCGCTACCAAGAACTTCGCGAGATCCCCTGACTCGGGCGATCCCCGCCCGTGGTCGCGCCCAGCCCAAGATCCTGACATGTGGTCGGATGGGGCAGGATACTGGTCCCGCGGACCGCTGAAGAGGATCTTGCGAACCCGCGAGGCGACGCTCAGGGGCCGGCGTTCATGGGTCCCCGCGGAAACGCGGCAGCGTTGTCGCGGGGGTGTACTCCCAGCAGTCCTGCCTACGCGGCCACTATGCTCAACACCGATCGGGGAACCGAGCGAGCCCCACCCGCTGTAGCCGCTTGCCGACCGAGGAGAGGTTTGGATGCCCGACCTGGGTGACGGCCCCATCCTGCTCACCGGCGCGACCGGCTTCATCGGGCAGGCGGTGCTCGAGCGCCTGCTCGCCGACCACCCGCGTACCCGTGTCGTGCTGCTGCTCCGCGGCCGACCCGGGACATCCGCCGACAGCCGGCTGCGGCGCCTCCTCGGCAAGCCGGTCTTCCGTTCCTGGCGCGAGCGGGTCGGCGATGACGGAGTGCAGCGCGCGCTGCGCGACCAGCTCAGCGTCATCGAGGCCGACGTCGCCCGCGACGTCCCCGACCTGCCCGCCGACCTCAGGGCCGTCATCCACGGCGCCTCGGTGGTGTCGTTCGACCCGCCCGTCGACGACGCCTTCCGCACCAACGTCCTCGGCACCGCCAACCTCTACGACGCCGTCCGCCGTTGCCCGGCGCGTCCGCACATCGTCCACATCTCGACCGCGTTCGTCGCCGGCGTGCGCAAGGGAGTCGTCCCGGAGGCCTCGCTCACCCACGACGTCGAGTGGCCGGCGGAGCTGGCGTGGGCGCTGTCCGCGCGCGACGAGGTCGAGCGGGCGTCCCGCGACCCCGGCGTGCTCAGCCGCGCGCACCGGGAGGCGATGAGAGAGGACCGTACGGCCGGGCCGCAGGCCGTCGCGTCCGCGACGGAACGCCGGCGCAAGGAGGCCGTGACAGAGCGGCTCACGGAGTATGGCGGCGCTCGAGCACACAGCCTCGGCTGGCCCGACGTCTACACTCTCACCAAGGCCCTGGGCGAGCGGGTGGCGGAGGAGAAGGCCGCCGGTCCGCGGGCGGCGGGGGAAAGGGCCGGGGGCGCGCGGCCGGTCGAGCGGAGAGCAGATCGCTCGCGGCGAGCCCGGGGAGAAGCGGGCGACGGGCTGCCGCTCTCGATCGTCCGCCCGGCCATCGTGGAGAGCGCACTGCGGCGCCCGTACCCGGGGTGGATCGACGGGTTCAAGATGGCCGACCCCCTCATCCTCGCCTACGGCCGCGGCACACTCACGGACTTCCCCGGAATCCCGGACGGGATCCTCGATATCGTGCCGGTCGACATCGTCGTCAGTACCCTCCTCGCCGCCACGGCCAGTCCGCCCGATCCGGGGAACGCCGCCTACTACCACGTCGGCACGAGCGCCCGGAACCCGCTCACGGTGCAGGGCCTGTACGAGCTGATCAGAGGGTACTTCGAGGCCGAGCCGCTGTCGGACCCCGAAGGCAGGGGCCAGGCCCGAGCGCCCGAGCTCGCCTTCCGCGGCGGAGTGCAGGTGGACCGCACGCTGCGAACCGCCGACCGGCTGATGACCACGGCCGAACGCGCCCTGCTCGCCCTTCCCGGGAATGAGCGGACCGGGCAGTGGCAGGGACGCCTGCACCGCCGGCACGAGGAACTCGCCCAGCTCCGCCGGTACCAGGACCTGTACGGTCACTACGTCGAGGTCGAGGCCGCCTTCGACGACAGTCACACCTTCGCTTTGCATCGTTCGCTCCCCGAGGACGACCGCGACACCGCCGGCCTCGACGCGGCTGACGTGGACTGGGCCTACTACCTGCAGCGGGTGCACTGCCCACGCATCACGTCCTCGCTGCGGCGTACGCCGGGACGTCGGCGTCCCCGCCCGCGCCCCGCGCTTGTCGAAGGCGACGGTATCGCGGCGGTGTTCGACCTCGAGGGCACCGTGCTCGCCTCGAACGTCATCGAGACCTACCTGTGGGCCCGCCTGCTCGACGCCCCTGCCAGGGAGTGGCCGGGCGAGCTGCTGTCGGTCGCGGGCGCGCTGCCCAGGGCGTTCCTGGCGGAGCGCCGGGGCCGCGGCGACTTCCTGCGGACGTTCCTGCGCCACTACGACGGCGCCAGCGAGCGGGAGCTGCGCCGGCTGGTCCGCGAGCGGCTCGCCGACCTGCTGCTGCGCCGGGCCTTCCCGCGGGCGGTACGCCGCGTACGCGAACACCGCTCCGCCGGCCACCGCACCGTGCTCGTCACAGGGACGGTCGACATCCTCGTCGAGCCCTTCGAGGCGTTGTTCGACGAGGTCGCGGCGAGCCGCCTGCGTACGGTCGACGGGCGCTGCACCGGCCACCTCACCCTGCCCCCGCTCGTCGGCGAGGCCAGGGCGGGTTGGCTCACCGACTGGGCCGCGCAGGACGGCATCGACCTGGCCGCCAGCTGGGCGTACGGCGACCACTACTCCGACCGTCCGTTCCTCGAGCTGGTCGGCCACCCGGTCGCGGTCAACCCCGACGCACGCCTCTACCGCCACGCCACCCGCAAACAGTGGCGGGTCGAGCGGTGGTCCAGAGATGTCCTGGGCCCCGCTGCCACCCTTTTCGAGGGCCTTATCGAGGGCCCCGCCGTCTCCGCCCGTGGGGTGAGCCGGTGATCCAAGCATTGGAGTACCACCACTCGGCGGCGAGGTACCTCACCGCCAGGGGGCTCGCGGCGGGGCCCTTCGCCGGGCTCACCCCGTCGGTCGCGCCGCTGCGGCTGGTGAGCCGCCGCGACCCGAACCGCGCGGGCCCCGCATGGTCACGCGTGCGGCCGCTGCTCGCCGGCGTCTGCGGCTCGGATCTCGCCCTCCTCACCGGCCGGGCCTCGCCGTACCTCTCCTCGCTGGTCTCCACCCCGTTCGTGCTCGGACACGAGGTGGTGGGCGAGCTGCTCGACGACGCGGGCGACCTCGGCAGGGGCCGCCGCGTCGTCATCGACCCCGTCCTCGCCTGCGAGGTCCGTGACGTCGAGCCGTGCCGGTGGTGCCGCGGCGGCGAGACCAACCGGTGCGACCACGTCACCGTGGGACGCGTCTCGGCCGGGCTGCAGACCGGGTTCTGCGGGGACACCGGCGGCGGGTGGAGCGGGATGCTCGTCGCCCACCACGCGCAGCTGCACCCGGTACCCGACGGGGTGCCGACGGAACGGGCGGTGCTCACCGAGCCGCTCGCCTGCGCCGTCCACTCCGTACGCCGCGCGGCCGTCGCGGACGGCGCGTCGGTGGTGATCGTCGGTGCGGGCACCGTCGGCCTGCTGACCCTCCTCGCGTTGCGGGAGTTCGCGGCGCCCGGCCAGGTGACGGTCATCGCCAAGCACCCCCACCAGCGACGGCGGGCGGAGAGCCTCGGCGCGACGGACGTCATGGAGCCGTCCCGCGCCGCCCGCGGCCTTCGGCGGGCCCACGGCGGCGCGCTGCTGCGGCCCGAGCGCGGGGGTCCGTTCCTGCTCGGCGGCGCCGACGTCGCCTTCGAGTGCACCGGTGGGAGCGGCCTCGACCTCGCCTCGAGGCTCGTCCGGGCGGGAGGCACCGTCGTGCTCTCCGGGATGCCGTCAGGCCCGGTGGATCTAACGCCCGTGTGGTACCGGGAGCTGGAGCTCGTAGGCTCGTACGCCAGCCACGGCCGGGGCAGTGTCAGCCACGACGGCGGCGACGATAATGATTTCCGCCGTGCGCTGCGGCTCGCCGCCGACCCCCGGCTTGACGGTTTCGTCGACGGAGCCTATTCCTTGGCTGAGTGGCGCGACGCGCTCGGGCATGCGCTCGCCGCCGGGCGGTACGGAAGCGTCAAGATCGTCTTCGATCCGACGAAGGAGTAAGGAGCGCGCGTGAGCAGACCCGGGTTCGTGCTGGAGGTGGACGAGCGCACGCCGCCGCTGCTCGTCCACCAGGGCGAGGGCTTCCACCTGCAGCGCTTCCCGCTCGGCACCCGCGTCGTCTACCCGCCCGACCCGCTGCGCCCTATCCGCGACGTCGGCGGCGCGATCCGCCAGGCACTCGACAACCCCCTCGGCAGCGAGCCACTCGCCGACCTGCTCTACCATGGGATGCGGCTCACGATCGCCTTCGACGACCTGTCGATACCGCTGCCGCCGATGCGGGCCCCCGACATCAGGGGCCGGGTGATCGAGCAGGTGCTCGAGCTGGCCGCCGCCAAGGGCGTCGACGACGTCGAGCTCATCGCCGCCAACTCCCTGCACCGCCGCATGACCGAGGCCGAGATCAAGCACATCGTCGGGGAACGGGTCTTCCTGTCGTTCTGGCCCGACCATCTGCGTAACCACGACGCGGAGGACCGCGACAACCTGCTGGATCTCGGCCAGACCGGGGACGGCGAGGACGTCGAGATCAACCGTCGCGCGGCCGAGAGCGACCTCCTCGTCTACGTCAACGTCAATCTCGTGGCGATGAACGGCGGCCCCAAGTCGATCGCGGTCGGCCTCGCGTCGTACCGCAGCCTGCGCCACCACCACAACGTCCACACGCTGCGGCACTCCCGGTCGTTCAACGACCCGCCGCACTCGGCCATGCACCACTCGTACGAGCGGATGCACGACCTGATCGCCAGCCACGTCCGGGTGTTCACGATCGAGACGACGCTGAACAACGAGGCGTTCCCCGAGCAGTTCGGCTTCCTCAACAAGCGCGAGTGGGAGTGGTCGGTACGCGACCAGGCGGCCTACCTCGCCGCCGCGCGCGGCAACGACCTGGCGCCGCCGAAGGCGCGCCGGGCCGTCTGGCAGCGGATGCGCGCGCCGTACGGCCTCACCGGCGTGCACGCCGGCGACCCGCACGAGGTCCATCCGCGGACGATCGCGGGCAACCACTGCCAGCAGCTCACCGAGGTCCATGGCCAGACCGACGTCCTGGTGTTCGGGCTGCCGTACCTCTCGCCGTACAACGTCGCCTCGGTGATGAACCCCGTCCTCGTCGGCTGTCTCGGGCTCGGCTACTACTTCAACATGTACGTCGACAAGCCGCTGGTCCGTAAGGGCGGCGCGCTGATCCTCCACCATCCGATGCCGGTGGAGTTCCACCCGGTGCACCATCCGAGCTACATCGACTTCTACGAGGAGGTGCTCAGCCAGACCACCGATCCCGCGACGATCGAGGCCAAGTTCGAGCAGGAGTACGCGGCCGACCCGTGGTACGCCCACCTGTACCGCACCTCGTACGCCTACCACGGGGTCCACCCCTTCTACATGTGGTACTGGCAGGCGCACGCGCGGGAGCACCTCGGCGACGTGATCTGCGTCGGCGCCGACCGGCGCGCCGCGGCCCGGGTCGGCTTCCGGGCCGCCTCGACGCTCGCCGACGCGCTGGAGATGGCGAGCGACACGGTCGGGCGCGGCCCGTCGATCAGCTACCTGCACAGCCCGCCGCTCACGATGGCGCAGGTGCGCTGATGCCCCCGCGCCCCGCCTCCCTTTCGCCGATCTTGAAGATATTGACCCCTCCCGAGCGGCTGAGACAGCAATATCTTCAAGATCGACGCGTGGCGGATGGAGGGGGGCGCGGTCGATGAGCATCGCTCGGGAGGTCCGGCTGCTCCGGCACGGCCGCGACTGGCGCGGACGCGCGGTCGTGCCCCGCTCGGCGCGGCCGTGGGCGCCGGCACGCGAGCCGCAGGAGTTCCCGACCGCCTGGGCCCGTACGCCGACGGCGCGCGCCGCCCGCGCGATGTTTCGGGCGGCGGTCATGAAGCCGTTGATGCGGGTCGAGACCGACCTGGAGCTGCACGGCCTCGACCTGCTCGACGAGGCGCCGGCCCCCGCGGTGTTCGTGGCGAACCACGGCAGCCACCTCGACACGCCGCTGATGTTGAGCTCGCTGCCGCCGCGGTTCGCGCACCGTACGGCGGTGGCGGCGGCGACAGACTACTTCTTCGACGTGCGCTGGCGCGCCCTCGCGACCGCCTTCGCGTTCAACACGTTCCCCGTCGAGCGGCGCGGCTCGCGTGGGTCGCTCGACCTCGCGGAGGCTCTCCTGTCCGAGGGCTGGAGCCTGCTGGTCTTCCCCGAGGGCACGCGGACCAAAGACGGGTGGATGCGGCGGTTCAGGCTCGGCGCCGCGCTGCTGTGCCGCACGTTCGACGTGCCCGCGGTCCCTGTGGCGGTCCGCGGCTCGTACGCCGCGATGCCTCGGGGACTGTCCTGGCCACGGCGGGGCAGACGGCCGGTCGCGGTGCGCTTCGGCGGGCCGCTCATGCCGACCGACGGCGAGAGCCTGGGCGCCTTCGGTGTGCGGCTCGAGGAACAGGTCGCGCGACTGTGGGTCGAGCACGACGTCGGATGGTGGGGATCGCTGCGGGCCGACGACAGGCGGGCCCGCACCCGCGGGCCCGACGCCGCCCATTGGCGACGGGTCTGGGAGACGACGAGGCCCCCTGCACGCGAACAGGATAGGGTCTGGCCGCGATGACGTTGTCGATCACATTGCCCTTCCCCGCGGCGCTGTATGCGGACATTTCCGGCGCGGGCACGGTCACTTGCAAAGGGAACGTGATCGCTTCGCACCCCGGGGGTGAGCGGGCGAGGTGACGCCTCGACGGGACCGCGGGGAGGAGCGGCTCTCCCCGATCGGTGTGCGCTATACCCTGCCGTCCGCGCGCAACTCTGCGATGGGCAGGCCAATGTGCTGGTGCCTTGTCCACGCCGGATGGTCGATCAGCGTGTACGGCGCGGAGCACATCCCGGCGAAGGGCGCCGCGATCGTCGCGGGCAACCACACCGGTGTGCTCGACGGACCGCTGCTGTACGGAGTGTGCCCGCGGCCGGTCCATCTGGTGACCAAGCGGGAGGTGTTCGTCGGCCCGGTCGGGCCGATCTTGCGCTGGGCCGGCCACGTCCCGATCGAACGCTTCCGGGCGGTTGCCGACCGCCGCGCGCTCGCGACATCCCTCGGCCTGCTCGCCGACGGTCGCCTGCTCGGCACCTATCCCGAGGGCACGCGCGGCCAGGGCGACTTCGCCGAGATCAAGGGCGGCCTCGCGTGGCTCGCGTTGCGCTCGGGCGCTCCGATCCTGCCGTTGGTCTGTTTCGGTGTCCGCCGCCCGGCGGGCAGCGTGTCGAAGCCCGCACCGCTGCGCGACCACGTCGACGCGGTGTTCGGCCCGTTGTTCTCGATCGAGGCGCCGGAGCCGTGGGGCCCGTACCTCCCCCGCCGGGTCGTCGCCAAGGCGAGCGAGGAGATCCGTACGCACCTGGTCGACCACCTGACGTACGCCATCGAGCTGACCGGCCGGAGCCTGCCAGGGTCTCCTCCCCAGGTGAAGGACTAGGGCAGTCACACGCCCCGTTAACGCTGATCGTCAAGCCCGAGGGGTGGCCCGTTCGAGCAGGGGGCTGTCCCGATCTAGTCGATCAACGCCTGGTACACGAGTTGGCGTAGCTGCGAGCGGATCGGGTGGGTGCTGGAGGGGATGAGCTGGGTGAGGAAGACCGCCGTGACCTCCTCGGCGGGGTCGATCCAGAATGCCGTGCTCGCGAGCCCTCCCCAGGACAGCTCCCCCGGGCTCGACAGCACCTTGTTCGCGACCGGGTCCTCCAGGACCGCGAAACCCAGGCCGAAGCCCATGCCCTGGAACGTCGACTCCGCGTGCAGCGGCCGGCCGAATGCGTCCAGGTCCGCGCCCCCGGGCAGGTGGTTGCGCGACATATAGCGGACCGTGCGCGGGCTGAGCAGGCGTGCCCCTTCGAGCTCGCCGCCGCGCAGCAGCATCTGGGTGAACCGATGGTAGTCGGCCACCGTGGACACCAGTCCCCCGCCGCCGGACAGGTACTCGGGACGGCGCAGGGCACCCCTGCCAAGCGAGGTGTACGGCGCGGCGCGGCCGGTGTGGGTCTCGGCCGCGTACAGGGCGGCGAGCCGATCGACGCGGGAGTCATCCGCGAAGAACGCCGTGTCGGTCATGCCGAGCGGACCGAAGATCCGTTCGTCGAGGAACGCGTCGAGCGGCTGTCCCGAGATGACCTCGATGACCCGGCCGAGCACGTCGGTGGAGACGCCGTAGTTCCACTCCGCACCCGGCTGGAAGAGCAGCGGGAGCCTCGCCCACGCGTCGCAGCAGGCCGCCAGGTCCATCCCTCGCGGCCCGCCGATCTCGAAGCCCGCCTCCCGGTACATCCCGTCGACCGGGTGCGCGTAGTGGAAGCCGTAGGTCAGGCCGGAGGTGTGCGTGAGCAGGTGCCACAGGCGTACCGGCTCGGTGACAGGTTCCGTCGCCGGCGCGTAGGAGGAGCCGCGCAGGTAGACGCGCATGTCGGCGAAGGACGGGATGAAGCGGCTGACCGGGTCGGCCAGCTCGAAGGCCCCCTCTTCATACAGCATCATCGCCGCGACCGAGGTGATCGGCTTGGTCATGGAGTAGATCCGGAAGATCGTGTCGGACTCGACGGGCAGCCCGGCCTCCATGTCCCGCTGGCCGTACATGCCGAGGTGAGCGACCTTGCCGCCGCGACTGACCATGATCAGCCAGCCCGGTAGCCGCCCGTCGTCCACGTACGGCGCGAAGTGCCGGTCGACGCGCGCGAGGCGGTCCGGGTCGAATCCAACCTCGCGCGGCTCCACCTCGATCTTCAGCTCGGCCACGGCGCACCCTCCACTCTCCACGGGACTGTCGCCTCTTGACCGTAACCTGGCACCGCAATGCCGACGAGGGGCCGACGAGGGGAGCCGCCGCGATGCCGCGTTCGAGACGCCAGCCCGCCGCCTCGCGGGTGCGCCCTGAGCCCACACCGTACGACGGCGACGGGCTCGAGCCGGAGGGCGACTACGACACGCTCGCGTTCACCGACCTCGACCTGTCCGGCGAGCGCGCGTCGGGCGCGCGCTTCCTCGACTGCACGATGGTGCGGTGCACGCTGAGCGACACGGACCTGCGGAAGACGTCGCTTCGCGACCTGTTGGTCCGGGACGCCAGAGCCGTCGGTGTCGACCTCGCGGAGACCTCCTGGCTCGATGTCGCCGTGGAGAACACGCTGCTCGCCGGCGCCCAGGTGCACGCGTCGGAGCTGCGGCGCGTGACATTCCGCGGCGGCAAGATCGACTACGTCAACTTCCGGGCCGCACGCCTGACGGACGTGTGCTTCGCGGACTGCGTGCTGCGCGAGCCTGATTTCGGCGGCGCCACGCTCACCCGGGTGTCGTTCCCCGGCAGCCGGCTCGTCGGCGCCGAGCTGACCAAGGTGACGCTGCGCGACGTCGACCTGCGCGGCTGCGACATCGATATCGCCCGCGGGTACGAGTCGCTGGGCGGAGCGATCATCGACTCTGCCGAGCTGGCGGCGCTGGCGCCCGCCCTCGCCGCGCAGTTGGGCATCGACGTCCGCGACCCGTGACGCGCTCGAGCGCTCGCCACCTGGCCTGGCGTACGTCGTGTACTATCACGAAGTACAACGCGTTCATGGAGGCGGGACATGGCTACGACGGTGTCTGCGAGCGAGTATCGCGCGAACCTGCGTCGCTGGCACGAGCGCGCGGGCAGGGGCGAAGAGATCCTCGTCACCGACAACGACGAGCCCACGGTGCGGGTGACCTCGGCTAAGGCGGAGGCGCTGCTGACCCGTCTCGAGCGTGAAGGTCTGCTGCGCCGCTCCCGCGGACGCCGCCCGTCTGCCGACATCGCGTCGGCGAGAGCGGAGGGCGACTCCGCGCCCACGATATCGGCCGACCGCGACCGGTGATCGTCGTCTTGGACGCGAGCGCGGCGGTCAAGCTCGTGCTCGATGAGAACCGCAGCGACCAGGTACGTCGGCTGTGGGACGAACGGTTGACGATGACGGCGCCCAGCGTCGTCGCGGCCGAGGTCGCGGCCGCCATCCGCGCCGCGTCTCGGGACGGCCGTATCACCGAGCCAGCCGCTCGGTTGGCCCAGCAGTCGTGGGCGTCGCTCATCGAAGACATCGACATGCTGGCCTTCGACCAGACATTGGCCGACCGGGCCCGCGGGCTCGCCGCAACTCGCACAGTCCGGGGGATGGACGCGATCTACCTGGCCGTGGCAGTGCGACTCGCAGAGGTGAACTCCACCGGCTTGCTGTCGTTCGACGTACGGCAACGCGGAGCGCTGACCCCAGAAGACGGGGTCCACCTACTGCCCGCCGAGGCTGCCTGACCCGCCCGCGGGCGCCTCGGCCACTGTCGGCTCGGCCACAGCATGCGCCGCCGGGCCCGTGAACCGCGATGCGCCGCCGTCCGTAGACCGGGACGTCGGCCGTACCCATGAGCGGGACTGTAGCCCGCCGCGAGGAGACACCATGCGACGAGAACAGCCCGGCCGTCTCGGCAGGCCCCCCGCCACACCGACCGCCACGACCATCCCTGTACGCGAGAACGGGTCCGGCCATCCGCCGCCTACGACAGGGAGGCGCGACCGGATCGGTCTGGGGCTGCGGGTCAGCGGCGCGGGGCTGATCCTCGTCTCCGGAGTCGTCCACTTCCAGCTCTGGCTGGGCGTCTACTCCGCGCTGCCGGTCATCGGCCCGCTGTTCCTGCTCAACGCGTGTTCGGCGCTCGTTCTCGCCGTCACCGTGGTTTCGGCGCGCGGCCTCTCGGTGACGCTGGGAAGATGGTGGATCGAACCACTGGCGGACGTCGCGGGGTGCGGGTTTGTCGCCCTGACCCTGGCGGCGTTTCTGCTCAGCGCGACCCGTGGCCTCTTCGGTTTCCAGGACAGCCTCCGCGGCGGACCGCAGGAGATCGCGGGAGTCGCGGAAGCGTTCACCCTGATAGTGCTGGGCTGGGCGCTGACCCGATGCGTCCTCTCGCGCACCCGGCAGGCCGCCACGCGGCGCGAGCAGCCAAACTGACCGCTCTACCCATAGGAGGAGAACTTCTCGATGAGACGACCGGCCGTTCTCGCCGCCGGATCGATAACGATTGCACTTACCGCCGTCGCGTGCGGCGGCGGAGGCGGCCAGTCCGGCGCCGGTCCCTCCGCCGGCGGCGGCTCATCCGCGACGACCCAGCCGGTGACGCGCCAGACGGGGGCCGCCACCGTCGGGGTCGCGAACTCGAAGTACGGGAAGGTCCTCGTCGACGCCCAGGGCCTCTCGCTCTACCTGTTCGAGGCCGACAAGGGCAGCTCGTCGACCTGTTACAAGACGTGCGCGCAGCTCTGGCCGCCCCTGACGACCGACGGCGCCCCGAAGGTGACCGACGGCGCGAAGGGGTCTTTCCTCGGGACCACCGAACGCAGGGACGGCACGACTCAGGTCACCTATCAGGGGCATCCGCTCTACTACTACGCACCCGACAACGCGCCGGGCGACTTCAGAGGCCAGGACATCGACCAGTTCGGCGCCGAGTGGTACCTCGTCACGCCGAGCGGCGAGGCAGCCGAGGACTGACCGGAAACCGACCGGCCGCGATCGTCAGGCTGTGGCGAGCGCCGCCGGCGTGTTCGCGCTGTGGCGCCGGCCCTGGCGGGTGATCGCCCACGCCGGGCGACCCGAACGGCGCTCGCTCGTCGGACCGGGATCGGCCCTGGGGATCATGAACACCTGCTTCTACGTCGCCCTCGCCCGGCTGCCGCTCGGCACGGTCGGGGCGATCGAGTTCCTCGGCCCGATCCTGCTGGCCGCCGCCGGGGTGCGCACCGGCCGCAACCTGGGTGCGCTCGCCCTGGCGGTCGGCGGTGTCTCCCTGCTGGTGGACGTGCGGCTGGCCGGTGCGCCGGTCGGTTTCGTGTTCGCGTTCGCCAACTGCGCTCTGTTCATGCTGTACGTCGTCCTCGGGCACCGCGCGGCAGCACAGGGAGGCGCGGCCGGGATCGATCGACTCGGCGCCGCCATGCTCGTCGCGACCGTCGCCGTCACGCCGATCGGGATTGACCAGGCAGCGATCGCGTTCACCGCCCCCATCCTGTTCGCGGCGGGCGTCGGCGTCGGAGTCTGCTCCTCGGTCATCCCGTCCGCGTGCGACCAGCTCGCGATGGCCCGGCTGCCCCGGTCGACCTTCGCGCTGCTGCTCGCGCTCCTCCCCGCGACCGCGACCGTGATCGGCGTCGTGGTGCTCGCGCAACTGCCGACCCCCGCGGAGGCGGCCGGCATCGGTCTCGTGGTGGCCGGCGTCGGCCTCCACCGCACCCGCGCGTGACGACGGCGGGGAACCTCTCACTGCCTTGCCGGGCGCCCGCGCGCGATCTCCCCCGTCGTCTCCTCGCGGTGGGTACGGAAAAGCAGCGCCACCCAGCTGCGGTACGGCACCCACCCCGCTGCGATCTCGGCGAGCCGAGCCAAGGCGGGGCGATCGAGGCGGTACGCCTCCGCCATCGAGGCGTGCAGCCGGCGCTCATGCTGAGGAAAGACGTCAGGATGGCCGGCGCCACGGATCAGGATCAGCTCCGCGGAGAACGGGCCGATGCCCGGCAGCAGCCGCAGGTGTTCCAGAGCCTCCTCGACGGGCAGGCTACGCAGCCGGTCGCCGTCGAGGTCACCCGCGAGCGCGGCCTCAGCGATGCGGTGCAGGCGCGTGACCTTGACCGCGGGGAGGGCAGGGATGGGGTCGGCGGCGCGGAGCGCGTCGGGCGCCGGGAACGCCGACATGGACACCCCCGCGACGGTGACGCGGTCGCCGTAGCGCTCGGCGATCCGCGACTTGATCCGGGCCGCCTGCACGATCCTGACGCGATGCCCGATCACCGCCCACGCCGCCGCCTCATACGGCGAGTAGAAGCAGACAGGCCGCAGCCCCGGGTAGCGCTGAACGAGGGAGCCGACAACAGGGTCCGCGTTCGCGACCCCGCGGAACCCGCCGCCGTCGACGTCAAGGGAGAGGACGCGGGCGAGCTGCGCGCGTACGGCCGCGAGGTCGGCGCCGCCGGTGACCTCGGCGACCACAGTGCCGTCGGGCTCCTGACGCACCGCCGCGCCGACGGTCCGCCAATCCCCGGCAACCGGGAAGGCCAAGGGCAGCGGATCATCGGCGGTGAGCCGACCCGGGTGATCGGCAGGCGCGAACCCCTCGAGGAAGCGCGTGCTCGCGGCCAGCGAGAACGGGCCCCGCGGGGTGAGAGAGACGGTCACCATGGTGCTCACGACGCTACTCGCAATGTCGGACAGTTCTGGTACAAGATGGGTGTGGGACAGGATTGTTGGAGATGATCTTTCTCGGTCCTGCTGCCTTTGGGTCTGAGTCTTGCTGTCTGTCAGATGGCGGCGCGCAGCCCGGCCGGTGAGGTCGTGCTGGCTGGCCAGAGC
>JBOHCT010000079.1:0-17745 GCA_050699055.1 Streptosporangiaceae bacterium | reverse complement strand
GCCGATCCCCGGGGAGCGGCGCTTCGACAAGCTCACGGTCCTGTCGATCGCCCCGCTGCTCGCCCGTGCCGTACGTGAGGTGTTCAGCGAGGGCTCGGTGACGAGCCTGTTCAACGGCGCGAGCTGAGCTGAGCGGCGAGCCCCCCGCGGGATCCGCGACCCCGCGAGATCCGCGACCCCGCGAGATCCCTGCTTGTGGTCGCAGGGCGTAGGGCTCTTGCTGTCTGGACCGCAATCGGGGCTCTTGGCTGGTGTGACGGGCAGAGGTGATCGTCCTCCGGGCACCAGCGTCCGTCGACTAGACTCTGTGGCTCGGACGCCCGTGGAGGGCGTGACAAGATACCCGCAACGGACCGTACGAGGAGAATGTCGTGGCCGAGGTACGCATAGCCGCGGAGACGCGCGCCGAGTTCGGTAAGGGCGCCGCCCGGCGGATACGCCGCGCGGACAAGGTGCCCGCAGTCCTGTACGGCCACGGCACCCCCGCCCGCCACATCTCCCTCCCGGGCCACGACCTGATGATGGCGCTCAAGACGCCCAACATCCTGCTCAGGCTCGACGGCCTCGGGCGGCGCGAGCAGCTCGCGATCCCGAGGGAGGTCCAGCGCGATCCGATCAAGGGGTTCCTGAAGCACGTCGACCTGCTCGTCGTCCGGCGCGGTGAGCGGGTACGCGTCGAGATCCCCATCCAGGTCAACGGCGACGTGGCGCCGGGGGGCATGCTGTCGCAGGAAGAGGTCGTCGTAGAGGTCGAGGCCGAGGCGACCCAGATCCCCGGTGAGATCCCCG
The DNA here is from genome assembly GCA_050699055.1 of Streptosporangiaceae bacterium. Taxonomy (GTDB): domain Bacteria; phylum Actinomycetota; class Actinomycetes; order Streptosporangiales; family JBOHCT01; genus JBOHCT01. The sequence continues at coordinate 16,956 of JBOHCT010000079.1, read as the reverse complement.
TCGACATCGACGGGATGGAGATCGACGGCGCGGTTCACGCCAGCGACCTCCAGCTGCCCGGCGGGGTCGAGCTCGCCGCCGATCCCGAACAGCTCATCCTGCACGTCATCCGCGAGCGGACCGCCGAGGAGGTCGAGGCCGAGGTCGCCGAGGCCGAGGCCGAGGCGGGCGTCGAGCGGGAGCCGAGCGAGGTCGAGGCGGCCGAGGCACCCGAGGCGGCTCCGCCGCAGGGCGAAGAGAGCGCTGGCGAGCAGGAAAGCTCCGAGTAGGCCCAGTCGGTCCGCGCGATGCCCGGACTCCGCGCACGCGAGGGAGTCATCGCGATGCCCCGCCCCGTTGTTTGAACGGCTGGGTGGTGTTGGGTCGGGCAGCTGAAGGGTCGGGCCGCGGGCGGCGCGGTTGTTCAGACGGCCGGGATGTCCGCGAAAGGAGCGTATGGCCGAGGACCTGTGGCTCGTCGTCGGCCTCGGCAACCCGGGCCCCAGCTACGCCGCCAACCGCCACAACGTGGGCTTCATGGCCCTCGACCTGCTCGCGGAGCGCCTCCACGCGCGCTTCACCACACACAAGGGCCGGGCCGACGTGCTTCGTGCGCGCCTGTCCGACCGGCCGGTCCTCCTCGCAAAACCCCGGTCGTACATGAACGAGTCCGGCGGCGCCGTGGCGGCCGTACGCGCGTTCTTCAAGACCAATGTTGACCGGATCGTCGTGGTCCACGATGACCTCGACCTCCCTTATGGCACGCTGCGGCTGAAGCGTGGGGGCGGCGCCGGCGGCCATAACGGCCTGCGTTCCGTCACGCGGGCGCTCGGAGGCGGTGACTACGTGCGGGTGCGGTTCGGCATCGGCCGCCCTCCGGGCCGCATGGACCCCGCCGACTACGTCCTTCGCGATTTCTCCGCGCGTGAGCGGGGAGACCTGCCCCTCCATCTCGAGCGCGCCGCGGATGCCGTCGAGGTCGTACTGTGTGGTGGGCTTGCCGCCGCGCAGAACACTTACCACGCCTCGTGATGGAGTTCTTACCGAGAGCCAGGCCTGCGGGCGGCGTAATTCGCACAATCCGGACGTTTCGCAGGGGCGGGCCGCCGACACTCTCCTCACGCGCCGCTCAGTTCGCGGAACACCCCGACATTTGCTGCTTCCACTCCATAGACTCGTCTTTGTGTCGTCGGCCCCGTCGATACTCGGGGAGCAGCCGGATCGGTCGTGATAGCGGTTCGGGGGATGCGAGGGGTCGCCACCGTTCGTAGGTTCTGCGCCTGTGGGGAAACATGACGGTCGTTCGTGACGCTGGGGTCGTCGATGTTCCGCGGCGACCTGTCATCAGGGCGAATAATTGGACAAAGAAGTACATTCTTGGCGCGCTGACCCTCGATTTCCTCGTCGCCCTCGGCGCCGGTCTCGCCGCCTTCCTCATCCGGTTCGGCAGTGACATCGGCCCGTACTCGGACGTTTATGCCCTATCCACCGTGGGCCTGCCGTTCGTCTGGCTCGTCTGTCTCGCGCTGGCCCGTGCCTATGAGCCGCGCTTCCTCGGCGTCGGCTCGGACGAGTTCCGCCGGGTGGTCAACTCCGGTTTCGTCCTGATCGCGCTGGTCGCGATCGTCGCGTACGCCGCCAAGATCGACGTCGCCCGAGGCTACGTCGTCGCCGCGTTGCCGCTCACGACTATCGCGACGGTCGTCGGCCGCTACGCCCTCCGCAAGCGACTGCACCTGCTGCGCCGGCGGGGCCGGTGCATGGGGCGTGTCGTCGTCGCCGGGCACGCGCCCGCGGTGGTCGATCTCGTCGCGCAGCTCCGCCGCGAGCGCTACCACGGCCTCGAGATCGTCGGGGCGTGCCTGTCCGAGCCTGGGGGCGAGGAGGCGGTCGCGGGCGTGCCGCTGTACGGCGACTTCAGCGATGTCGCCCTCGCCGTCGATGCGACTCGCGCCAACACCGTCGCCGTGCTGGCCTGCCCCGAGATGCATGGCTCCAGGCTCCGCCGGCTCGCCTGGCAGCTCGAGAAGACGGGCACCGAGCTCGTGGTGGCCCCGGGACTGATGGACGTCGCGGGCCCGCGTACCACCATCCGCCCGATCGCGGGCCTCCCGCTGCTCCACGTCGAGCACCCCGAGCTCGCGGGCAGCAGACGACTGCTCAAGGGCGCCTTCGACAGGGCGTGCGGTGGGTTCGCGTTGCTCCTCCTCTCGCCGTTCCTGGCGGCGATCGCCGTCGCTGTACGGGCGACCAGTACGGGGCCCGCGCTGTTTCGCCAGACCCGCATCGGCAAGAACGGGCGGGAGTTCACCCTCTACAAGTTCCGTACGATGAGCGCCGACGCGGAGGCGCGGAGGGCCGCGCTCGAGGCACTGAACGAGCATGACGGCGTGCTCTTCAAGATCCGCCGCGACCCTCGGGTGACGCCGGTCGGGGCATGGCTGCGGCGTTACTCGCTCGACGAGCTTCCGCAGCTCGTCAACGTCGCCTTCGGGAACATGTCGCTGGTCGGGCCGCGGCCGCCGCTCGAGAGGGAGGTCGCGAAGTACGGTGACGACGTCCGGCGGCGCCTGGTCGTGAAACCGGGCCTCACCGGGCTGTGGCAGATCAGCGGCCGTGCCGACCTGTCGTGGGAGGAGTCTGTTCGCCTCGACCTGCGATACGTGGAGAATTGGTCGCTGACGCTCGATCTCGTGATTCTGTGGAAGACCTGGTCCGCCGTCATCCGAGGAGCGGGAGCGTACTGACCGATGCCCATGAACGATCAGACCCTCGCACGTACCCTTGCGATGGGCGCGGGCCGCCAGCTCATGGCGTTGCGCGCGGAGCAGGGGTTCGACGACCCCGACGTGCTGCGCGCCGCCGGCGACAGTTCGTCCCACGAACAGCTGCTCGCCGCGCTGCGGCGCTCCCGGCCGGACGACGCGGTGCTCTCCGAGGAAGGCGCCGACGACCGCGCCAGGCTCGCTTCCCCGCGTGTCTGGATCCTCGACCCGCTCGACGGCACCCGCGAGTTCGCCGAGCGCGGCCGGCGTGACTGGGCCGTCCATGTCGCTCTGTGGGAGCGCGGCGAGCTCGCGGCCGGTGCGGTGGCGCTCCCTGCCGAGGGGACGACGCTCACCAGCTCCCGCCCGCCACGCCTGGCCGACCCGTCGGCCGCCCGCAGTCGTCCGGGCGCGGAACGCCAGCTGCGCCTTGCCGTGAGCCGTACCCGCGCGCCCGCCTTCATCCCCCGGCTCGCCCAGCTCCTCGACGCCGAGCTCGTCCCGATGGGCTCGGCGGGAGCCAAGGTCGCCGCGGTCCTGCTCGGCCGCGTCGACGTCTACGTACACGCCGGCGGCCAGTACGAGTGGGACTCCGCCGCCCCTGTGGCGGTCGCGGCCGCGGCCGGCGCTCACACGTCACGGATGGACGGCTCCCCGCTCACCTACAACCAGCCCGAACCCAAGGTGCCCGACCTCATCGTCTGCCACCCCGCCCTCGCGCCGGAGGTGCTCGCCGGCGTCGCGCAGGCCGTGTCGCTGCCCGCGGGAAACACCCGTGCCCACCCGTGACGGCAGGCGCGCGTGGGCCGACGGAAGTCCGCGCGTCCCCGCATGACCCGCGTTCTCTTCCTCGGTGGGCTCGGGCGCAGCGGTACGACCCTGGTCGAGCGGTTGCTCGGCGAGCTTCCCACGGCGTGTGCGGTCGGTGAGACGGTCCACCTGTGGGAGCGCGGTCTCGTCGCGGGCGAGCGTTGCGGGTGCGGGGCGTCGTTCCACGACTGCGGGTTCTGGGGCGAGGTCGGTCGGGTGGCGTTCGACGGGTGGCACGCCCTCGACCCGGGCCGCGTGCGAGCACTCAAGGCGTCCGTCGACCGGACGCGCAACATCCCCGCGCTCGCCCGGTCCCGTCTTCCTGCAGGGTTGGCGGCGAGCGTGCGGGCGTACGGGGACCTGTACGCCCGCCTCTACGCGGCGGTGCGCCAGGTGTCGGGCTGCGACGTCGTCATCGACTCGAGCAAACACGCCTCACTGGCCTTCTGCCTGCGCTGGCACCCCGACGTGGACCTCCGGGTGCTCCACGTCGTGCGCGACAGCCGCGGGGTCGCCTACTCGTGGACAAAAGCCGTACGCAGGCCGGAGTCGCCGGACCGCGACCGCGAGACGTACATGGCTCGCTTCTCGCCCGCTCGTGCGGCCGCCCACTGGACCGCGCAGAACCTCGCGTTCCACCTGCTCGGCCGGTGCGGTACCCCCACGCGGCTGATGCGGTACGAGCGCGTCCCCGCCGACCCGGTCGCGGCGGTGCGCGCGGCGGCCGCCCTCTCCGGCTTCCCCTGTGAGGGCTCCCTCGGGTTCCTGAGCGGGCAGGGCGCCCTGCTCGGCCCCTGTCATACCGTCTCGGGCAACCCGATGCGTTTCGAGACCGGGCGTGTTGCCCTGCGGGTGGACGACGCCTGGCGGTCGCGGCTGCCTACGCTCGACCGCGGGCTGGTGACGGCTCTGACCCTCCCGCTGCTCGCCCGGTACGGCTACCTCGGCCCTCTCGAGGCGGGAGCCGGCGACCCGCCGGGCGACAGGCGCTGTCAGCGCACGCGGACGACGAAGTCGAACTGACCCTGCGGCCGGGCCTGCTCCCAGGGTCGTTCGAGGGTGAGACGGACGGTGCTCTGGCCGGGCTCGACCGCGCGGAGCCTGAGCACCCGCTCGCTCGCGGCGCCGAGCCCCCCGCCGTCGATCTCCAGCCGACTGGACTCGACGGTGAGCGCCGGGGCCAGGGCTCCGACCCTCCACTGGTAGCCGGTCGCGGCGTTCTCCGCGAGGCGGACGACGAGCTCGTCGCCTACCGAAGCCCGCACCTGCGAGCCCGCGTCGTGGACCTCCAGCACCGACATCGCATCCCCCCGGCGATTCCTTGTACCCCAGCGTAGGGGCGGGCGGCGGCGAGTCGCGCCCGACGCGCCAGCGCGCGCGTATGTGGTTCCGTCGTACGTGACGCTGCCTCCTCTCGATCAGATGTGGATACGCCCGCTCATGAGGGACCCGCTGCGGACAGTGCGTCGACGTCGCGGAGGAAGGGTGATGAGCGAGTACAGCGTGGCGCGTGGGGCGCGCGATGCCACCGCGCTCCTGCGGCGCGGTGACTCGCTGTCGACGGTGTGGCGGCACGCTGTCCTGCAGCTTCTCGACGTGTACGAGTCACGGCTCAAGCTCGTGGGGCAGGAAACAGCTGCTGCTACCTTCAGTGAGCCCCCGGAGTTCACCGGGGACCGTCGTGTCGATGCTGCCTTCGCGGCTCTTGCCGAGCACCTGGCGCGTCGGGACGGGTGGCCAGTGCCCGGATGGGCAAGAGACCCCACACGCGTCACGGACGATTGGTGGTTCGTTACCGAGCTGCCCGGGATGCACCCTTGGTCGCTGCGTGAATCTCCCCTGTCGTTCAGACGGCGGGGCGTGTTCATCGCCGCCAACGGGCTGGAGCGGGTGTGACCACGCCCTTCGACAGGGCCGGCATCGAGTCCCTGCTGAACGAACTTGCCGACGAGCTGCAGCGGCGCGGGGCGCAGGCGGATGCGTTCCTCGTGGGTGGCGCCGCACTGGCCCTCGCCTACGACGCCCGGCGCGCGACACGTGATCTGGACGCGGTCTTTGCGCCAACAAGAGTCGTACGTGAGGCTGCGGTGGCGGTCGGACAGCGACACGGTCTGGAGGACGACTGGCTCAACGACGCCGTGAAGGGCTTCTTGCCAGGGGAAGACCCGGATCCTCGGTTCTTCTTCGAGTCCTCTTCTTTGCGGGTCTCGATCGCGTCGCCCCGGTACCTGCTCGCGATGAAGCTGCGGGCGTCGCGGGTGGACGCTGACGTCGACGACATCCGCCTGTTGTACCGGTTGTGCGGCTTCACAACCGTTGAGGAGGGCCTGGACCTCCTGCAGCGGTCCCATCCGGCGGCCGTCATCCAGCTGATCTCGGTGTGTGGTCGGGCGGGTGAGTGTGCTGCGCCTCTGGACCGCACGTCGGGATCTTGGTGGTGGGCACTGTGTGGGCGGGGAAAGGGGACTCACAGGCCGTGGCCGCGGGCGTTGAGCGCACGCAGGACACGATCGGCGCGTACGAGCCCGCTTCCCACCGCGAGCGCGAGGTAGGCGCGCGGCTCGCGCGGGCTCGCCCGTAGGGTACGGATCGCCCAGCGCAGCGCGTCCCCGCGCCGTCCAGCGGCGGCCTCGGCGAAGGCCACCTGGCCCGCCACCCGGGCGAGCCCCTTCGAGTCGAGGCGGAACTCCGGGTAGCGGTCGAGCAGCCAACTCAGCGCGGACGCGATCGTTCCCCAGCGGCGGGCGAAGTGCGAGCGGCGGTGCCAGAGGACACGGACGTACGGCTCGGGGACGTTGACGATCGGGCCGTGGCGGGCCGCGCGCAGCAACAGCTCGTAGTCTTCCGCGTAGCTGCCGGGGATGTCCTCCGCGACCAGCCCCATCTCGCCGACCAACGCCGAGCGCCGCAGCAGGAACGTGGACGGGTGCAGCTCCGCCAGCCGCGACCGGAGCAGGTCGGCGAGCCCGACCCGGCGCACCGGAAGCGTACGGTCGATCGACCTGCGGTCGTACCAGACCGTGATGCCGCAGCAGCAGAGGGCGGCGTCTGGTTCGGCGGCGAGCGCCGTGACCTGCGCGCGTAGCTTGTCGGGCCGCCAGGTGTCGTCGTCGTCGCAGAAGGCGACGAGCTCGCCGTCGGCGGCGAGGATGCCGGCGTTGCGGGTGCCCGCGAGGCCGGGCGTGCGGTCGTTGGCGACTACCGAGACGGAGCGGTGCGGGTCATCGACGGCGATGCCCTTGTCGGGGTCGCATCGGTCGAAGACCACGACGCAGCGGATGTCGCCCGGGTAGTCTTGTTCGAGCACGCTGTCGAGCGTCCGTCGCAGCAGCTCCGGCCGGTCGCGGGTCGGCACGACGACAGACACCGACGGCCAGCGGGCCGGCTCGGCGAGGGGTGCCGGAATCGCCGGGGGCTCGTGCCGGCCACGCACGGCCAGCAGGGTGTCGATCAGCCGTCCGGCCCGGTGCACGGACGTCGCCACCGAGCCGTCCTCGGTCGGTGCCGTGATCAGAAACGTCTCGGGGTCGGCCAGCGCCCCGTCCAGGGCAGCGCGGAAGGATTCCTCGGTCTCGCAGCGGTGCACCAGCCCCTCGCCGGTCAGCCGGTCGGTGAAGTGCAGCTGATGGTCGTCGACGTGCTCGCCCTCGGCGCGGACACGGGGTACGACGATCGGGAGATGCCCGGCGCGGCGCGCCTCGGCGATCGTCGAGGGCCCCCCGTGGCAGACCACGACGTCGGCGTCGCGCATGGTCCGGGCGAGCGCGTCGTGGTCGAGGTACGCGGCACCCTCCGCGTGCTCCGGAAGGCGGGACGCGCCGTACTGGACCAGGCACCTCGCGGGCGCGCCGTCGGCCAGCCACCTTTCGATCCACGCCATCAGCCGGTCGAACCGGTGGTGGTCGGTGCCGACCGAGACGAACACGAGCGGAAGCCTCACAGCAGGGTCCCCACTACGACGGCCTCCGGGTAGAAGCGGCGCTGCTCCTCCCACTGCACCAGGAAGAGCGAGGTGAACGGACGGCACAGGCGGCCGGTGAGGGTCGGTCTCTCGATCCGGTCGTACACCTCGATGTAGACGGTCGGGATCCGTAGAAGCCGGGCGACGGCGAAGAACGGAACCGCCACCCCCGCCCCCGTCGACACGACGACGTCCGGACGCAGGCGGCGCAGGGCACCGAGGGCGAGCCGGAAGTTGCGGACGAGGTTCGGGATATTGCGGGTCGTCGGATAGTGGGTCCAGACGACATGCTCGTCGGTGAGCAGCGACCGCGCGTCGGGCGTATCGAACGTGGCCCACGTGCGCGCACGGCCGACCCACCACGGTTCGAGGGCGATCAGCTGCTTCAGGTGACCGCCACTCGACCCGACGAGCAGCGCGTGCGGCGCCTCCGGCGGTTCAGTCACCCCTCACGACCTCCTCCTCCCCGTAGAAGCCCTGCGCGACGTCGGCGGTCAGCTGCCGCACCCGCGCGGCCTGGTCCGGCGCGAGGCGCCGCACGGCCGCCGAGGCGGTCGTCCGGGAGTCCATGGGACGGTAGGCCGTCCGAGACAGCCCACCGGACAGGCTCCACGCGTGGGCACGCTGCGCGGAGGTCGTGCCGCTCGTCGCCCGCTGTATCCGTTCAACTACACGACCCGTCCACGCTAGCCCGCACAGGGCATAGATCTCGCGGAAACACGCCAAGGGGTCACGGGCGAGGTCCTCGTAGCGGTGTATCGACACCCCTGGCAGGCTCTCGGCCCGCCGGGCCATGGCGTACGTCGCGCGCCACAGCGCCGCCGTCGCGGCCACCGTGTCGCCGCCGCCCGAGAACGCCTCCAGCTCCCGCTTGTTCGGACCGGGCAGGTCGCGGACGAGCAGCGGCTGGCCGAGGAGCTCGCTGGGGTCGACCACCCAGCCCAGGCGCTGCCAGCTGCCGGCGACCGCGACGGGATCGCGGACGAGGACGATTACCCGGCAGCCGAGCCGCTCCGCGAACCATCCGGCGGACAGCACCGCGTAGGGATCGTCGAGCAAGGGGCGCCACCCGCGCCACCGGCCGAGAGCGAAGGCGGTGCGGTACTTGGCCGCCCGCGCCAGGTCGTACGGGCGGCGGTTGCGCCGCAGCTCGGCCGCCAGGTCGTAGCGCAGCGCGAGCGTGTCGCGGAACGCGCGCAGCCACCCGTCTTCGTTGTCCGGGCAGACGTAGGGGAAGTAGCAGGGGACCTCCGCCCGCAGGACGCCGGGCGAGCGGCCGGGCGGATGCCGGGGGTTGAGCGGCTCGTTGATGTACACGACCTGGCCGCTGGCCTGGAGCATCTTGCCGACCCAGCTCGTACCGCTGCGCGGCAGGCCGGTGACGAGTACGGGTCGGTCAGCCGCCGCGGCCGTCACGGCTCAGGCCGCCACGCGCCCACGCCTTTGCCCGCCAAGAGTTCCCCTCCTCGTCGGCAAGACGGCACGGAAGGTGCCGAGCCGCAGCCCGCGACGCCACCGCCAGCACCCGAGGCCATAGAGCATCGTGCCGCAAAATGTCGCTCCGAGGAGGGGAAACAGCCCATTCCCCGCTATCAGTCGCGTCGCGGCGGGCAGCGCGCCGAAGCAGAGACCGGCGAGCGCGAATGCCCCGAGCGTGCCCCGGCCGAACGGGTGCAGCCGCAGGGCGTACCCGAGCTGCGCGACCGGTACGACGTTGGTGACGGCGATCGCGACCGCCCAACCGACCGCGGCGCCGAGCACGCCCATGCGGGGGATGAGGAGAAGGTCGATGCCGACATTGACCGCCAGCGCCACGAGAACGTTGGCGAGCGTCCAGGTCGTGCGCCCGGCCATGTTCAACACCATGTCGACGGCCCCGCAGCCCGTGGCCACCATCATCGCGAGGGCGAGCACGACGACGACCGGGGTGCCCGCCTCGTATCCCCCGCCGAAGATCCGGAGGACGTACGGCGCGAACAGCGCGAACAGCAGATAGGCCGGCCAGAGGGCGAGCACCAGCCACGCGGTCGACGTCTGGTACAGCTCGCGAACCGCCCCGCGGTCGTCGCGGGCGAGAAGGGCGCTCATGCGGGGCTGGACCGCGAGCGCGATCGCCCGGCTGCCGAGCTGGCCGACGACGAGGAAGCGGGTGGCGGCCGCGTAGATCGCCGCCGCCGGCGCGCCGGCCAGCGCCGCGACCAGGATGATGTCGAGCCGCTGCAGCCCGAGCTGCGCGACCGAGGACAGGGCACGCGGGCTGGTGTAGCGCCAGAAGTCCCGGGCCGTCCGGGTGCTAGGACCGGGGTCCGTCTCTTCGTTCGCCGCGGCGGCGTCGCGACGCCGGCGGATCACGCCGAGCCACCACCACCCGATCGCGGCGAGGACGACATAGGGCCCCGCCCAGGCCAGGCCCAGCAGCGTGCTGCCGCCGAAAGCAGCGACGGCGAGCACGAGGAGGAGCTGGCCGAGCGGGCGGCCGATGTTGTCGAGGAGCGCCGTCGGCCGCATGGTGCCGTACCCACGGGTGGCCGCGAGACCCACATCGGACACCGCCGCGACCGGCAGGAGCACGGCCAGCACCCGAAGGTACATCGCGAAACGCCCGGGCTCGTCGGTCGCGACGAGGCCGGCGATTCCCGGCGCCAGGATGAACAGGGCGAGGCCGAGCAGTACGCCGCAGGCCACCACGGGCGTGAGCGCCACGGACAGCAGGCGACCGACGCGCGCCGACGCGCCGAGGGCACGAACTCTCGCCACGAAGTAGACCACGCCGGTCTGCGTGCCGAGCTTGGCGACAGCCTTCGCGAGCAGGAAGACCGAGGTGGCGGCGAAGAACACGCCGGCCTCGCGCCGGTCGAACGCGCGCGTCACGACGATGGTGAGCCCGACACCGGCCAGCGCGGCGACCGCGGCGCCTGCCGCGTTGAGCGAGCCGCCGCGCGCGACCGTACGGAGGCCGGCCCGCCTGGTGGTGTCGCTCATCGGCGCCAGCTCGGCTCCCTGCCGAGCCATGCGGCCAGCCGCTCGTCATACGGTTCGAAGTGGTCGCGCAGCCGTGCCCGCAGCCGCCGCGGCATTGGGGCGCGAGGTCGTGCGTTGTGCCGGGTGAAGGGCGCGGAGCCGTACCAGGGCAGACCGAGGAAGGCGAGCAGTCGTTCGTACGCCGCGTCCGGGTCGGCGAAGAGGTCGCCGCTGTCGATCACGAGCAGGCGCTCCGGACTGACGGCCCGCTCCAGATGCTCGAGCTGCTCGATGTAGCGTCCGCGGGCGAGGTAGGCGTGGTGCTGGTGGCTGTGGCTCTCGTACGAAGGGTCCGCCGCCATCCGGTGAGCCTGGCCGGCGAGGCGCGTGTGTTCCAGCTCCAGGGCCCGCTCGAACGGTTCGGACTCGAAGCCCCGCGCCCGCTCGTGCGCGTGGGCGGAGTACGCCCGCTCCACCGGATCGCGGACCAGCGCGACGAGCCGCACGCCGGGCAGGTCGCGTGCGATCCGGCCGGGCGCGAGTGGATGGAACATGTAGTAGGGGCTCGACTCACCGGTGACAGGCGTGACGCCGACCCTCCGGCGGATCCGGCCGGCCGTCGCGCGCAGCGGGAAGTGACCCTGGTACCAGTGCGGGCCGTTCGCATATCCGGTGTCGAAGTAGTGGACGCCCTTGTGCAGGGCGGGGGCGAGTACCGCCGGATGGGCGATGAGGCCCTTGAACAGTGAGGTCGTACCGCAGCGCTGCGCGCCGACGACGAGGAACGCCGGCAGCATCCGGGAGCGGTGCGTGAGGAGCCCCACACGCCGCGACGCGCCGCGAGCCGCCCGCTTCACAGGCGGTGGCGCGGCTCGTCCCATCACAGGCGCTCCACCTCGGCTACGAGAACGGGCAGCAGCCACGAGCCCAGGATGCCGAGCCTGGCACCCGCCTCTGCCTGCCCGTCCGTCAAGTATCGGGTAGCCAGGTCGATCAGGTACAGCAAACACGTCAGCCGGGCGACCTCGGCTCCGGCTCCGAACGGCGACAGGAGCGCCGCGCTCTCCCGCAGGGTGTCGCCCACCGCCAGCTCGGGGTCCCTGCGGCCGCGTACGACCGCCGACTGGAGGTGGTAGTGAAGGGCGTCGAAGCCGAGCGGGACGCCTCGCCCGAAGCGCTCCCAGTCCCAGACCAGGAGCGTATCGGGGAGTGTCGCCATGTTCCACGGCGTCCAGTCGCCGTGCCACGCGCCGAAGGCGAGCTGGGTTCGACCCGCCTGCCTGCCGACGTGCTCCGCGGCGCGGCGCAGCGTGTGGGCGTTGTCGTCGCGGTGCAGGTGCGCCAGGCGATCGTCCAGTGCCGTCCAGTACGGGCTCGCCTCGAGCGCGCATGTCGGTGTGCCCTCGACCTCCGCGACCTCCCGCATCGCGGCGGTGAGCCGGCTGGAGCCGAGCCGCTCGCGGGGGAGCCAGACCGGAAGCGCCGACTGGACCAGGATGTCCATGCCGTTCCATACGCCGTGGTGGAGAACAGCCGGCACCCGGGCGGTCCGCAGGCGTGCCGCGCGGAGCACCGCGAGCGAGTCACGTTCCGCGCGGACAAGGTCGCCTGTCAGCGTGTTGACCCCGACCTTCGCGAATCCAATGGTCTCGCCGGACGGGCTGAGGAGCTGCAGGACCGGCTTGCGGTTGGCCCTCGCCGGTCCGATGTGCATGCTGACGGAGAGGTCGCGACCCAGGGCATCGCGCAGGTACGTCTCGATCGTCTCCGCGCCCGGCGGGACACGCACGCGGACCCGTTCCCGCATCAGCGCCATCCCGATCCCGCTGGCGAGCGAGAGGTCCAGCAGACGAGCTCTGGCACGGCCGCGCCTGGAGCGCGGCTCGGCGTACCGTCCCACCGCGGCGGCAGCTACCCGTCGGCTGTGCGCCGGGACCAGCAGGCGAGGTCGTGCCGCACTCGGGACCAGCACGAAGTCGCGTCCCGATGCCCCCGGACGATTGTCGCCACCAGTGTCCCCGTCGGTGTTCCCTGTTCCGGTCCCGTGGCCGTCGATGCTGACGGCCACGGGGCGGGGCCACAGCAGGCAACTGACCTCGCGGAGGTACTGCAGTCGCAGCGGGCCGTCCGCGCCCGCGGACGGCCCCCCAGCCAGCAGCTTCCGGAGTACGTGCTTGGACGTCATGCTCCCCCCGTCGCGCCGGTCGGCGGCGGCGCGAGCGCGGACGGTCTCGGGGCGTCCACGCATGAGTCCATTAAACCGGTCCTCCCTGCGACTTTGTGGCGGATTCGCGCAGGTCGGGACCGATCACCGGCGGCCCGCCGCGGTGAGTTCCATAACAATCCATGACACATCCGCGCGGAGCGGTGCGGGGCCGGCCTAGGTTGGGGGGCCGGTCGACCCCCCGACTTGGCGAGGCGTGCCGTGACGATCCTCATACTCGCCGCAGTACTCGGCACAGCCGTGATCCTGGCGCTCGGCGCCGCGGCTGCCGCGCGGCCCCAGGATGTGTTCCGGCTCGGACGAGCGACACGTGACGGCCTGTCCGTCGCGCCCGTTCTGGAGCGGCTCGGCTGGGTCCGCGACCAGACGGTCGCCGGCCTCGGGCGGCTCGGGGCGTACGCGGGGCTCGTCGCCGCGGGCAGCGCTTTCATGGTCGCGGTGCTCTGGCCGCTCGGCCGCGTCGCCTACCGCCTCGGCCCCGTCGACCTGATCGTCTACAACTGGGTAGGTGCCCATCGGTCGCCGTGGTGGACGAGTGTCGTTCAGGTCACCACCCAGATGGGGAACAAGCACGAGATATGGGTCGTGAGCGCGGTCGCCTGCGTCTGCCTGGCGGTACTCGCCCGGCGGCGCTCGTGGGTGCCGGTACTGCTGATCGCCACGATGGTGGTGCTCCAGCACTACGCGCAGATCATCGTGGCGGACGGCGTCGACCGCGGTCACCCGCCCACCAGCCACGGCACGTACCCGTCCGGCGGGGTGTGCCGCGCGTTCGCCATCTACGGCTTCATCCTCTACGTCTGGATGAGGCACACTCGCCCCTGGGCCTGGGCCGCCAAGGTCGCCGCCTGGACGGCGATCGTCCTCGTCGCGTATCTCGAGGCGTACTCCCGCGTGTACCTCGGCCAGCACTGGCTGCTGGATGCGATCGGTGGCTGGATGTTTGGCGTACTGATTCTCGCGGTAATGATCTTCGCAGCAGGTGTGTTCTACCGGACGCCGGCACTCGCGACCGCCCCCCAGCGCCGGGTCGGCTCCGGCTCCTTGTCGTCCGCGCGATGACGGGGAGGCGAGGCGCGAGGGGGGCCAGAAGCGGCGATGTCCGGAGGTCGAGTACGCGCCGAGATCCTCGGCGTGGTCGTGAGCGCCTGCCTGGCGGCCGTCTGCCAGACGAGCGCCGCCGGGACCAAGCATTGGCCGCCTGGCCACGGGGGCGAGGCACCGCCGGTGTCCCCGGTGGGTGGCCAGTGCTCGGTCTCGCCGCTGCTCGTGCCGTCGTGCGGGGCGTGGTGGGGCGTGGTCCCTGGGGCGCTGACCGATGTCCCGACGACGGAGGCGCTCGCCCGCTTCGAGGACAAGATCGACCGTACTGTCGACATCGTGCACTTCTACCACCGTGGTGCGGAGCTGTTCCCGACCGCGGAGGAGATCGCGATCGCCCGCGAGAAGGGCAAGCACCGGCTGCTGTTCCTCGACTGGAAACCCGAGGCCGGGCACACGTGGGCGGAGGTCGCCCACGGCGCGGTCGACGGCGAGATCGATCGGCTCGCCGCGTATGTCACGAAGCATTTCTGTGAGCGGTTCTTCCTGGCCATCCACCACGAGCCGGAGGAGGAGGTCGACCCGCACAAGGGTTCCGGGTACACCGCGAAGGACTACGCGGCGATGTTCCGGCACGTCGTGACGCGACTACGTGCCGACGGCGTCGCGAACGCGGTGACGGTCATGACGTACATGGGGGCGGAGAAGTGGGGCACGAGGCCGTGGTTCGACGCGCTGTATCCCGGGGACGACGTCGTCGACTGGATCGCCTTCGACCCGTTCGCGGGCGAGGGCGTACACAGCTTCGATGACCTCGTGAACAAGTGGTTCGGCGGCGAGAACTGGCCCGGGTTCTATGCCTGGGCGACGAAACGCTACCCGGACAAGCCGCTCATGCTCGCCGAGTGGGGGGTCTTCAGCCAGCCGGACGACCGGGAGCACAAGGCGGAGGTGTTCCGTGCGGTCGGTAGAGGGGGTCCCGACTACCCGCGGATCAAGGCCTACGTCTACTTCGCGTCGCCCCATGCTCCGCGTGGGGACACGACGATCGACAGTACGAGGTCAGCGCTCGAGGCCTACCGTGCGATCAGCGATCTGGCGTACTTCACCCCGCCCGGGCCCTGAGCCGCTGCGGGCCATCACCATGATCCGCGTGGGTGGTCCAGGGCTGTAGTTAATTTCGCCTTGCGACCACAGGGGCGGATCACGGACGCGCGGCGGGACGAGCCGGGTGTAGGGCCGTCACCAAGATCCGCGCCAATGGCCTGAAGGCGTAGAGGACTACGCGGGTGGACCATAGACGCTGATCATGGACGCCGGGACCGGACCGGGCCGGAGGGGCGGACGCTCTCGCGGATCCCCCACCGGACCTTCCACCGGGCTCACTCGGCGGCCCGCCGGTCCGTGTCGTTTCGCCAGAGCAGTCCGAACGACAGCATGTAGATCATCAGCGGCATGACGAGGGCGTTGTACACGAACATGTACATGAAGGAGAGCAAGAGGACCAGCGTGCCGGCCCAGCCGATCGGCGTCGGATCTCGCCCGTACCTGAGCAGCGCGACGACGAAGAAGGAGAGGTAGATCGCCGCCCCGACGTACCCCTGGGAGATGAGGACGAGCCAGAGCTGACCGTTGCTGCCGAGCGTGGCGGTCCCGCAGTTCGGGCAGGCCGGCGTGGGTCCGATCGCGATCGAGTGTGCGCTGCCCCGGTTGTCGCGCGTGTTGCCGTACCCGAGTACCGGTGAGTGTGACGTCGCCTCGATGGTGCGCTCGACCGTGAACCCTCTGATGCTGTTGCTGTGCGGGTGCGCGAGGCGTGCCGTGACAACCTCCTGCAGGGGGGAGACGACGAACGCGATCGCGAGCGCGGCGGTCAGTGTGCCGAGCGCCCCGAGCCCCCAGAGGCGTCCCCGCGCGGCGAGGCGTACGGCCAGATAGATCGCGGAGAGCGCGAGCCCGATCCACAGGCCGCGGTTGAGTGAGTAGATCGCCGGCGCGAGTGCTAGGCAGCATGCGACGAGGGAGATCGTGCGCCGCAGGTGCGTGCCGCGCATGAACCAGCCAACAGCGAACCACACCAGCAGCAGGTTGAGGTTCTGGCCCCACTCGTTGGTGTAGCCGTACGGCGCGGCCGGCCGACCCTCGGTGTAGCCGAGGAAGTCCATGACCTGGGCCGTGGAGGGGTGCACCAGGCTCTGCACGTACGGCTCGTTCGCGAGCGCGCTGGGGAGGATCATCTCGACCGGCGAGGTGAACTCGAAGGTCGGCAGGGCCAGGGCGAACAGCCCCCCGATGACCGTCGTGAGGAACAACGCGCCGAGCATCCGTACGACGCGCAGCCGGGGCAGCTCCTTCTCGGAGAGGTTGCCGAGGTAGAGCAGGGCGACCGTGATGGTGAGGTACTCCACCAGGCGGACCGCGACCGCCATCAGCTCCGACGCGTGGAAACCGTCGTCGATGGTGCCTGGCGGGTTCTGGCGCAGCATGCTCATACTCGCGACGAACCAGACCAAGAAGAGAAGCCACAGGCCGAAGCCGGGCGGCACCTTGATCGGTCGCCGCTTGAGGAGGGTGAGCGCCATCGGGACGGCCAGGACCGGAAAGATGATCGTCCGCAGGCCGAGCGCCCACCACAGCGGGTACAGCACGAAGAGCGCGGCAAGCGGCCACCCGGGCGCGAACACAGACCCGCGGGCGGGTGCCGGCGAGGGGTGCCTGACCGTCCGCGGGCCGGTCAGTGTCACGGCGGGCCGGACAGGTCGCACGGGGGCGCTGAGGCGTGCCTGACCCGAGGCGACGTCATCACGAGTCCTCCGGTGGCGCGAACGGCGCCGGGGGGCGGGGGCTGGGCGGCCGGACGGCGTACCCGGTCTCGGGGGACAGCTCCGGATCGGGGTCGGTCTCGTCGTCTCGTTCGCGCTGCCCGTTTCCTTCCGCGGAGTTGGTCACCGCCGGGAAGACCGCGGTGTAGGAGCCCGGGGGTTCGCGGCTGGGCTCGTCGTACCGGCCGGGATGAGCGGTGCCGGCCTCGTGCTGGGCTGCCTCCCCGGCCACGTCGGCCACGTCAGCCCGGTCGGTCACGTCGGCCCGGTCGGCCACGTCGGCCCGGTCGGCCCGGTCGGCCCGGTCGGCCCGGTCGGCCCGGTCGGCCCGGTCGGCCCGGTCGGTCACGTCGGCCCGGTCGGTCACGTCGGCCCGGTCGGCCCGGTCGGCAC
>JBOHCT010000078.1:0-17882 GCA_050699055.1 Streptosporangiaceae bacterium | reverse complement strand
GGCGTGTCCAGCCGACCCGCGCCGCCACACGGTTCTCGCTGGCTTCTCGTTGGTCAGCGGGAGTTGTCGACGGTGGTCTGCACCTCAGCGACGCGGATGTCGGCCGTGTCGCTGACCCGCCCGGTCGGCAGCGTGCCGCCGCTGCCGTCGCTGCCGCTCCAGGTAACCGCCCACTCAACGGTCGCGGTCAGGTGGTACGCCTGACCCGGCACGTCCGCGGTCGAATGCGTGTACGTCACCCCACACGGCGGCGTGGCCTTGGGGTTGCCGTTGTAGGGCTTCCCGGTGCCGGGACAGACGCCGCTCGCGGGGTGCAGCGTCGCCCGGTCCCCCCTCGTGCCGGGATCGATCTCGACGTGCGTGGGCCGCGCGGTCAGCGTCGCGCTCGGCCCGTCGGGGATCCCGGCGGTCACGCTCACGGGTTCCGTGGCCGCCCCGGTGATCCACACCCACGTCGGGAGCCGGACGAAGCTGCGCCGCGCCGGGTTGATCGAGATATCCGGCTTCGGCAGCTTGATCTTGGCGCGCATCAGCTCGGAGAGCACGTGCGGTGTCAGGACGTCGGGCGGGTCGGCGCCCTTCGGCACCCACACGTAGGGGTCGTGGGAGTTGATCCACTTCAGCGCCTCGGGGCTGGCGGGGTCGCTGCACTTGGTGATCGCGTACTTCCCCGCCTCGCCCTTATGGAAGTTACCGTACTGGTCGCGATAGTCGTCCGCCTTGCGCTGCATGTCCGGGACGTGGTGCATCGTATTGGCGATGTTCAGGATGATGTCCTTCATCGCGGCCGAGGTGTACGTCGGCACATACCAGCACGCCGGCGGGTTCCAGTCGGCCGGCACGCCTGAGGAGTCACCGCTCTCGTCGACCGGGCCGTCGAAGTGCACATCCGACACTTGCACCCAACGGGTGCGGCCGTGCGACCCGGCGTGGACGTCAGACCCGGAGGTCTGGTCCGCGGACGCCGGCGCTTGGAGGGCCAACGTGCCCATCACGGCGAGCGCCCCCACGAGCGCGACCCGTCTCCTCATCGCTTGCACTCCTTGTCCGGAATCTTGGCGTCGTAAAGGTTGACCCGCCACTGACCTTTCTCGAGCCGCAGCCCCGCCCTGACGCTGTACCAGTGCTGAGGAGGCCCGGGGGAGTTCTTGATCACTTTCCCTGTCCTCAGGTCACGGTCGTACGCGTGCTTCTGGCCGACGCACGTCTTGATGAACGCCGCGTGCTTCTTCATCGAGGTCACATGGGTCCGGTAGAAGCGCAGCGTCCCGGTGACCGTACGGTGCCTGCTCTTGTACGCGTGGATGAGCTTTCTCTGCATGGGCTCAATACTTGGCGTGATGTACCGCTTGTCCGGCCGCTTCTTGCCGCGGCTCAGGATAATCAGCTGGCTGGCTATCTCGAAGTTGCGGTATGCCTTGATGACCGCGGCTTTCCTGTGCTTCTTCGGCAGCGAGGTCTCGAAGATGACGTGGACGTCGTCGGGGAGCCTCGAGGCGAGCTTCGGCTGGCTCCTCTTCGGGGAATGCGAAGGCGACGAGGATGCGGCGGGCGACGTGTCACCTTCCGGGTGAAATGTCCCCACACTGCGCGGCTGTCCGCTTCCTGCGCATGCCGCCGTCAGCCCGAGCACGACTCCGACGGCGAGAGTCGGAAAGACGTGACGATAAGCCCCGAACTTGTCCATCATGTCTTTTTTCATTTTCCTCAACATCGGCCGGACTAGTTTGCCACAGAAAGCCGCCACGACGGGAGCAACTCGTCGACAAGCGCCTCCGTCTCCGGATGCATCTCGTCGGAGACCGGGTCGTCGGAGACCCGCTGCCGCAGCTCGTCGACGACCGACCGCAGATGTGCCGTGTCGCCCGCCGCGGCCGTGGCACGCAGGAGGTCGCGCCAGAGCAGCTCGTCGTCGACCGCCAGCCGCAGCCCGGCACGCGCCGCCTCGACAGCACCCCGACCGTCGCCCGCGTCGAGCCGCAGCTCGACCAGCCGATGAGCCGCGTCGCTGACCCACGCGTAGACGTCGTACTCCAGGGGGTCGGCGGCCAGCCACGCGTAACGGGCCCGCGGACGCCCCTCGAGCAGTGGGCCGCGTACGAGGTCGAGCGCCCGGGAGAGGTACGCCTGTTCCTGCGCGGGGTCGCCGAGCGCGTGCTGAACCAACGCCCGGAGGACTGCCCAGTCAAGACGCACCTCCGGCCCGAGACGCAGCCGCCCGTCACGATCGGTGTCGAGGTTGGGCCGGCCGGTACTGTCCCGCCCCAACCAGTCGCGGACCCGCGCGATCGTGGCGTCGCGGACGGGCCCGGTGACGCCACGCGGCCAGATGGCTCCGCCGAGGACTGTCGGGTGGACGCCCTCCGGGTGCGCCGCGAGGTAGACCAGGGCCTCAGTACACGTCGCGCGGCGAGACTCCTCGACATCGCCGCCCGCGTCGACCTCGGCGGCGCCGAGGATCCGCACGTCCACCGAGGCGGGCCTGCGGAGATCGGGAAGGCCCGCGCCCGGAGCCGACGTCGCGCCGCTGTCCACGCTCCGGCGCAGCGGCAGTCCATCGAGCTCGCTAGCCGCACGGAACAGCTCGACGACAGCGGAGTACTGGCGGTCCGGCAGCAGCTGCGCCTTGGCTTCCAGGCCGAGCACGCCGGCGCGGAGCCGACCGTCCTCGCCCACGTCCCACGTCCAGGCCGCCCCCGGCATGTCTCCCGCGACGACGTAGCCCGTCGCCGTGCGCTCCGCCGTGGCCGCCAGCGCACGCAGGCGCCCGGCCTCCGCCCGCTCCGGCGGCCCGGCGAGGAGGACGTAGTGCGGCATCCAGCGTTGCCCCGCGAGTCCCCGGCACCGGCCGGTGAGTACCGAGTCGATACCGCTCGCCGCCATCGCCCCGCGTGTCTCCTCCGCCTCCGCCTCGAGCTCGGGCAGCACCTCGGCGAGCCTGTCGACGGCCCGGACCCGGTCGGGGGCGAGCATCGTCAGATCGTCACCGAAGCCGACGAGGGTCACCCGCATGTGGTCGGACCAGGCGTTGGTGGCCAACTCGACGGCCACGGCGGCAAGGGCGGCCCTGGCGAGCGGCTCAGCGCCACGCAGGGCGACGAGCCCGTGCGCGGCCTCGAGGTCGACGAGGATGCGCCCGGTGTCGTTCGTGCCGAGCGAGACCAACCCCGGGTACGGTGCGAGAGTGTCGCCCACCACGTGCTCGTCGAGCTTGGCCGCCATCGTGCGCGGCAGCCGCCACACCTGGCCGCGGTCGAGGGCGATCCACGGCGACGGAGCGTCGTGGTCGGCCGGCACGACCCACAGGTCCAGCCCCTCGACACCGAGGTGCGCCGCGTAGACGACGGGGAGTACGCGTCCCCGCTCGGCGACAAGTCGCGACAGCAGGCGGAGACCGAGGTCGAGGAAGCGTACGGACTCTGAGTCCGCCCCGATGCGCAGCGCCTCTTCCGCCAGTGCCGCCTCGCCCTCGGGCCCGCGGATCCGGGTGCCGAAAGCGCGGTTCCACAGCTGCTGGCGCCGACGCCCGCCGAGGGCGGCGAGAATCCCCGCCGCGAGGAGGACGGCCGCGGCCAGCTCGTTCGGGAAGTGGACCTGCTCTCCCGGCGCCTGGACGACGGGGGCACTGCCGCCGCCACTGCCGCCGCCACTGGTGCCGCCACTGGTGCTGTCACTGTCCCCGCTGGCGCCCCCGCTGGCGCCCCCGCCACTGCCCCCGCCGCCATGACCCGTGCCGTCGGCGAGCTGTCCCACCGGGGCCGCGGCCGCTCCGTCGACACCCTGGGCGGAATCGTGCGAGCCGGCCCCTTGTGAGGACGGCGGGTGGGCCGGCTGCCCGGGACGGACGACCTCGACGCCCGGCCCGTGGGCGTCCGCTGGCATCTCGAGGACCCACCCGGGCCGGATGAGGCTCGCGATGGTCAGCTCGGTACCGTCTGGCTGCACGTGTCCCTGGTTGAGCTGGAAGATCTCCTTGTAACGACGCCCTTCGCCGAGATGCTCCTGCGCGATCTCCCACAGGCTCTCGTGGTGTCGCCCCTCGGGCGGCTGCACCGTGTAGTACTTCTTGACCGACTGGTGTGCCCCCGTTGCCTGCGCTGCCTGCGTCGGCATCCGCTGCGGCTGCTCCCCCTGCAGGCCACCGGGAAGGCTCTGTTGGAGACCCTGTGTCGCGGTGATCGCGTGGGGAGCCCGCTGCTGTGCCGCTTGGTGGGCGGCCTGGTGTGCCGGCCCCGCGAGGGCGGGCACCAGTGCGCCGGTCGCGGTGAAGAGCAGCAGGGCGGCCGCGACGAGCCGGTGGGCCAGCGTCTGTGTGCCCCAAGCCAGCGGCACCTGCGTCGGCATGCCGACCCCACGGATCCCCGCGTACACCTCTACGACGACGCAGGCAATCAGTTGGATCCACGCGAGCCAGACCAGCACCGCGAGGATGTCGAGCAGCGTGCCGACGCCGATCGGCTGAGTCAGGGTCTCGAGGCTCGGCATGCTCGTGGGCAAGGGCGAGCCGAGCAGGGTCAGCAATGCGAACGGCACGCCCGCGACGAGGACGGCGAGGGCGAGGATCGCCGTCACGCCGATGAGAACGTCGCGGGGGGTACGGCCCACTGTCCGGTACGACGTCATGTTCCTTGCCATTGGCCCTGTCTTCCTAGACCTAGATCCCCGACACCGGGTTGGCGGTCGCGTGGGAGGTGACCTCGAACGTCCCGAGCCCCGGGATGATCCCGAGGATCTGCGCCTTGAACTCGATCGTCACCGAGACGGTCACCGAGCTTCCGTCGGACGGTACGTAGCAGTCGTGTTTCTTCGCGTCGCCGTAGCGGGCGATCACGTCGTCGGCTCGGACACAGGCGTCGCGGTCGATCACCGCCGTGCCCGTCGAGCGCAGGTGGGCGAGGTCGATGTCGTCGGCGGCGTACCGCGCCGCCTGCCCGGCCTCGTCGGCGGCGCGCTGCCGCGCGTAGATGGCCAAGCCACCGTCGACGAGCAACCCAGCGAGGAGGATGACAAACAGCGAGAAGATCGACACGAAGATGGCGAACGACCCGCGCTCCCGGCCGACGCGACGTGGATCGTCCCCGGCCCGGTGGGCTCGTACGACATGCTCGGGCGCGCTCATCCGACCCTCCGGTACGTGTCGATCGGGGCGGTGGCGTCCTCGGTGACGGTCTTGGTCGGGGTGAAACCGATGACCTCGAGCCCGGTCAGGTCGACCCTGCAGCGAACCTCGTACGTGATCAGCGCGCCGGGCGCGAACACGCCACCGGTGCGGACGACGGTGGGCGGGCGAACGCACCAGTTGGCGAGGTCCCGGCTCGCGGCCTGCTCGGCGGCCTGCTGAGCGCCGCTCTCGTAACGCTGTACCGAGGCGGCGCGGGCCGCGTCACGGGCCGCGCCGCCTACCTGGGCCTTGGCCTCGACCACCCGGCCCAGGCCGATCATCAGCAGCATGAAGATCACGATGACTGGCGCGAGGATCGCGACCTCGATCGCCATCGACCCCCGCTCCCCCGCGTCCGGAGCTCGTTTGTGAACCTCGCGGGCGTCTGCCCTTCGGGCCCCCTGGCTTCGGTTCACGTGCTCCCGAGACTCCGCTGCGGCCGAACCAGCTTCCAAGCAGTTCCTCACTGGCAGCCCGCCCCCACGACATCGGACCTGAAGCACTCGATCGGGCCGAAGGAGCCCTCCACCACACGCAGAGTGAGGAACGGCAGCACCGACACGGCGTCGCCGGAGACCCGCACACCGCGGCTCGTGCCGTTCTCGTACGGCCTGATCGTGGGCGCCACGAGCAGTCTCTCCCCGACGAAGTCGAGGTAGCGGACGGTGCGCTGCTTGGCGTCGTCGCGCCAGGACGGCCCCCGGTCGGTACGCGCCACACGCGCGCCCTCCTGGGCCGCCGCGAGCGCGACGTGGCGGGCGTGGAAGTACATCGCGAACTGCACCACGAGCAGCAACGTGATCAACATGATCGGCGTGAGCAAAGCGAACTCGATCGAGCTCACGCCGCGTTCGGCTCGGCCGTCGACCGCGGGCCGCGACCGGCTCACGGACCCGGGTTGAAGCTCGTCTGCGCGCTGTTGGCGGCCTGCTTGACCTTCTTGAGGATGAGCCCGCCCGCGACGATCGCGATGGCGGCCGCCGCGGCCGTGATGATCGCCCACTCGATCGCGGACGCGCCCCGGCTCCGGTCCGCGGCACGCGCCCGGTCGAGCCGCACCCGCAGCAGCGTCAGGCAATAGGCCAGCTCGGGATCGTGGACAGGGTTGAAGAACCTCTTCAGCGACTTCACAGCCTCCTCCTTCGCGCATCAGGCGTTCATCACCCGCATGACAGCAGGGAAGATCAGGAACAACAGAAAGCCGGCACACAGCAGCAGCTGCGCGACCAGCATCGACTGGGAACGCTCGCCTGCCTTGCCCTCGAGGTCGGCCATCTGCTTACGCCGCATGGTGGCCGCGCGGGCGGTGAGCGACGAGCGGACCTTGGCGCCGTCGTCGGCGACCAGGGTCAGGGCCGCGGAGAGGTCGCACAGTTCGTCGACCCCGACCTCCTCGCCGAGGTCACCGAGCGCCTCCCACGGCGTCGTGCCGGTGATACGGGCGTTCTGCAACGCGTCACGGATGCGACGCATCGCCCATCCCTCGCCGACCGACGAGGCGGACAGCAGCGCCTCCGGTACCCCCCGCCCACCGGCGAGGTTCATCGCGACGAGGTCGAGGAACGAGCCGACGACGTGACGGAAGTCGCGGCGGCGCTGGAAGGCGTCCTGTTTGACCTGGAGGTCGGGCAGGAAGAAGAAGACCGCCGCGAAGATCAGGCCCGCCCAGAGCGGGACCCCCAGGTTGATCGACAGCCCGACGAACGACAGCCACGCCGCGAGGAACGGGATCGTGATCAGCGCACCGGCCGCGAGCAGGCACTTCGTGGCGAGGAACCCCTCGAACGACCGTCCGAGCAGCGCAAGGTCGGACCGGGTCGATCGGAACTGCCATCCGTGCTCCGCGCAGAATGCCACCAGTCGCTCACCGAGCCACCGGCGCACCGGCCCGAGCTGCTCCCGCTGGCCCGTCGACGGGCGCGGCGCCCGGCGGCCGGAGCCGCGGGCGACATCGAGGGTCGCCAGGCTCGTCGCGAGGCCGGGACGCGACGGGAACAGAGCGCGGTACAGCAGGTAGAGGCCGAACCCAAAGGCGGCGCCGCCCAGCAGAGCCGTGGTCATCATGGTGAGCGCACACCCCCCGCCAGATGAGACCGCCCCCGCGCGGCAGGGTCATGACGGTCGGGCTCGGGCGGCGCCGAGACGGACGAGACGCCGGCGAGGATCCGGCCGGGCAGGTCGAAGTGAGCCAGCCGGCGGAGCCACAGGAAGCCGAGCGCGAACATGCCGGCGATCACGGCGAGCACGAGCTGGCCGAGGAAACTGTCGTACGCCTGCACGTAGTCCCTGTTGAAGATCACGAGCAGCGCCATGACGCCGAGCGTCACGCCCACCACGATCTGGACGCTGCGGCGCGTGCTCCGCCGCTCCGCCTCGACCCTCCGGCGCATGTCGAGCTCCTCGCGGGCGGCCGTCGAGAGGGCGCCGAGCAGATCGCGGAGGCCCGGGCCGCGCAGCCGGGAGTTGAGGATGAGGGCGGCCACGACAAGGTCGGCGCTCGGGTCCTTCAACTCGTCGGCGAGGCGACGCAACGCGTCGGCGAGTGGGGTTCGGGTGTGCAGGCGGTCGACGAGCAGCTGAAGGTGTGGCCGCAAGCTCGGCGCGGCCGCGCGGGTGGAGGCCGGGATCGCCTGCTCGAGACCGACGGCGCCGGCGATGGTGTCACGCAGCGACTCGGTCCACGACGCGAGGGCG
Organism: Streptosporangiaceae bacterium; assembly: GCA_050699055.1. Lineage (GTDB taxonomy): Bacteria > Actinomycetota > Actinomycetes > Streptosporangiales > JBOHCT01 > JBOHCT01. The sequence continues at coordinate 10,027 of JBOHCT010000078.1, read as the reverse complement.
TCCAGCCGCAGCATGGCGTTGCGCTCCTCCGCCGCCCCGCCGAACAGGCCGTTCCACGACAGGATGAGCAGGCCGGCGGCCACCCCCGCCACCGGCCAGCGGGTGACCGCGAGGACCGCGAAACCACCGATGACCGCGATCGCCCCGCGGGTGGAAAGGAAACGTCCGAGTCGCCGGAGCCGCTCGCCGCTCGGTGGGCTGTCCGGCCTGTGCGGGAGGCCGCGGACCGCGACGAACAGCAGGAAGAGACCGCCGCCGACGGCCGCACCGGCGAGAATCGCGATCAGCGGGCCCAGGCCGTTCGGGACGTTCACGCCGGTCATGCCCACATCACCACACCCCGCCGACAGCCGGGGCGTAACCGTGCGCGGCCAGTTCGTTGATGCATGAGATGGGGGCGTGCGGGACGGCGGAACCATCGGGCCCCGGCGCGAACACCTCGCTGGACATCACCCGGCCGTCACAGCCGGTGACCTCGCGTACGGTGCTCACGAAACGACGCAGCCGCCCGCCGGTGGCGTAGTCGTTGCGCTTCTCGATGAACACGACGAAGTCGATGGCGCCCGCGATCAGCAGGTGTGTCGCCTCGACCGGCAGCCGCTCGTGGGCCTGGAGGGCGTAGGTCGCGATGCGGTTGAACACCTCGAACGCGGAGTTGGCGTGGATCGTGGACAGCGAGCCGTCATTGCCCTGGGACATCGCGTTGAGCATCGTGACGATCTCGTCGCCGAGAACCTCGCCGACGATCACCCTGCTCGGGTTCATGCGCAGGCTGCGGCGTACGAGCTCGGCCATGGAGATCGCGCCCTCGCCCTCGGAGTTGGACAGCCGCTCCTCCAGCGCGACAACGTTCGGGTGCAGCTCGGGGAACTGGTCGAGGCCCAGCTCGAGCGAACGCTCCACGGTGATCAGACGCTCCGCCTGCGGGATCTCCCCCGCGACCGCGCGCAGCAGGGTGGTCTTACCGGCGTTGGTGGCACCGGAGAGCATGATGTTCTTGCGCGCGGCGACCGCGGCGGCGAGGAAGGATCCGAGCTCGGGACTGACAGTCCCGTTGCCGACGAGGTCGGCGAGGAAGACCTTGCCGAGGCGGGCACGGCGGATCGAGAGCGCCGGCCTGGCCGTGACGTCCATGACGGCCGACAGCCGCGAACCGTCGGGCAGTCGCAGGTCGAGCTGGGGGTTCGCGCTGTCGAACGGCCGGCTCGACAGCCCGGAGTACGCCGCGAGCACCTGGATGAGGTCGACCAGCTCCTCGTCGCTGTCGGCGACCGGCTCGCCCATGACCTCGCGGCCGTCCGCGTAGCCGACGAAGACGCGGTCGTATCCGTTGATGTCGACGTTCTCGATCTCGGGCTCGTCGAGGAGCGGCTGCAGCCGGCCGACGCCGAACAAGGCGGCGTGGATGCCGGCCGCGAGCGCTTCCTCGTCCTCGGCGTTCGGGGGGGTGCGGCCGCCGCTGATCTCGCCGCGCGCGAACTCCTCGAGGACCTGTGCGATCAGGGCGCGTGCGAACTGCCGCTCGTCCTCGGGCGACATCGGGGGAACGGCGTTCGCGGCGTCGATGCGACGCTGCTCCGCGAGACGGTTGCCGACCTCCGCGCGAAGGCGCTTGACGAGACCATGGTCCACGCGGCTCCCCCTAGGGCGTGTCTTGCTGCCTCCACTCGTCGTGAGCGACGATTCGGGCGGCGTCGGGCAGGCTTTCGCATTCCCGCGAACCCGGACCGCGCGAACGGGGGAACGCCGGCTCCCCGCCTCCGTTCGCGAGCCCAGATGAATGGCGACACATACTCGTCAACCTGGCGACCCACTCAAACCACTCAAGTGGGCCAAGAGACTAGCAGCGACTTCGCGTCCAGAACGGATCAACAGCGATTTGTCCAATCGCCCTCCCCATTGACCGCGCAGCATGCTCGCGCCCTTCGGATCGAGGGCAAAACCCCCCAAAACAGTCGCCGGCAACTGACTATTGACGACGATCCGATTGACGTCGTCGACCGCCTGCTTGTGCTGGCGGGGCTCACTGATGACCACCACCACGATTGCCGGCGTAGGCCCGCCACCAGCACCGAAACTGTTCGCGAGCGCGAGGACACGGTCGCGCATGTGCGCCACTTGGTCGAGCGACGCGCGGGTGAGGACAACGATCGCCGCGGCCTGGCCGAGGAGGTCGTACATCGGAGAACGCGCGCCCAGGCGTCCGCAATCGGCCAGCACGTCGACGTCGGGCAGGGACCCGAGCGCCTGGCCGAGACGGCCCCAGATCCAGGGGAGCCCGGCGGCCTGTTCCGCGGTCGTGAGCCCGACGAGCACGTCGAGGCCTCCGGCCAGGCGTTGGGTGTGCTGCCAGATCCGCTCCGACCGCAGCCCGTGACGGGCTTGGGCAGCGAGGCTAAGCAGGCCGCGGGCGGGGTCGAGGCGCGTTCCTTCGTGCGAAGGAAGCCGGTAGACGAGGTCGCCCCCTGACGTGTCGCACTCGGCGACCAGCACGCCGCGGGGCCAGACGGCGCCAAGGGTCACCGCGGCGGTCGTCACGCCCGGGGCCCCCTTGTCCGCGGCCAGCGCGATCAGCGCCACATCGCTCCGATACCGCACGTCGCAGGCCCCCGGCGGCTGGGCGCATGGGTCTGGTTCTGCACTACTGGCCCCCGTGCGGCGGCAGGAGGGCGACGGCGACGGCGCCGGTGGACGCCGCCTGGGTCAGGGCGGGTGTCTTCGCCTGACCGACCGCGACAGAGACCATGGTCGTGCCGGAGCCCAAGTCGCTGTCCGGCGTCGCGACCTCGTAGACGATCGCGTCCTTCGCGAGGGTCGTGCCCGGCTTGGCGCCCCCGCTGTCGCTCCCACTCGCCGTTCCGACGGCGTAGAGGCGCACGTGGTCGCCCTTCGCCACACCCTGTGCGGGGAGCTGACCCGGTTTCAGGGCGAGGCCGACGACGAGCTGACCGACGCCGAACGCCGAGTCGCTCGTGACCATCGCGGGCGTGAGAAGGGTGCCGGGCACGAGCCGCACCTTGGCGTAGTAGCGCGCTACCTGGTTGCGCTGGGCCCAGGGCACGTTCTCGACCTCGGAGTCGGCGGCGACCTGGACCTCACGCATAGCGTCCAGGGAGATCCGCGCGCCCGGAGCCACCGGCTTGGCGATCTCGATCGCCGACACGCGGTCGCCGCTGCGGATGACGAGCAGCCCGCTCGCCAACGCGCCGGCGAGTACCAACAGTACCGCGACCGCCGCGAGGGCGGGCTTGCGCTCGCGCTGCGCCACGGGTAGACGCCCGCCCGCCCGCGAGCCCGCGTGGGGGGTGGAGTGCTGCTCGCCCTGCTGCGCGAGCGGCGTGGACCCGCCCGCCGGGGTTGACATACGGTCCGAAACCCTCATGAATGTGCGACCCCCCGTGACGACGGCCGGTCACGGTCGCGCACGCGACCACGACGGAAAGAGCGAGGACGGCGTTCAATGGTCGCGAGGGTCGCGCGTTCCGTCAATTCGGCTGCCGTTATGAGGCGAGTGCTTGTTGTCAGCTTTGTCCAAGAACAGCACAGAAGATCCGCTTTTGGTGATACGGAAATCTTCCGACCGCCCGTCGCCGGCTGACGCCCGCTTCTAAGCTCACAGCGGCGGGCGTGTCCCGGGCGATGCGCAGCAGGACAGCAGATCTGCGGGACGCGCCCGAGGAAAGGGAGGCTACGTAAACGCATGCGCATCGCGCTGACGGCATTGGCCTACTCCGGTCACGAGCATGTCGACGTGGTGGTCGCGGGCGACGACGATACGACAGTCGGCGAGGTGACCGACGCGCTGAGCCGAGCACTCGCGCCGACAGCCGTGCCGGGCCCGCCACCAGGGCACGACACCCGCTTGGCGGTCGTCCTGCCACATCCACGAGCCGTGGCCCTCGCCCGGCGTTCCCCCGCCGTCGAGGGGCTCTGGTCCGATGGGGGTCCGCTCGACCCGTCAGCGCCCGCCGCCCAGGCGCTGCGTGACGGCGCGGTCGTCTCGCTCGACGCCGAGGGTGCCGCGGGGACGATCGTCGCCGAACCCAAGGGCGTCGTGGAGCTGCGCGTCTCCGGGGGGCCGAACGCGGGTTCCGTCCATCGGCTCGGCATCGGTGCGGTGGCCGTCGGCACGGCCGCCGAGTGCGCCGTGCGCATCGTCGACGAGCACGTCGCGTCCTACGCCCTGCACGTCGTCGCCGGGCCGGCGGAGACGACGGTCGAGCCGTACCAGGGCGTCGGCGCGATCCTCGACGGTGATCCGCTCACCGGGCCCACACCGTGGCCGATCGGCGGCGTCCTCACCCTCGGCGACACCGTGTTGGCCCTCCACGCCCTGGAGTCGCCCGACGCCCACCTGACGCCGATGGACGACGGTGGCCTCGCCTACAACCGGCCGCCCCGGCTCGCGCCGCCGCCCGGTCGCCGGAGGCTGGAGGTGCCGACCGAGCCCAAGAAGTCCGACCGGCCGCGCCTGCCGCTGCTCGCCGCGATGCTCCCCGCCGTGATGGGGCTCGTCATGGCCAAGGTCACGGGGCACTGGTACTACCTGCTGATGTGCTTCCTCAGCCCGCTCATGATGCTCGGCAACTTCGTGAGCGAGTCGCGCTTCGGGCGCAAGAAGTACCGGCAGGCACTGAAGGAGTACGAGCAGCAGAAGGCGGAGTTCGAAACCAGGCTCGAGCAGCTGCGTCTCACCGACCAGGCCGAGCGCCGCGCCGAGGCTCCCGACCCCGCGGAGGTGCTCCTCACCGCCACCGGACCACGCCGGCGACTGTGGGAGCGGCGTATCGACGACCCCGACACCCTCCACCTTCGGGTCGGGGTCGCCGATCTCCCGGCGCACGTCGAGCTCGTCCCGGGTCGAGGCGCCGCGCACGACGATCCCGTGCCCGAGCCACCGCGCGCCCGCACTGTCCCGGTCACGCTTCCGGTGCCGGAGCTCGGCGTCGTCGGCCTGTCCGGACCGCGGGACCGCTCCCGCGCCCTCGCGCGGTGGCTGGTCGCGCAGGCGGCGACCCTGCACAGTCCCCGCGACCTCGCGATCGTCGTCCTCAGCGGCGACCCCGACGCGGCCGACCACTGGAACTGGGTGCGCTGGCTCCCGCACTGCGCGCCGCGCGACGGCGAGGAGTGCGTGGCCCTCGTCGGGGGCGACGCCGAGACCACGGCCAAGCGGTGCGCGGACATCGTCGCCCAGCTCGGCGAGCGGGTCAGTCGGGCCCAGCCGCTGGGGACGGCGCCGGAGCAGCCGCCGTACAACGTCCTCGTCGTACTCGACGGCGCCAGGGCACTACGCCGCGTACCCGGTATGCCGCAGGTGCTCGGCCAGGGGCCGCAGGCAGGGGTGTTCGCACTGTGCCTCGACGACGACCAGCGGATGCTTCCCGAGGAATGTCAGACTGTCGCCTCCTGGGACTGGGAACGTCCGCCGTACATCACGCTGCGCGGCGGCGGCCTCGAAGCCACCGGCGACGTGCTCGCCGACCAGGTCAGCCTGCCGTGGTGCGACCGCCTGGCGCGGGCGGTGGCCCCCGTACGCGACATGAGCCGCGAGGACGGCGACGCCGCGGTGCCCGATGCGGCTCGCCTGCTCGACCTGCTCGGCGCGCCCGACCCGACCGCTTCGGACGTCACCACCGCCTGGGAGCGGCTCGGCCGCACCACCCTCGCTCCGATCGGTGTCGGCGCCGACGGGCCGTTCGCGATCGACCTCGCCGCCGACGGGCCGCACGGCCTCATCGCGGGGACGACCGGCGCCGGCAAGTCAGAGCTCCTGCAGACGCTCATCGCCTCTCTGGCGGTCGCCAACCGCCCCGACGCCATCACGTTCGTGCTGATCGACTACAAGGGCGGCAGCGCGTTCAAGGACTGCGCCAAACTGCCCCACACGGTCGGACTCGTCACCGACCTCGACGGGCACCTGACCGAACGAGCCCTCGAGTCACTGTCCGCCGAGCTCAAACGGCGCGAGGAGATGCTGCTGCACGCGGGCGCCAAGGACATCGGCGACTACTGGGACACGAGTGACGCCGGGGAGCCGCTCGAGCCGCTCCCCCGGCTCGTCCTCGTCATCGACGAGTTCGCCTCGCTCGTCGCCGAGCTGCCCGAATTCGTCACGGGGCTCGTCGGCATCGCGCAGCGCGGCCGTTCGCTCGGCGTCCACCTCATCCTGGCCACCCAACGGCCCGCGGGTGTCGTCAGCGCCGACATCCGCGCCAACACCAACCTCCGCATCGCGCTGCGCGTCACCGACACCACCGAGTCATCCGACGTGATCGACGCCCCCGACGCCGCGCGGATCGCCAAATCCACACCGGGCCGCTGCTACGTACGTTCCGGCGCCTCGTCGCTCGCCGCCGTGCAGACCGCCCGGGTGGGCGGCCGGCGGCCGGGCGGCGACGGTGCCACGCGCCGCCCGCCCGAGGTCGTGCGTCTGCCGTGGAGCGCGCTCGGGCGGCCCCTGACCCTACGGGTCGGCGGCGACGGCGAGGAGTCGATGGTCACCGACCTGGCAACGCTCGTGGACGCGATCCGCCAGGCGGCAGAAGAGCTGCGTGTCCACGAGCAGCGCAGCCCCTGGCTGCCGCCGCTGCCCGACACGCTCACCCTCGACGAGCTGCCAGAGGAAGAGGCGCCGCCCGCCGCCGAGGACACGCCGCACGTCCCCCCGCTGCCGCTCGGGCTCACCGACCTACCCTCCGTCCAGGGCAGGCGAACGCTCACGCTGGACCTGGAGCGAGGCGGCCACCTCCTCGTGGCCGGGTCGCCGCGTACGGGACGGACCACCGTGCTGCGCACGCTCGCGGGCTCGATCGCACGTTGGGCCGCACCCGCCGATGTCCACGTCTACGGCATCGACTGCGGGGGCGGGGGGGTCCTGCCCCTGGTCGCGATGCCGCACTGTGGGGCCGTGGTCGGCCGCGAACAGCCGGACCGGGTCGACCGCCTGCTCGGCCGCCTGTCGGACGAGGTGAGCCGGCGCCAACAGCTGCTCGCGGAGAAGGGTTTCGCGAGCCTCGCGGAGCAGCGCGCGGCCGCGCCCGCGGACGAACGCCTTTCCTGGATGGTGCTGATGCTCGACCGGTGGGAGGGTTACGTCGCGGCGTTCGAGCAGTACGACATGGGCCGTCTCGTCGACAGCATGCTCCGCCTGCTCCGAGAGGGCCCATCCGTCGGGCTCCGCGCGGTCGTGGCGAGCGACCGCAGCGGCCTCACCGGGCAGGTCTCCACCGTCTTCGAAGACAGGATAGTGCTGCGGCTGTCCGACCCCAGTGACTGGTCGCTCGTGGGCCTGACGCCGAAGTCCGTGCCCGCGAGCCAGCCGCCGGGGCGGGTGATGCAGCCCGCGGCGAGCGGGGTACTGGAGAGCCAGATCGCGCTGCTCGACCGGGACGTCGCCGGAACCGCGCAGGTCGCCGTGCTGCAGCGGCTGGCGCGCGCGGCGACCGAGGGGCATCCGCGCCCGCCGCGGGGACGGCGGGCGCTGCGTGTCGATGCCCTGCCTCCCCGAGTGACGGTCGCGGAGACGCTGCGGCTCGACCCGGAGTTCGCGCCCCCGGCTGCGAGCTGGGTTCTCGTGGGCGCGGGCGGCGACGAGCTCGCACCGCAGGGCGTCGACCTCGCGACCGACGGGCCGGGTTTCGTGATCGCCGGGCCGCCGCGGTCAGGCCGGTCGACGGCGCTGCTGGCGATGGCGCGTTCGCTGCTCGACCAGGAAACCCCGGTCGCCGTGGTGACGCCACGGCGGTCACCACTACGCTCGCTCGCCGCCACACCGGGGGTCCTCGGCGTCCTCGGCGCCGACGACGGCCCCGACGCCCTCACCGCCCTCCTGAGCGACCACGATCGGTACGTGGTCCTGGTCGACGACGCCGAGATGCTCAAGGACGCGCCGATCGCGAGCGCGCTGGAGGAGGTCCTGCGCAGCGGCCGCGACGCCGACCACTTCCTCGCGCTCGCCGGCACGACAGACGACCTGACGAGTACATACCGCGGCTTCGCCGTGGAGGCGCGGCGCTCGCGAAGCGGGCTGATCCTGGCACCGCAGGGACCGAGCGACGGTGAGATCTTGGGCGTACGCCTGCCACGCAACGCTGGCAGCGGGCCGGTCGGACGAGGCCTCTTCGCACGCGCGGGTTCCCTGCTGCCGGTCCAGGTCCCCACGCAGGAGTGACCTGGGAGCCCATACACGAGGAAGCCCCGGCGCACCGGGGCTTCCTCGTAATGAACCGCGGACAGAGGCGGCTCGCCGTGAGTCAGCGGGTGGCGGACTCGATGTTGTCGGCATTGACACGAACGGCCTTGGCGGCGTCGTGCAGGGACTCGACGAGCTTGTTGAGCGTCGGACGGTAGCTCTCCCAGTCGCCACGGAAACGCTCGGCCGCAGGGCCGGTCCAGATGCTGGTGCTGCTCGCGGTGTCGGAGTTCAGCGACTGGACGAGGCCGTGAATCTGGGTGCCGTCGTTGTCGAACTTACGGGCGAGGTTGCGCATCTCCTCGAGCTGCCCGCCCCGCATTCCAGACATATGTGCTCCTCCTTGATGACTGCAGAGCGCCCCCGTGGCGCCTATCGTCCGGATACCGTAGCGTGATCAAGACGGCGGCGCGGGGGCAATCGGTCGATTCCGGCGAAGACCTTGATGCTTGTCCTCATCCGGCCATCCGTGCTCTATGCCGACTTGTCATCGCCCATCCCGTTTCCTGCCAGCCCACCCGTACGGCTCCGCTCCACGCGCGGCGGCAGCTCGCCGCGCGGGTGCCCCGCTGCCGAGCGGCGGCCTGGCCAGGCACCGTCCGTCAACCCCAACGCCGTGCTGCCTCGAGGCACCGTTCATGGACTCCAGAGCCTTGCTGCCTCGACAACTACTTGACGGCATGGAAAATACGTGCCAACCTAACAACGATGCAGAATCACCTGGACCACCTGGACCCGAACGACACACTGGCGGAAGCCGAGCGACTGCGACGAGCGGTCGATGACAGCTCCTCCCGTTGGTACATCCGCTACCTCGTCCTCATCGGGGTCGCGATCCTCGTCATGTTCCCGCTCTTCGCCCTACCCGCCCCCTGGAGGTGGGTCGCCTTCGGGGTCGTCTGGGGCGGCGGCATGGTCGGGTTCGGGCTCTACGAGCGCGGGCAGCAGATCCGGCGTCACCGTTCGCAGCGCCGGGTCGGCGTCGCGTTCGTCGGCTACTTCGCGCTCGTCGCCGCGTTGGCCGCCATCGGCATATGGGTGATCGACCGCCCGCCGGAATGGTGGTGGTTCCCGGTCGCCGGGGCCGTCTTCTCACTTCCGTTCTTCGTCGCCGCGTACCTCGAACATCGGACGGTTGGCGAGAGCTGGGGGAAGGCTGGGCGGTGAACCATCCGCGCCACGAGCTCGACGACGTGATCCACTCCCCCGTGCGGTTCTCGATCATCGCGACGCTCGCCGCCGCCGAGCACGCAGACTTCCGGTTCGTGCGCGACACCGTCGAGGTCAGCGACTCAGTGCTGTCCAAGCACGTGAGCACGCTTGAGCATGCGGGCTACGTCAAGGTGAAGAAAGGCTACGTCGGCAAGCGGCCTCGTACCTGGCTGTCGCTCACGTCGAGGGGCCGCGACGCGTTCGAGGCGCATTGCGCGGCGCTGCGCGCCATCGCCAGCACCGCCGCCACCTTCAGGGAGACACGATGACCACCACCACGGCAACCACGACCGCGGTCGAGATCACCGACCTGGTCAAGCGGTACGGCGAGGTCACCGCGCTCGATGGCCTCGACCTCACAGTCCCAGAAGGCGAGGTGTTCGGGCTGCTGGGCCCGAACGGCGCGGGCAAGACCACCGCCATCGAGACGATCGTCGGGCTCCGGACGCCGAGCGAGGGACGCGTACGCGCACTCGGCCTCGACCCGACCGCCGAGAACCTTCGCCTACGCCGCCTCGTCTCGGTCCAGCCGCAGCACGCCGCGCTGTTCCCCACACTGACGGTCGCCGAGACGCTGCGCCTCTGGGCGTCGTTCCATGTCGCCGCCGAGCGGCCCGAGTC
>JBOHCT010000077.1:0-17995 GCA_050699055.1 Streptosporangiaceae bacterium | reverse complement strand
GTCTTTGTACTCAGGCCCGAGGTTGTCCTGGAGCTCGTTCTTGGCGTTCGTCGCCATGCGGCGCACCTGGCGCAGGCCCTTGGCCAGATCGGACGCGAGTTTGGGCAGCCGCTCCGGGCCGAAGATGAACAGCGCCAGCACGATAAGGACGAGTACCTCGCCCCAGCCCACGTCTCCGAACACCACTCCTCCTGGCCGCGTCCACGGCAAAACCGCACAGCGGCTCTCCACTGCCCGCCGACTGACACCAGCGTAACCCGCTCACGGGGTCTCGAGAGGCCTCGGCCTGCCCTTTCCGCGGCCTGTTACCCCGCCGAACGCGACGCCGCGAGGGCGAGGTGCACGGTGTGCTCGGTACCGTCCCTGCGGTACGTCAACGACACCCTGTCGCCTGGGACGTGCGCGCGGATATCCACGATCAGCTCGGTCGGCGACGTGACCTCTTTCCCGTCGAGCTTGACGATGATGTCGCCCGGCTTCAGTCCAGCCTTGTCGGCGGGGCCACCGGGCAGGATCGGCGGGGGTCGGCCGTTCGGCACCCGCGCGGGAATGCGGGCTCCCTGGCCGGAGTAGGTCACGTCGATGCTCGCCCCGATGATCGGATGCGTCGCGTGACCGGTGTTGATGATCTGCTGCGCCACACGTCGTGCCTGGTTGATCGGGATCGCGAAGCCGACGCCGATGTTGCCAGACTGTCCGAACGCGCCGCCCAGCGTCGCTATCGCCGAGTTCACCCCGACGACCTCGCCGTCCCTGTCGACCAGCGGGCCGCCGGAGTTGCCCGGGTTGATCGCGGCGTCGGTCTGGATAGCGCTGATGTACGACTGGGCGCTGGCGTTGCGACCGGCGTTCACCGGCCGGTTCAGCGCGCTGACGATCCCCGACGTGACAGTGCCCGCCAGGCCCAGCGGAGAACCGATCGCGATCACGGAGTCCCCGACCACGACGTCGTCTGAGTTGCCGAGCGGCAGCGGCGGCGACCCCGACACGCCCTCGGGCTTGAGCACGGCGATGTCGTAGCTCTCGTCACGGCCCACGACCTGCGCGGGTGCGGTCTTGCCGTTGGTGAAAGCCACTTTGATCCGGCCGCCGTGCGCGGCGGGCGCGGCCACGTGATTGTTGGTGATGATGTAGCCGCCCTTGATGACGAAGCCGGAACCCGTGCCCCTCTCGCCGTTGCCGCTCACCTTGACCGAGACGACGCTCGGCAGCACGTTTCCCGCGACGCTGGCGACGGAGCCGGCCGGACGCTGGGTGGTGCCTTTGGGCGGCGGCCCGAGGTTGACGGGCTGCGCGGTGGTCGCCGAGGAGCCGTTGCCCGCGGCCGCCCACGTCGCGATGCCCGCTCCGATGCCGCCCGCGACGAGGGCGATGACGACCGCGAGAGACACCAGCATGAACGTCGTCGGCCCCCGACGCTCGCGGACCGGCCTGCCGAGCGTATCCGTCTGCCCACCTGGGCCGCTGCCCCACGGGGATGCGCCCTGGTCCTGAGCGAAGACGTTCGTCAGGCCGTCGCGCCCACCGGGCGCGCCCCACCCCTGAGAAGGACGCGCCCACGGGTCGGGCTCACCGGACCCCCAGGGAGGCTGGCCGCCATAAGGACCGGGCGGAGGCGTCTGCCCCGAGTACTGTCCCCCTTGCCGCGGGTACGGGCCAGCCTGTCCGGGGTACGGGCCCGGCGCCTCAGGGTGCCCACCGGCCGGCGGGCGGCCGGAGTACGGCGCACCGTGCTGTCCCGCGCTGGACGGCGGGGCGTACGGGTCCCGAACGGGGTCGGACGCTGGCCCCTCGTGACCCGCTGCCCCGGGAGCGCCCGGGCCACCGGGCCCGGCCCCCTCCTCGCGGGGGGTCTCCTGATCTCCGGGACGAGCGTCCTCATGCCGGTCGTATTCGTCAGCCATGTCGTCTGTCTTCCCTACCCACCCGAGAGCGGGACACATGACGTGTCATACAAGGTTTTCGTACTCATCCGAACGGGTTGAGCCACGAGCCGAGCCGGGCCAACCCACGCATCAGCCGCCCCCAGAAGCCCTCGGGGCGGTCCTGGGTGTCGGGCAGCGCCGCCACCACGTGCCGGACGAGCTCGGGGGGCGCGTCGGCCAGCAGCGTATAGACGTGTCCCTGGTCCGTCCACAGCACCCGCAGCGGCACGGTCTCCCGCATGTAGACCGTACGCCCGCCCAGCCGCGTCTTGTGCCACCCCCCGAGATCGTCGGTGTCGAGCTGCCCCTCCTGGACGAACAGCGACACCGTCGAGAGCCCGTCGGAGTAGCTCAGGTGGACGACCTTGTCACCGTGTCCCGCGTGGCGGCGCGCATCGAAAAGCGTCAGCCCTCCTGGCAGGGACCTGGGAATCGTCCAGCCGTGCGCCCGCAGCGCGGTCAGGTCGCCCCAGCTCAGCTGGTCCACCCAGGGCTGCGGCATGGCGCGCGGTACGTCGCCGCCGAACGAAGCCGAGCCCACCTTGACATTGAGGAACGCGCTCGCGCGGACGATCCTGCCGTTCTGGTCCAGAACCTCCCTGCGCAGCAGAATGCCCGCCTGCTTGTCGATCCAGAAGCGCGCCGCGAGAACCCCGTCGGGGCGCACCGCCTTGACCATGTACGCGGGACGGCCCGCGCAGTCATCCTCCCCCGCCAGCCGGACGTCGTAGTGTGCGGCGAGAAGGCTGAGCGTGCCCTGCGAGCCGACCTCAGCCGGGCCGGGGCTGGAGGAAGCCGCGTCGCTCTCGTACAGCATGCTGCCCGACCCGGCGACGGTGCCGCGCACGTTCACCACCGTGCCCCGGTCCGGGATGTGCTCGACGTCGACGATGAGCGTACGCGCGCCGCCACGGGTCCACGACGACACGAACTGGGACCCCGCGTACGGCGTGTGCCGTGCCGCCTCGGCCGCCCTGCGCAGCAGCGGGAGAGCGCTGTCGGAACCGGTCGGGACGGGCGAAGGAACGGGGTCGGCCCGCGCGGGCGAAGCGGTGAGCGTCACGAGAAGCACGACGGCCGTGACGATCGCGCCGGGCGCCGCGGCGAGCGATGCGGCGGTACGGACACGGAAGGAAAGCGTCACGGGGTAGCGGCGGTCGTCGTCGAGGTCGTCGACACGGTGGTGAAGGCGGCCCCCGCCGCGGGGTCGGTGAGCGGGACCTCCCCGACGGTCGCGGCGTGCTCGACCGCGTAACGGTTGACCGCGGGCCCGACGTCCACGGTGGTCGGGCCGGCGCCGCCCCCGCCGGCCACGAAGGCGGCGCAGAAGGCCACGATCGCGAGCGAGAACAGTCCGGCGACCGCGTAACGCAGCGGGCGATGGCCCTGGTGGCCCGGGTGACGCGCCTGCCGGAACACCACGCTGCGCGGTCCGCGGGAGCGCCCGGGCAGCGGGCGGGTCGGCGGCGGCAGCGGGGGGCCGGGCTCCGCGAGCGAGCGCAGCTTCCCGACGAGCGCGTCGGAGGGAGGCGGCCCGCCGAGGCCGGAGAGGGCCCGCTTGAGTGCACGCTGACTGTCGGCTTCTACGCGGCACTCGTCGCACAGGGCGAGGTGCGCGAGCACCCGATCGCGGGCGTCGTGGTCGAGCTCGCCGTCGATCAGGGCGGTGAGGCGTTCGCCGAGGTGGCTCATGACGCCTCTCCTTCGCGTGACGAGTCTCCTTCACGTGCGGGGCGCGGCGCCCGATGGTCGAGGGCGGCGCGCAGCTGCGCACGGCCACGGTGGATGCGGCTGCGCACCGTGCCGAGCTTCACCCCGAGCGTCGCGGCGATCTCTTCGTACGAAAGACCCTCGATGTCGCAGAGCACCACAGCGGCGCGGAAGTCCGGCGCCAGCGCGTCGAGGGCGTCCTGGACGTCGGCGTCGAAGTGGCGACGGTCGTAGACGTCGTCTGGGGTGGGCTCGCGGCCATGGAGGCGGTCGGCGGCATCGTCGGCGAGGCCCTCGAACCGGATACGGGCACGCCGACGGGCATGGTCGAGGAACAGGTTCGTCGTGATCCTGTGCAGCCAGCCCTCGAACGTCCCCGGCGTGTAGCTGGACAGCGACCTGAAGACACGGACGAAGACCTCCTGCGTGAGATCCTCGGCGTCGTGCTTGTTGCCGGTGAGGCGGTAGGCAAGGCGGTAGACCCGCGCGGAGTGGGTACGCACGACCTCATCCCAGGAAGGCGGTACCCACGACGCACCGGCCGAGTGGTCGCGGTCGGCCACGACGGCTCCTCCCTCACGCGGGACCGCTGTCACCATCATGGTGCCTGGTCCATCCCCTCCCTGCCCAGTCGCCCCCCGGGCAAACGGGATCGCTCGCCGATGCTCTTCGCTCGGACCAACGAGAAGCCGCCCTTGGGCGTTCCCGGAGGTACAGGCCGCGCGGAGAGGACTGGCGGACACGCGCGTCCCCGCATCGCGACCGGCTTCGCCCCATCCCCACGAAAACGCCCCCGCGTTTCCGCGGGGCGACGGGGGTCGTCAGTCGACGCAGGCCCACTGCGACTCCTTCCTCCGCCTTGCCGCTCGCGCGCGGGTGACGCGCTCCTTTACCACCGCCCTATCCGCGCGGCCTGTAAGCTGCCGCTGATCGAACGTTGGGGGCCCACTCCCCGCGAGCCCGGCAGTCCCATCCGCGCGGTCTCTGAGGAGGCAGCCATCTCTAGCCACGAAGCCAGCTGGGCGTACTCCGAAAGGTTCCTGCCCGAGGACGACGCGCTCGTCGACGCCCGCGCGCGGTCCGAGGACGTCGTCGCCCCACCGATCAGCCCGGGAAGCGGCGCGGCGCTGCGCTTCCTCGCGGCTCTCGTCGGCGCGCGGGCGGTCGTCGAGGTAGGGAGCGGCGTCGGCGTGTCCGGGGTGTGGCTGCTGCGGGGGATGCGCCCCGACGGCATGCTCACAAGCGTCGACGTCGAGCCCGAGCATCAGCGGCTCGCCAAGCAGGCGTACACCGAGGCCGGCTTCTCTCACACGCGCATCCGCCTGATCACCGGACGCGCCTTGGACGTACTGCCCCGGCTCACGGACGGTGGCTACGACCTGGTGTTCTGCGACGCCGCGAAGCATGAGTACGCGGAGTACCTCTCCGAGGCGATGCGGCTGCTGCACCTCGGCGGTGTCATGGCCTTCGACAACGCGCTATGGCACGGTCAGGTCGCCGACCCGGCCCGGCGCGACCCGGACACGGTGGCTGTCCGCGAACTCGGCAAGGTCGTACGCGACGACGAGCGCCTCGTGCCGCTGCTGCTGCCCGTCGGTGACGGCCTGCTCGCAGCCGTCAAACGCGGCTGACCGGTCCCGCCGCCCGGCACGAGGCAGGAGCCTCTCCGCCCTACCCCACGGCGGTCTTCAGCGCCTCGCTCAGGTCGCCGGCTTCGTCGGCCGTCAGCTCGACGACTAGCCGCCCACCACCTTCGAGGGGGACTCGCATGACGATCCCGCGTCCCTCTTTGGCCACCTCGAGCGGACCGTCGCCTGTCCGCGGCTTCATCGCCGCCATGCGTGCATCCCCTTCCTGCGTGACGTCGCGCCGCGGCAAGCGAACGCAATCGCTTGAACCCTGACCACTGGAGATCCATTATTTCGTGTTCAGGCGTCGTACGGGTAACGATCAGCACTACTCGCGGGCACACTGGTTCTCGACGGGATCGCACAACCGCAGGTGAGGCAGGGGCCAGGAGGAGGCACAGGAGGCACAGAAGGAAGCCCGGAAGGAGGCAGAGTGTCCGAGACCGTGCTGTACGAGACGCGGGATGGTGTCACCACACTGACGCTGAACCGTCCGGAGGCGCTGGGGGCGCTGAACCGTTACACCAAGGAGTCCTTGCTCGACGCGCTCCGGCGGGCCGCCGATGACACCGAGTCCAGGGCGGTCGTGCTGACCGGCACCGGACGCGCCTTCTGCGTCGGACAGGACCTGCGCGAGCACGTCGAGGGGCTGGACGCGGGCGAGGGCCTCGGCGACACCGTCCGTGACCACTACAACCCGATCGTGCGTACCCTCGCGGCGATGCCGAAGCCGGTCGTCGCGGCGGTGAACGGCGTGGCGGCAGGGGCGGGCGCGTCGCTCGCGTTCGCGTGCGATCTCAGGGTCGCCTCGGAGAAGGCGAGCTTCCTCATGGCGTTCGCGAACATCGGGCTCGGGCCCGACACCGGCGCGTCGTGGACGCTGCAGCGCCTCGTGGGCCGTGCACGTGCCCTGGAGCTGCTCGTGCTCCCCGAGCCGGTCGACGCACGGCGGGCCCTCGAGCTCGGCATCGTGGGCGAGGTCGTCGGTCCCGACATCCTCGCCGCGCACGTCCACGAGCTCGCCGCCCGTCTCGCGGGCGGTCCCACCAGGGCGTACTCCGCGATCCGCGAGGCGGTCGACTACGCCGCGACGAGCACCCTCGAGGACGCACTCGAGCGAGAGGCCGTCCTGCAGGAGGAGTGCGCACGTACGGACGACCACCAGCGGGCCACCCGTGCGTTCGTGGCCAAGCGCAATCCCACCTTCGAGGGCCGCTGACCCCGCCTCGCCGCCACCCTCCGACCCCCTCCCCTCTCGCCGACCCGTGCCTGCCACAGGCAAACGATCACGTTCCCCTCCTCCGTGTCAGCTAGAGCGGACATTTCCGGCGCACTGGCGGCAATTTGGAAGGGGGAGATGATCAACTTCCGGGTGGCGGGCAACCGCGGCGGAAGCATCCCGCCAGGTGATCGTCGACGATGCCGCACGCCTGCATCAGCGCGTACACCGTGGTCGGCCCGACGAAGCGGAAGCCGCGCCGCTTCAGCTCACGGGCGAGCGCACGCGACTCCGGAGTCGTGGCGGGCACGTCGTCGGCGGTCCGCGGTGCCGGCCGCGGCGCGGGGGCATACGACCACACCAGCCGGGCGAGACCCCCGGGTACGTCGAGCGCCGCCCGCGCGTTCGCGACCGCGGCCCGGACCTTGCGGCCGTTCCGTACGATGCCGGGGTCGGCGAGCAGGCGCTCGACTTCGCCGTCGTCGTACGCCGCCACGCGCACGGGATCGAAGCCCGCGAACGCCCGGCGGAACGCCTCCCGCTTGCGGAGGATCGTGAGCCACGACAGGCCCGACTGAAAGCCTTCGAGGACGAGCCGCTCGTAGATCCCGTGATCACCGCGGACCGGCCTGCCCCACTCGTCGTCGTGGTAGGCGATGTAGTCGGGGGCGGACGTCCCCCAGGGACAGCGCGGACGCCCGTCGGGTCCCGTGACCGGACCACCGGGAACCCCACCAGGAGGCCCACTGGGAGGGACTGTCACAGCTCGTCCTTGCCGCGACCGCGATCACCGAGTTGATCGGCGAAGACGTGCCGCTCCAGGTCGGCGATGCGGGCGTCGCGCTCGGCCAGGGTACGGGCGAAGCGGTCCAACACCTCCTCGACGTGGGACGACCGGTAGCCCCATACGCCGCGTTGGAAGCGGAGCCGCTCGATGTCTGTCGGTGTGAGCGGACGGCCCGCGGGGAGGTTGATGACGGCGTAGGGGTACCACGCGAGCTCGCCGCCACGCCCGGTAGCGGTGACGGCGACCCCGGCCAGAACGCAGACGACCGCGATCACCATGAGGGCGAGGATGAGCATAGCTCGATCGTGCCACGTGGCGACCCGGTACGGAGCCGTCGGGCCGGACACTGCCGCCACACTGCGGGCCACACTGGAGACATGACGCTCCGCCTAGGGCCGCGGGCCTTCGCCGACGACGACCTTCTCGTCATGGCGATCGTCAACCGTACGCCCGACTCTTTCTTCGACCGCGGCCGGACGTATGCCTTCGACGCCGCTCTCGAGGCGGTCGACCGCGCCGTCGCCGAGGGCGCCGACATCGTGGACATCGGCGGAGTGAAGGCGGGGCAGGGTGACGACGTCAGCGTGGCCGAGGAGATCCGGCGGACCGTCAGCTTCGTCAAGGCGGCCAGGGCCCGGCACAGCGGACTTGTGGTCAGCGTCGACACGTGGCGTTCCGAGGTGGGAGAGGCGGTCGTGGACGCGGGCGCCGATCTGCTGAACGACGCGTGGGGCGGGGCCGACCCGCGTCTCGCCGAGGTCGCGGCGCGAGCGGATGTGGGGCTCGTCTGCACGCACGCGGGCGGTCTGCCGCCACGCACCGACCCCCACCGTGTGGTGTACCGCGACGTCATGGCCGACGTGATCGCCCGTACGCTCGGCGAGGCCGAACGCGCGGCCGCCCTGGGCGTACGCCGCGACGCGATCCTCATCGACCCGGGGCACGACTTCGCCAAGAACACCCGCCACTCCCTCGAGGTCACCCGACGGCTCGCCGAGATGACCGCGACCGGCTGGCCGGTGCTCGTCGCGCTGTCGAACAAGGACTTCGTCGGCGAGGCGCTCGATCTCCCCGTGGGCGAGCGCCTCGCCGGTACCCTGGCCGCGACCAGCGTCTGCGCGTGGCTCGGCGCCCGGGTCTTCCGTGCCCATCAGGTCCGCGAGACCAAGCAGACGCTCGACATGATCGCGTCGATCCGCGGCACCAGGGAACCGGCCGTCTGCCGGCGCGGCGTGGTGTAGCGGGCCGACCTCCGAGCACCCGCGTCACCCGCCGCCCGTTCCCTCGGACGTCACTGCCAGCCCCAGCCGGACGTCTGCGTACCCGCGCCACCCGCCGCCCACTCCCCCAGACACCGAATGCGGGCCGCCCTACTCCGGCCGCGCCGCGCGACGGGTGCCGGGGCCGTTCAGGCCGATCTTCTCGTCCGCGCGTCGCTTCGCGTCGGCCTGCCGGATGACCGACACGACCTCATCGAGATCATCGGTGACGCGCACCAGGTCGACGTCCTCCGGCGAGATCTTGCCCGTACCCGCGACGGAGTCCTTGAGCCACTCGATGAGCCCGCTCCAGTAGTCACTGCCGACGAGGATCAGCGGGAACCACGTGACCTTGCCGGTCTGGACGAGCGTCATCGCCTCGAACAGCTCGTCGAGCGTGCCGAGCCCGCCGGGCAAGAAGACGAAAGCCTGGGCGTACTTGACGAACATCGTCTTGCGGACGAAGAAGTACCGAAACTGGATGCCGACGTCGACGAAACGGTTCAGTCCCTGCTCGAACGGCAGCTCGATACCGAGCCCTACCGACATGCCACCGGCTTCGTTCGCGCCCTTGTTGACCGCCTCCATGACACCCGGCCCGCCCCCGGTGATGACCGCGTAACCGGCGCCGGCCAGGCCCGCGCCGACCTCTTCCGCCAGGGTGTACTCCCGCTCGCCAGGCGAGACACGCGAGGAGCCGAACACGCTGACCGCGGGACCCAGCTCGGCCAGCAGGCCGAAGCCCTCGACGAACTCCGACTGGATGCGCAGCACCCGCCACGGGTCGGTGTGCACCCAGTCGGACGGTCCACGGGTGTCTAGTAGCCGCTGGTCCGTCGTACCGAGATCCGAGCGGTGGTATGTGATCAGCCCGCGCCGCCGTGGCGCGGGCCTGGATGGATCAACAGAGGTCATGTCACCAACCGTAGTCGCGTCCGAGCTGGTACTCCTTGACTCAACGCGCCGGGGCAGCGGATCGGCACCCTCCAAGATCCCGCCCCGCGGTCGGGAACCGCGGAGCACTCCACCCCCGGACCGCGGCAACGGATCACCGCCGCAGCACGGGCCCGCCGGGCTACGGACCGCGGAAGGGATCAAAGACGCGCCGCAGCACGACCCAGCCGCGCTACGGACCGCGGAAGGGGATCACTGCGCGTCAGCTCGCCAGCCAGGCGCGCATGCGCTCCTCACAGCCGATGATCGTGGGGATGTCGACGTACTCGTCCCTGGTGTGCGCCTGGTACGGGTCGCCCGGCCCGTAGTTGACCGCGGGGACGCCGAGCGCGGCGAAACGCGCGACATCGGTCCAGCCGAACTTCGCCCTGGGCACCCCGCCGACCGCCGCCACGAACGCCTCCGCGGCGAGATGGTCGAGCCCGGGACGCGCGCCCGCCACGGAGTCTGTCAGCTCGAGATCGAAGCCCTGGAAGACCTCTCGCAGGTGGGCTTCGGCGTCGGTCTCGGAGCGGTCAGGGGCGAAGCGGTAGTTCACCGTCACCGTGCACGCGTCGGGGATGACGTTGCCCGCCACGCCCCCCTCGATCCCGACCGCGTTCAGCCCCTCGCGGTAGGCCGTCCCGTCGACGAGAGGCTCACGGGGCTCGTACGCCCGGAGCACGTCGAGGATCGCCCCGGCCTCGTGGATGGCGTTGCGGCCCATCCACGCCCGTGCGCTGTGCGCCCGCTCCCCGCTCGCCGTGACCCGCGCCCGCATCGTGCCCTGACACCCGCCCTCGACCGTCGCCCCGCTCGGCTCGAGCAGGACGGCGAAGTCGCCGGCCAGCCACTCCGGGTGCGTGCGACCCACCCGCAGCAGCCCGTTACGCGCCGCCTCGACCTCTTCGCAGTCGTAGAAGACGTACGTCACGTCGCGGGTCGGCTCGGGTACTGTCACCGCGAGCCGCAGCTGGACGGCCACGCCGCTCTTCATGTCGCACGAGCCACATCCGTACAGCACATCGCCGTCGCGTCGCGAGGGAAGGTTGCCGGCGACCGGGACGGTGTCGATGTGCCCGGCGAGGACCATCCGCTCGGGTCGCCCGAGATTGGTACGCGCCACGACCGCGTCGCCGTCGCGGTCGACGGTGAGATGGGGCAGCCCCCGCAGCGCCTCCTCAACGGCGTCCGCGAGCGCGCGCTCCGCACCGCTGACCGACGGTACGTCGACGAGCTGGGCGGTGAGGTCACCGGCGTCGAGGGACAGGTCGAGGCGTTGGACGGAGGACGCGCCGGCCGACGGGCCGGGTCCACTCACGTGCTCACCCCGTGCTCGCGGAGGATCTCATTGAGGACGAGCTTGTCGTGCTGCTCCCCCTCGGCCAGACGCTTCAGGACGAGCAGGCACGGCATGCCATACTCGCCGCCGGGAAACCGCCGGACGCGGCTGGACCCCACGCAGACGGACCACGCCGGCGCCTCGCCGCGGGGCAGCTCCGCACCGGACTCGGCGTCGAACACCCTCGTCGTCTTGGTCAGGATGCATCCGGCGCCGAGCTTCGCCCCGGCATGGACACGGGCGCCGTCGACGACGATGGACCGCGAGCCCACGAACGCGTCGTCCTCGACCACGACAGGGACGGCGTTCGGCGGCTCGAGCACGCCGCCGATGCCGACGCCCCCGGCGAGGTGGACGCCGGTGCCGACCTGGGCGCACGAGCCGACCGTCGCCCACGTGTCGACCATCGTGCCGGAGCCGACGTAGGCGCCGATGTTGGTGAACGACGGCATCAGCACGACACCGGACGCCAGGTAGCTGCCCCATCGCGCGATGGCGCCGGGGACGACCCGTACGCCCTCGAAGCTCGTCTTGAGCGGCACCCGGTCGTGGTAGTGGAAGTCGCCGACCTGCGACCGTGCCATGCCGAGTACGCGGAAGCTCAGCAGGATCGCGCGCTTGGCACGCTCGTCGACCACGACCTCGCCCGTCTCCGAGTCGACGAAGGCGATCCTGGCCTCGCCCGCGTCCAGCAGGTCCACGGCCTCGACAATGGTCTTGCGGGCCTCTTGGTCGTCAGGGCTCAGCTCGTCACGACGGTCCCACAGCTTGTCGACCACACCGGGAACCGGGCTCCAGAACCTCTCGCTCATCATTTTTGGTCGCGCTCGCCTCCTCGCTCCATTCCACGGCCGCCCGAGCCGGCGACGGTCCACTCCACCCGCTCGTGGGCTCACCGCTCCGTAGCCAGAGAGCCTATCGGCTGGACGTGACAGTCGACGGCCCGTGGCGTCAGGTACGGTTCGGCACGTGCCACGCAAGCGACGACGAGGCGTCGCCGTCGCCCTCACCGTGATCCTGCTGTGCGCGGGCGCGGGCGCTGTCGCGTACCACGAGCTTGTGCCCCTGCTCAGGGGCTCGGCGTGCGAGGCGCGTACGAGCGCGGGGACCGTGCGAATCTCGACCGACCAGGCCGCTGGTGCCGCGACCATCGCGGCCGTCGGCCTGCGTAAGGACATGCCCAGGCGCGGGGTGACGATCGCGCTCGCCGCGGCGTGGCAGGAGTCCAAGCTGCACAACCTGTCGTACGGCGATCGCGACTCCGTCGGCCTCTTCCAGCAGCGGCCCTCCCAGGGCTGGGGCACGAGGAAGCAGCTCCGCGACCCCGTGTACGCCTCGTCGCGCTTCTACGACGCGCTGCGGCACGTACCCGACTACCCGTCGCTGTCGATCGCGGAGGCCGCCCAGCGGGTCCAGCGCAGCGCGGACGGGACCGCCTACATCCGGCACAAGGAGGAGGCCCGCGTCCTGTCCAAGGCCCTCACCGGCACGGAGCCCACCGCGCTGCACTGCTGGTACCCGGATGACGGGGACGTGGGCGCCGCGAAGGCCCCCGAGGTGCGCCGGGAGCTCGCCCGCGTGTTCGGGCCGCAGCACATCCGGGTCGGTACGGGCGGACTGACGGTGACCCCCGGGGGGCCGAGGCGCGGCTGGGCGGTCGCCACCTGGGCGGTCGCACACGCGAAGCGGCTCGGCCTGTCCGGGGTCGCCTATCAGGGGCGTCGGTGGAACGCGCCGGAAGGGTTCACCGGCTGGCAGCCCGCCGACGACGCGCACCACCGCGTCCGGATCTCTCTGCGGCCGCGCTGACCGGCCGCCTACACGACCCGCGACCCCGTGCGCCGATCTTGACGTTATCGGGCACTTACTCGCGAGTAACCCACCGATATCCTCAAGATCGGCGGCTTGCGGGCCTCCTGTCGGATGTAAGGGCTACGAGACGAGCGCGTACAGGCGGCGGGCGGCGGCATCGATACGCTCATCTGTCGCGGTGAGCGCCACGCGGACGTGCCCGCGCCCCGCGTCCCCGTACAGCTCCCCCGCGGCGGCGAGGATGCCCTGCTCGGCGAGGCGCGCCAGCTGCTCCCAGCAGTCGTACGCCGGGTGCGCCGCCCAGAGGTACAGACCCGCCTCCGAGTGGTCCATCCGCCAGCCGGCGGCCTCGAGCGCGGGGCGCAGCACCTCCCGGCGGGCCAGGTAGCGGCCGCGCTGCTCCTCGGCGTGGGCGTCATCGCGGAGCGCCGCCGTCATCGCGGTCTGGACCGGCAGGGGCACGATCAGCCCGGCGTGGCGGCGTACCTCGTGCAGCTCACGGATGATCTCGAGGTCACCGGCGACCAGGCCGGCGCGGTATCCGGCCAGGTTGGAACGCTTGGACAGGGAGTGGACGGCGAGCAGGCCATCGAACGACCCCTCGCAGACCTCCGGGTGCAGGACCGAGACCGGTTCGGACTCGTACCCGAGCTCGATGTAACACTCGTCCGACGCGACGACCGCGCCGCGCTCACGGGCCCAGCGGACGACCTTGCGAAGGTGCTCGGCAGGCAGTACGCGACCCGTCGGGTTGGACGGAGAGTTGACCCAGACCAGGCGCACGGGCGCGGGGCCGAACCGCAGCAACCCGTCGCTCACGACGGGCTCGGCGCCGGCGAGTCGCACGCCGACGTCGTAGGTCGGGTACGCCAGCTCGGGGATCACCACGACGTCACCGGGGCCGAGGCCGAGCAGCGTGGGCAGCCAGCCGACCATCTCCTTCGACCCGGTCGTCGGCAGCACCGCGTCGCGGTCGAGGCCGGCCACGCCGAGCCTGCGGGCCATCCAGTGGACGGCCGCCTCGCGCAGCTCACCGGTACCCGCGGTCGACGGGTAACCGGGCTTGTCCGAGCCCTCGGCGAGGCCGGCCTGTACGACCGCGGGCACCGGGTCGACGGGCGCGCCGATGGACAGGTCGATCAGGCCATCGGGGTGGGCCGCCGCCCGCTGCCTGTACGGCGCCAGCCGGTCCCACGGGAAGGCGGGGAGGCGGGCGGATACCCGACGTGCCGCCCACCGGCCCGCGGTGGACGGCACATCCGTCGGCTGGGCGCTCACCATCGTCTGGCCGAGCTTAGGCACTCGCTCGGCGGCTCGCCGAGGCCCGCGAGCCGGGGTCCCCGCGGAAACGCGTCAGCGTTTTCGTGGGGTGGGGTCTCATCAGCCCTACTTGCGCGGTCACTTAGCCCTCCTCCTGGTTCTGCGGGTAGGAGAGGGCAGCGACGATCGGGTGATCCTTCTCGATCTTGCCGATCTTCGCCGCGCCACCCGGCGAGCCGACGTCGTCGAAGAACTCCACGTTGGCGTTGTAGTACTCTTTCCACTCCTCAGGCACGTCGTCCTCGTAGAAGATCGCCTCGACCGGGCAGACGGGCTCGCACGCGCCGCAGTCGACGCACTCGTCCGGGTGGATGTAGAGCATGCGCTCGCCCTCGTAGATGCAGTCGACCGGGCACTCGTCGATGCACGATCTGTCGAGCACATCCACGCATGGCTGCGCGATGACGTAGGTCACCTCGGTTCCTCCTCGTCCGGGGCCTCAGGCCGCGCGGTCTCCATCTCCTAGTATTGCGATGCTGTCGAGCGTCTACGACTCCGGGGACGGTATGTCTGGTCGTTTCGTGGCCCGTTTCACACTCACCGTCGCACCCGACGACGTCGGCCGACGGGTCTCCCTACGCCGCAAACTACCCGACGGGTCATACGCGGACACGCTCGGAGAACTCGAGTCCTGGGAAGCGGGCACCCTCAGGATACGCCGTCGTGACGGGTCCCTCGTCACGATCACCGAGGACACGCTCGTCGCCGGCAAGATCGTACCGCCGCCGCCCCCGCGACGCCGTCCGCGCCACCCCTGACGTCGCCCTGGCCCGAAGCGGCAGCACACCCGTACGACCGCCGCGACGCTTCCGCGGGCCGGAGCGGTAGTTTCTCACGCACGAGTCGGGGTCACGGCCAGCGCCGCCAGGCAGACCCGGCTCAGGGCTTCCTGCCGACGGCGGCGAGGGCGCCCCAGCCTGGTCTGGCCTCGACGGGGTCGGACTCGTCGGGCCGCCACTCGGTCAGGAAGACCAGTCCCGGCTCGACGAGCTCGAACCCATCGAGGAGCCGCAGGATCTCCTCCCGCGTGCGCAGTTTGAGTGAGGACGTCGCACGGTCGTAGACGCTTGCCGCGTGGGTCACCGCACCGCCTCGACGCTCGGCGTTGGCGTGCGAGATGGCGATGTAGCTTCCCGGCGCCATCGCTTCCCGCAACTGGGCCACGATGCCGACCGGGTCCTCCTCGTCGGTCACGAAGTGCAGCATCAACAGCAGCAGGACGGCGACCGGCCGGTCGAGGTCGATCAGCCGCCGAAGCTCGGGATTGTTCAGGATTTCGTCGGGGTGCCGCATATCGGCCTGGATCGTGGTGGTCTGCGCGTCCTTCGACAGCAGGGCCCGGCTGTACGCAAGCACGACGGGGTCGTAGTCGACATACGCTACCCGTGCGTCGGGAGTGGCCTGCTGGGCGACCTCGTGGGTGTTGCCCTGCGTCGGCAGGCCCGTGCCGATGTCGATGAACTGCCGGATCCCGGCCTCACCGGCGAGGAAACGCACGGCCCGTCGGAGAAACGCTCGATTTTGCCGTGCCCCGAGACGGACCTCGGGAGCGCCGGCTAGCACCTCCTTCGCGGCGTCACGGTCGGCGGCGAAGTTGTCCTTGCCCCCCAGGTAGTAGTCGTACATCCGCGCGACGTTGGGCGTGCGGACGTCAACCCCCTTCGGCGCCGGGCGCTCGTCTGTCATCGGCTCTCTCCCGTACCGAGGCTCTCTCGCGGTCGGCATGATCGTAGCGCTGTCGTGGCAGACCGCGAACCCGGTCAGGCCGCTGCGTGGAACAGGGCCCAGACGACCTTGCCGCCGCCGTTGAGTCGAGCCCATCCCCACCTGCGGCTCATAGCTTCGACGACATGGAGGCCCCGGCCGGCTTCCGCGATGTAGTCAGGTTCTTTTCTGATCGGGACCTCATCGCTGGGATCGGCGACCAGGCACATGATGTGGGGGACCTTGCGCAGCAGCCTGACCCGAATCGGCCGCTCACCGTCTTGCATGAAGCCGCGCCACAGGTCGTGGGACGCTCTGTCGCCGCCAAACGAGTTGTCGCCGCCCAGCGAGACGGCGTGGCACAGCGCGTTGGTCACCAGTTCCGAGACGACCACCTCGACGTCGTCACACAGGTCAGCGAGGGCCCACCAGCGCAGCGTCGTCCTGGCGAAGTCACGAGCGATCTTGACAGAGTCGCGGGCCGCGGGCAGTGTGCAGGTCGTCGTGTTCGGGGCCGGCCCGCCGACGGTCACCAGGGGACGCGGGGGTAGCGCGGCCAACCGCTTGTGGTGCAGCTCAGGATGCCCGCTGCTGCGGCCGACCTGGCCCGCCATCCAGCGTGTCCTGTGCGCTGTCATATCGCGACCCCCGACGAGTCTCGTCAATACGCGGTGTGAGTCGTCGTGCACCCACGGAGCGGTGCACGTGCGTTATCATGCTCCACATACGGTGCAGACGCAAGGCCGGATGCACATGCAGACGAATCGTGCAGGGTCCCGGGAGGGAGGTGAGCGAAGGCGCGAGACGGCACGGAAGCAATGGCACACTGAGAGCTGACCTGAGCTCCAGGAGGTAGGACGTGAGCAAGGACGAGACCGGAGGCGGCCCCACCGTTCGCCGCATCCTGCTCGGTGTCCAGCTACGCCGGCTTCGCGAGGAGAAAGGCATTTCCCGCGAGGACGCCGGCTACACGATCCGTGCCTCCGAGTCCAAAATCAGCCGGATGGAGCTGGGCCGCGTCAGCTTCAAGGAGCGCGACATCAGGGACCTGCTCGTCCTCTACGGCGTCGCGGACCCCGACGAGCGGGAGGTTTTCGTTGGGCTTGCCCGCGAGGCCAACGAACCGGGCTGGTGGCACCGGTACCACGATCTGCTACCGGGCTGGTTCCTCTCGTATGTGGGGCTCGAGGAGGCTGCGGACCGCATTCGCACCTACGAGGTCCAGTTCGTCCCCGGCCTGCTGCAGACAGAGGACTACGCCCGTGCCGTCACGGTCGAAGGTTTGACCGATGTCGACAGGGAGGTCATCGAGCGATGGGTCGCCCTGCGCATGGGGCGTCAGCGCCTGCTAAAACGTCCGAACCCGCCGCAGTTGTGGGCGGTCCTGGACGAGGCGGCGCTGTCGCGTCAGATCGGCGGGCCGGAGGTGATGCGCGGCCAGCTCGAGCACCTCATCGAGGTGTCGAAGCTGAACCACATCACCCTCCAGGTGATCCCGTTCGAGGTCGGCGGACACGCCGCCGAGGGCGGGGCGTTCGTCGTGCTGCGGTTCGGCGAGCCCGACCTTCCTGATGTGGCGTACACGGAGCAGCTCACCAGTGCCCTGTACCTGGACAAACCGGAGGACGTCGACCGCTATGTGGAGGTCATGGACCGGCTCACCCTCGAGGCGGCCTCTCCAGACGACACGGTCGAGTTCCTCACGAAAAAGCTCAGGAGGATTTAGATGAGTACGACATATAACGGCATGCCCGCCGCTGACCTCGGCGAGGTCACGTGGCGGAAGAGCCGTCGCAGCAAGTCAGAAGGAAACTGCGTCGAAATGGCGAGGCTGCCGGGCGGCGAGATCGCCCTGCGTAACTCCCGCCACCCGGAAGGCCCCGCGCTGATCTACACGCGGGCCGAGATCGAGGCGCTCGTCGAGGGCGTCAGGGACGGCGACTTCGACGGTCTCGTCAAGTGAGGCTCGCACCCGGCGTCCTCGGCCGCGCCACGCGGCCAGGCGCCACAACGAGCGGGTCCGGCGGGGAAAAGGTGGTCACCGAGGGACACAACCTCGTGTATGGCGAACCGGAGCCGGAGTGAGGCTATCTGGCCCCCGGTGACCACCCGAACACTTTAACCCTTGGACGGGCCCATCTCACGGGTGCGCCCGGCGATTTTCTCTCAACCGGGGAGATCACCGGGCGCACCTTTTTGTACTACCGCAGGTCATAAACGCGGGCTCCGGTACGGCGCGCACCCGACGATCTCCCGAACAAGGCGATTCCGTGGCATACGATCTCGCTTGACAAGACGATTGATGTCACATGTTGATACGGTGAGATCGTGTCATGGGATGCCGAGGGGTACGACC
>JBOHCT010000076.1:0-18237 GCA_050699055.1 Streptosporangiaceae bacterium | reverse complement strand
ATACACCCGGCGGCACCCGATGTCGATCAACGACACGCCAGACTAAACAGCTCACAGCATCAAACCGGCCGGCCCCGCCACCCCCCGACCCAACCCAAGATCACGCTAAGGGGGAAAGTACCGCTAGCCTGTGCGCTCGCGGCGTTCGGCTTCGAGGAGGTTGGTTTCCAGAGCGGTCAAGGCGTCGAGGACATCGTTGCGCTGGCTCTCGGTCCAGTGGCCTACGGTCCATGCCTCCAGCGTCGCCCACGCCTGCTCGACGCCGTTACGCAGCGGCATGCTCGCCGGGGTGGCTTCGACGATGATGGACCTTCTGTCGGTCGGGCTCCGGGACGTGCGTACGAGGCCGGCTTGCTCGAGGCGTCGTATCGTGCGGGTGATCGTGGGGGCTTCCGACTGCAGCATCCGGACCAGGTCGACCTGCCGCTGCGGGCCTTGGGTCCACAGCCGCATCATCATCAGCTCCTGGTTGGGGTAGAGGCCGACCTGGCGTAGCAGCTGCCCGGCCAGCGTCTTGTGGAGCCGCGCGACCCGGAAGATGGCGTGGCTGAGGGGAGCGAGCTCGGCGAGCGGGGCATCGCTGTCCGGCGCCGGTGCGTTGCCCGGCGGCGTGGCCGCGTCGTCCATCGGGTCTCCCTTCGGCCGTCGGGGGCAGCACCGTGCGAGTCGGCAGGGGCACTCCCCACAGGGTGAAGTATTCGTCGGGGCCGATTCGGTGCTCCGGCTCGGTACGTTTCCCCGGTCGCGCATGGGCGCGAGGCGCCAGCTGGAACACCGGCAGGCGCCGCGTCTTGGCGGCCCGGCGCTGGTACGCCGCGAACGCGGGGGCACGCTCGACGAAGCGGGCGAACGCCGCGTCGTGTGCCGCGGCGGACAGCTCGGTCGCGGTCACCTCGACGGTCTCGTTCCGGCCGTCGACGTGCGCCTCGATACTGATCTCGGCGTGGGCGCGGAGGTTGTGCGCCCAGGCGGGGTCCGTGGCCGCTCCCTTGGCGGAGGCCACGACCAGCCAGCCGTCGCCGTCCCGGAGCGACATGGCGGGGTTGACGCGTGGCTCACCGCTGCGGCCGCCCGTGGTGTGCAGCAGGACCAGGCTGGTCCCAAAGCCGGCGGAGTCGACACTCCCGTCGTGGGCGCGGAACTCCGCGATGATTCTGTCGTTGAAGCCGTTCATCGTCGTACTCCTTGTATTGCCGTGGTTGTTCATCGCGCGGCGAGCTCGTGGACGTAGTCGGACACCGAGGTGGGTCGGCGGCCGAGGATGGTGCGCAGGACCAGGTTGTTGCCGCCGTGGAAGCCGTGGCGGTCGTAGGCTTCGAACATCGCGATCAGGCCCGGCGGAAGACCCTGCGGTCGCGGGGCCGCATCGGGATCGACGGCGACGATGTCGCGTCCCGACGCCGTACTCATCAGGGCGGCGAGCTCGATGCGGTCGAGCATCCCGCCGGCGGCCAGCTCGAACGTGCCGTGGTCGAGCGCGTCACCGGTCATCGCGATGGCGACGACCTCGGCGACGTCGCGGTAGTCGACGTAGGTCATCTTCGACGACTTCGACCACGGCATCGTCAGGCGCCCGGTGCGCACCGCGCCGCGGTAGGCGTCGTCGAGGCCTTGAAGGAACATGGCCGGCTGCAGGACCGTAAAAGCCAGATCCGACTCGTACAGCGCTTCCTCGATGGGGCGGGTGCTGGCGTGGTTTACCAGCGACAACGAGGGGTGGTATACGCCGGAGTAGACGAACTTGCGCACCCCGGCGTCGACGCACGCCCGGACCATGTTGAGCCCGAGAGTTTCCGCGTCCGGCGCGAAAGCGGGCGTGATGTGGAAGACTCCCTCGACACCGCTCGCGGCGGCCCGGAGGCTGTCGGGGTCGCGGAGATCGGCACGGACCGTCTCGGCGGCGCCGCCCGCGATGGCCGTGTCAGCCTTGGCCGGGTCGTGGATGAGCGCCCGCACCTCGACGCCGCGTCGGGCCAGGGCCGGGACGACCAGCCCGGCGAACTTACCGGTTGCGCCGACGGCGAGGACCTTCATGGCTTATCTCCTCGGATCGATGGGTGCGTACGATGTTACTTAGCCGGGCAACCTCCACCATATGGTTCATTCCCTGGCCGAGCAACTTTTTGTCGCGCGGCCGTAGGCGGCCACCCTCACGCCAGGCAACCTGAGCGCGAGCCGAGTTCAGGGTGTCGTGGGCAGCCCGTGTTCCAGAAGGTCGAAAACGGCGTCGAGGGCGGCGCGCGGGTGGGGCTCCGCGCCGATGAACTGCGGGACCTCCAGGACGTAGCGCGCGACGGCGCGGGCGGTGATGTCGTTCGGGGCGCGGCCGATTTCGGTGGCGATGGCGGCGGCGAGGGGAGCTTCGCAGCGGATCCAGAGCTTGCGTGAGTAGTCGCGCAACGCCGGGGTATTCGTGATCAGCTCGGTCTTCCGGCCGAACTCGGGGGTCGGGTCAGCGACGAACGGGCCGCGGCTGGACATGAACGTGCGCAAGGCAGCCATCACCGACTGTCCCGCCGGTCGTTCGCGCACTGCCCTGAGGAGGCTTTCGCGGCGTTCCGTGCCGTCATCGAAGATCAGCGCTTCCTTCCCGTCGGGCACGTGCTTGAACACCGTCGGCACGGAGATGTCGACCGCGTCGGCGATCTCCTTGACGCTCACCTGGTCGTATCCGCGCTCCAGGAACAACCGCAGTGCGGCATCGGCCAGTGCCTTGCGGGTCTGGGCGTTCTTGCGCTCGCGGCGGCCGACGGTCGGAGAGCTCATGAGGCCAGCCTAGCAGGGATGCTTATCTACTTAAAAAATTGATTGACTTGCTATATTAGCTCACTTGTGTTTTGCTGGACGTGCTGGTTGTCATGACGTACTGGATGAAGGGGTGATCTCGATGACGACCAAGGACGAGTCGACGCCAGTGCTGATCGTCGGGGGCAGCCTGGTCGGGCTGTCCGCCGCCGTGTTTCTGGCCTGGCGCGGCGTGCCCACCGTGGTAGTGGAGAAGCATGCGGGCAGCTCGACACACCCGCGGGCGATCGGGTACACGACGCGGACCCTGGAGCTGTTCCGGGCGGTCGGCATCAACCTGCCGAAGTCGCACCACAGCGGGGCACCGCGCCGCGCGAGGGTGGAGAGTCTCGCCGGGACCTGGTACGAGGAGTACCCGTGGACACCACCGAGCGATGGGAAGCCGACGGTCGAGTACTCGCCGGTGGCCGGCACCGCCATCGCCCAGGACCGGCTCGAACCCCTCATGCGTGAGCGGGCGATCGGCCTCGGTGCGGACCTCCGCCCCAACACCGAGCTGGTCGGCTTCACCCAGGACGACGACGCGGTGACAGCGACCCTGCGTGAGCGCGGCGGGCGCGACTACCGGCTCCGCGCGCAGTACCTGGTGGCCGCCGACGGTGCTCGCAGCTTCGTTCGGGAGGAGCTGGGTATCGAGCGCAGCGGACAGGGCCTGCTGTCGGTGCAGCGCAGCATCCTGTTCCGGGCGCCGCTGAAGCACTACCTCGAACACGGGATCGTGCAGTTCGAGATCGAGCAGCCGGAGTTCAAGGCCTTCCTCACCACCTACTCCGACGGCCGTTGGGTCCTGATGGTGAGCGACGACGTCGATCGGGACGCGGACGAGCAGCGTGCCCTGGTACAGCGGGCGATCGGCCGGTCGGACCTGCCGATCGAGCTGCTCACCTCTGGCCGCTGGGAGCTGGCCGCGTTGATCGCCGACCGGTTCTCGTCCGGCCGGGTCTTCCTCGCGGGGGACGCGGCACACCAGCTCCCGCCCAACAGGGGCGGCTTCGGTGCCAACACCGGCATCGACGACGCACACAACCTCGCGTGGAAGCTCGCCGCGGTGCTCGCCGGGCAGTCCACACCGGAGCTGCTGGACACCTACGACACCGAACGCCGGCCGGTCGCCTGGCTGCGGCATGAACAGATCTTCGCCCGCGCCGACTTCAAAGCCAAGATCGAAACCGGGGAATCCGACGTGCCGATCATCGACGACGATGCCATGGAACTGGGCCAGCTCTACCGCTCGGCCGCCGTTCTCGGCGCGGGCCCCGATCTGCCGCGCGCCCGGCGGCCGGACCAGTGGGCCGGCCAGCCCGGGACCCGCGCCCCGCACCTCCGCGTGCGAGCCGGCGATGCCGAGCTCTCGATCCTCGATGAGTTCCAGCACGGCTGGGTGCTGCTCTCGGAAGACCAGCGATGGGCAGCCGCCGCCAGCCGCGCCGCCGATGAACTGGGCATCGACGTCACCTTCGTCCACATCGGCACCCAGGTCGCCCCGCTCGAGACGGAGGCATTTCGTACCGCGTACGGCGTCGACGCGGACGGCGCGACCCTGGTCCGCCCAGACGGCTACATCGCCTGGCGGACCGTCAGCGCCCCGGCCGACCGGGCCAAGGCCCTGACGAACGCGCTCAGCAGCGTCTCCTCCGCCACCGCACGCTCGATCGGCACCCGCTACACCGGCGGCGAGCCACAGCCCTGTCGCCCCACCGCGAGTTCTCTTGACGCGGAGGACGGCTGCCGCGCTGTCTCTCCCAATGAGACAACCTCAACCTGGTCCGAAAATCTGTCTGTTGTGACAGATCTTCGACCCAGGCGACCTGCACATGATACGGGATGCCGCGACGGAGGCGGATGGCATGACACATCTGGCTACCTCCACAACGCACCGGCGGGGGTAGACCCCGCTACGGTCGATCTCCGCGCGATCAGTGCGATCGACGACGTGCTGGCCGGGTCGGGCCAGCCTTTTGTCGGGACGTCGGGCACGCTGGTGCTCCCGGCTCGGCACCGAACAGGAACCCCCCGACCGCGCTGGCCCAGCGTGGAGTCCGGTCCTCGGTCGTCCGCCTCGCGCCGAGCGTGCACAACTCGCTCGATCAACTACGGCTTCGTCCCCACCCTGATCGGCATCGCCCGTCGTACCGGAGTATCCGCTTTCGTCGGGGCTGGCGCCAACCGATGGCCGCAGGCAACACCGCTTGTTATCCACTGCCGTAGCTGCGGGTGATGACCGTACTGAGTTCCTGGCGTGCGGTGTCGATGTCGAACGCATCGGGGTCGGCCAGCCACTGGATGGTGGCGCCGCGCAGCATCGCGATGACGACACCCGCGGCCGCGGTGGTGTCGGCGTCGGGACGAACGGTGCGGTCCTCGATGCCCCGGGTCAGGAGATCTCTGACGCCTGCACGTAGGTCGTCGTTGAGTTCGCGGATCGCCTGCTGTAGCTGCGGCAGCTCTCGGAGAGACGCGACCGTCAAGGCCAGGGTGGCGAGGTTGCGCCGTGGATCCCGTCTCAGCTCCCGCAGGTAGGTGTCGATGAGCTGGACCGTTGCCCGCACCCCGGACATGGATTCGCCGTCCGGTGGTTGGACCAGATCGGTGAGGAAGTCGTCGCGGATACTCCCGATCACGGCCTCGAGCAGACCCTGCCGGGACCCGAAGTGGTAACTGACCAGGCCGCGGCTGTGGCCAGACACCTCTTGCAGGCGAGTGTTGGTCAGCGCTCGGTGCCCTTCGGAGCCGAGCACGGCGATGGCAGCGGCGATGATCGCCTCCCGCGCCGCCGCCGTGCGTTCGGTCTGCGTCACCACAGTGGTTTCCCTCATTTCTTTGCTGGCTGGACAGCATGTTAGCATGGAGGTATGAGGAACAGCGAACAGAAAACCTGGTTCATCACCGGCGCCTCCCGTGGCTTCGGACGACAGTGGGCCATCGCGGCGCTCGAACGCGGGGACCGAGTGGTGGGGACCGCTCGTCGCCTCTCCGGGGTCAGCGACTTGGTCGAGCAATACGGCGACCTCGTGCTGCCGATCGCGTTGGACGTCACCGACCGCGAAGCCGCCTTCTACGCAGTCCGGGGCGCGGCCGAGCACTTCGGCCGTCTCGATGTCGTGGTCAACAACGCCGGGTACGGCCATTTCGGCATGATCGAAGAACTCAGTGAAGCTGATGTGCGGGCCCAGATGGAGACGAACTTCTTCGGGTCGCTCTGGGTCACCCAGGCCGCACTACCGATCCTTCGCGCGCAGCGGTCGGGTCACCTGCTGCAGGTCACCAGCCTCGGTGGCGTCACCGCCTTCCCGGGCATCGGTGCCTACCACGCCTCGAAGTGGGCGCTCGAAGGGCTGTCACAGTCACTCGCGGGGGAAGTCGCAGCCTTCGGCATCGCTGTGACGATGATCGAGCCGGGCGGATACTCCACCGACTGGCTCGGCCCGTCCTCAGCCAGCAGCACCAAGAACGAGGCCTACCAGGTAGTGAGGGACGCGCAGCGCGACGAGTGGGCCGCCGCGCCCGGCGACCCAGCCGCGACCCGTACGGCGATCCTCCAGGTCGTCGACGCCGAGCGGCCCCCGCTGCGCATCTTCTTCGGCGCAGCACCGCTCGACGTGGCCAGCCGCGACTACGAGTCCCGGCTGGCCACCTGGCGAAACTGGCAGCCGATCGCGATCCAGGCCTACGGTCGCTGACGGATGCCCACGGCAACCGCTCGACGGGGACACGACCCAGCTTCCGCCACCTAGATGTACTGACCACGGAGGTTGGGTACACCTAGCGCTCCGTGGTTATCCAACGAGGGCTAGGACGGGGCCTCGTCGCGTTCGGCTTGGAGGAGGTTGGTTTCCAGAGCGGTCAGGTCCGCCAAGACGTCCTCGCCCCGGCTCTCGCCCCAGTGGTCCACCGTCCACGACTCCAGCGTCGCCCACGCCTCCTCGACCTGGCTACGCAACGGCATGCTCGCCGTGGTGGCCTCGACGATGATGGACCTCCGTCGGTGGGGCTCGGGGACGTGCGCACGAGGCCGGCCTTTTCGAGACGCCGTATCGTGCGGGTGATCGTCGGAGCCTCCGACTCCAGCATCCGCACCAGGTCGACCTGCCGTTGCGGGCCGTCGGTCCACAACCGCACCATGATCAGTTCCTGGTTGGGGTAGAGACCCACTCGGCGCAGCAACTGCCCCGCCAACATCTTGTGCAGCCGCGCGACCCGGAAGATGGTGTGGCTGATGGGAGCCAGCTCGGCGAGCGGCTCCCTCGCGCCGATCCGTCGTGTGAGGTGGCGGCGTCGGCCCGGTCGCGACTGCGGACGGCTGGCAGCGCGACTTCCTGTGGCGGTGCTCCACCGACCAGGACCTACCCTCCGTCCACAGCCCGACACCCAGACGGCCGAACGCCTCGAGATGCTTCAGCGTCGCCGGTACCAAGTCATTCAGCCGGCCTGGACGGAGGGTCCTCCGGTTGTGCTAGGCTTCCGATCGTAGCGGAGGTTCCTCCGAATAACAGCTTTGCGGCCACCGGACGGGCGGCAGAGCTCTCACTACACCCCGTACGCAACGTCTGGAGACACCGCATGCAGCACCGCACGCTCGGCCGGACCGGCATCAAG
Organism: Streptosporangiaceae bacterium; assembly: GCA_050699055.1. Classification (GTDB taxonomy): domain Bacteria; phylum Actinomycetota; class Actinomycetes; order Streptosporangiales; family JBOHCT01; genus JBOHCT01. The sequence goes on along the minus strand of JBOHCT010000076.1, from coordinate 10,836 downwards.
GTCAGCCCCTACGCGCTCGGCACACTGATGTTCGCCACGGCCATCGGCAACCCCGACCACGACGACTCGATCCGCGTCATCCACAAAGCGCTGGACGCGGGGATCAACGTCATCGATACCGCTGACGCCTACGGCGACTCTGAAGAGGTGGTGGGCAAAGCGCTCAAGGGGCGCCGTGACAACGTCGTCCTCGCGACCAAGGTCAGCCGTCCGATGGGCAAGGATCCCAATCAGCAGGGTGCCTCGCGGCGCTGGATCACGACCGCGGTCGAGCACTCGCTGCGCCGCCTGCAGACCGACCACATCGACCTCTACCAGATCCACCGACCGGACCCCGACACCGACATCGAGGAGACGCTGTCGGCGCTCTCGGACCTGATCCACAGCGGAAAAGTCCGTGCGATCGGGTCGTCCACGACGCCCGCGTCCGACATCATCGAAGCCCAGTGGGTCGCGGAGCGGCGCGGCCTGCAACGGTTCCACACCGAGCAACCGCCCTACTCGATCCTCAACCGCAGCGTCGAACGCGAGGTGCTGCCGATCGCGCAACGCTACGGAATGGGCACGCTCGTGTGGGGCCCGTTCGCCCAGGGACTGCTCACCGGCCGCGTCCGCAAGGGCCGGCAGAACGACCTGCACCGCGCGAGCCTCCTCAAGCACCTCAACGACGAGCGCCGCCTCGACGTCGTCGAACAGCTCATTCCGCTCGCCGAAGGGGCGGGTTTGCCGATGACCCACCTCGCGATGGCGTTCACCATCGCTCACCCCGGCGTGACCAGCGCGATCGTCGGGCCGCGCACGATGAACCACCTCGACGACCTACTCACCGGCCTCGACGTCACACTCACCGACGACGTCCTCGACCGGATCGACGAGATCGTCCCGCCCGGCACCGACGTCGGCACGCTCGACCAGGCCTACCTACCCCCGGCCATCCAGCGCCCGAGCCTCCGTCGCCGACCCGTCAACGAACGCGCCGCCGCTTGACCGCATCCCGTCACCGATCCCGTGCGGCGGGCACATCAACAGCGCCCGCCGCGTTTCTTGGAGTTCCTGTGAGTCAGCCGCCGCAGCGGTGGGCCAGCCGGGGTGATGGTGCACGCCGGGGCAGCGGACTCTCGGAGCTTTCCCAGAAGCTTTCAGAACCGGCCAGTCCGGCTCGGCAAGATCGGCCCCATGACAACAATTGAGGTACAGCCGGACACGAACCATCGCGTTGGATGTGGCCCCTGACGGCCGTGGTCTCAACCGCTTTCGTACTGCTGTACACGCTCTCCCCAGCGCTTCTTGCTGTGACGTGACTTCCAACCGGTCGCCACGTGCGAGTGTCTCGATGACCGCTGCGCGAGCGAAGGCGTGTGACCACAGGGTTCACGCGCCGCTGCCGCCTTGAGCTGTTGGCGCGCGCAGCCCGTCCATCAGCAGGTCGAGCATTCGTCCCGCCTGCTCCCGCTGGTCGGGGACGCCGGCAGCGAGGAAGACGCCGACGAGGCTGTAGAGTACGTCGCCGGGGTCGGCGTCGCCGCGCAGGGTCCCGGCCGCGGCCCCCGCCTTCAACATTCCTTCTATGGCGGTGGTCAGCGTATCGCGGGTCTGCGTCGAGGGGATGGCACCGGAGGCGATGACCGCGTGCAGAGTGTCGGCCATCCCCCGCTTGGCCGCCGCGTAGTCGGCGAAACGGTCCATCCACGTACGCAGCGCTGTGTCCGGGTCGTACGAGGCCAGCAGCTGCTCGGCGCTGTCACGCAGCCGCGCCAACTCGCCCCGGTAGACCGCCTCGACCAGCGCTTCCCTCGTCGGAAAGTGGCGGTAGAGGGTGCCGATGCCGACGCCAGCCTCCTTGGCGATCCGTTCCAGCGACACCTTCTCCTCCCCGGAGGAGAAGGCGCGCAGCGCGGCCTCGAGCAGTCGCTGCCGATTGCGCTGCGCATCGGCGCGCATCGCCGTCGAGTCGGCACGGGTACCCATAGTTAAGCGGAGCCTCCTCCCGTTGTGCTAGGCTGAACTTTAGCGGAGGGTCCTCCGTATCTTTAGCGGAGGGTCCTCCGTATCTTTAGCGGAGGGTCCTCCATATCTTTAGCGGAGGGTCCTCCATATCACAGTCTAGCGGCGGCCACCGGTACGAGTGGCAGAGGAGTACCGCCATGCCTGAAACAGACAGCAACCACGGTGGGACGGCGGCGGTCGGTCCGAGCGCTGCCGCCGCAGGCACGTTCGAGCTGGCGGGGCGCCCGGTCGCGCGCGTCGGGTTCGGCGCCATGCAGCTTCCCGGGCCCGGCGTGTGGGGACCACCACGCGATCGGGATGTCGCTCTCGCCGTACTGCGTCGGGCCGTGGAGCTGGGGGTCAACCACATCGACACTGCCCACTTCTACGGGGACGGCGTGGCCAACGAGCTGATCCATGCCGCATTGCACCCTTATCCGGATGACCTGGTGCTGGTGAGCAAGGTCGGCGCCGAGCCCGACAAGGACGGGGAACTCCTCCCCGCCCAGCGACCGAAGCAGCTCCGTACCGGCGTGGAGGGCAACCTTACCGACCTGGGCGTCGAACGGGTGGACGTGGTCAACCTCCGGGTGATGGACGCCTACCCCGACGGCAGCCCGGTCCCACCCGACCATCGCGCCGACTTCGACAGTCAACTCGCCGAGATGGTGGCGCTGCGCGACGAGGGCAAGATCGGCGGCATCGGGATCAGCAACGTCACCGCCGACCAGCTCCGCCGCGCGCTGCCCGCCGGCATCGCCTGCGTCCAGAACGCCTACAGCGTCCTGGACCGCTCGGCCGAGCCCCTCCTGGAACTGTGCGCAGAGCACGATGTGGCCTGGGTACCGTTCTTCCCTCTTGGCTCGGCGTTTCCTGGCCTGCCCAAGGTGACCGAGCATCCGGCCGTGAGCAACGCCGCGACGACGATTGGAGCCACACCGGCCCAGGTCGGCCTGGCCTGGCTGCTGGCCCACGACCGCCACACACTGCTGATCCCCGGCACCTCCAACCCCGACCACCTGATCGACAACATCGCCACAGCCAGCATTGACCTCGACCCCGACACGATCAAGGTCCTCGACGATCTGGCCGCCACGCCCGCCTGACACGCCGCGCACCCCCGACCGGCGGTCGGGGCGCTGCCAATGCCAGACGACAGCCGTGAACTGCCTCGATGCCTGAAACGTGTTGCTTGATCCGAAAGAAGTCTTGGACGCGGAGCGCTGCCGGCACGCAAGCTGGAATCACCGGCCCGGCACCCTCACGGCGCCGCATCAGGGCGGGACCAAGTGCCACTCGACAACCCGACGTCGAGCGCGGCAACCCAGGAACTCCTGAGATGGCGGCCCGTACACACCGAACTGATCCCGGACCTCGACGAAGGTCATTACTTCACCCGCTAGACCATCACCGGGGTCGCGCGGGCGCGCACCCGTACTCGCGGGCGCTGACGTCGGCGCGACAGGGCCGGCCATGTCCATAGCACTGGGAGCTTGCGATGAACGAGATTTGGATTGTGGGAGCGACCGGGCGAGTCGGTCGCGCGGTGGCCGCACAGCTGGCGGCGCGGCACGCGCTGGTCCTGGTCGGGCGCGATCCGGCGCGCCTGCGCGGGCTGGCCGACAAGGTCGGCGGCCAGCCGCGGACCGTGGTTGCCGGCTCGGTCGACGCCGTCGTCGCCGAGCTCGCACGGAGCAGACCGGCCGTGGTGGTCAACCTGATCGGCCCGTTCGCCGAGACGGGCCCGCCAATCGTGCGGGCGTGTCCACCGGGCACCCACTACGTCGATCTCGCCAACGAACTGTTCGCCGTCACCGGGCTGCTCGGGTCGCACGACGAGGCAGTCGCCGCGGGCCAGTCCGTGGTGACCGGCGCGGGGTTCGGCGTGCTCGCCACGGAGAGCGTCGTGCTGAAGCTTTGTGCGGATCGCCCGTCACCGGCACGGGTGCGGGTCGATGCGCTGCCGATGACCGAAACCGAGCCCGGCGTCTTCGGCACCGCCCTGGCGGGGACCATGGTCGAGGCCCTCGCGCCCGGTGGCCGCCGCTACCAGCACGGCCGGTTGGTACGCGCCCGGCTCGGCGGCGATGTCGAGCGTCTCACGCTGCCCGGCGGCTCGACGGTCCAGACCGCCGGTGTCCCAGCCGGTGAGCTGGAGGCCGCCCGCCGCGCCAGCGGAGCTTCCTCCGTGATCGCCGCCTCCAGCCAGGTGCCGTCCGGGCGTGTGATCCGCGCGGTCCTGCCCGCAGCGGCAGCGCTGCTGTCACTGCCAGCGCTGCGCGGCGCCGCGAAGCGCCGGCTCGCACGTGTTCGCCTCACGCCGCGGGCGCGCAGCAGGGGATTCTCCTGGGCCCACGCCCGGGTTGAGGACCACGATGGCAACGCCCGAGAAGGGTGGCTGCGCGCGGGCGAGGGCATGGCCTACACCGCGAGCGTGGCAGCCGAGGTGGCGACCCGCCTCGCGCGCAACGAGGGCCGGCCGGGCGCCTACACACCCGGCGCGCTCTTCGGACCCGAACTCGCCGTACGGGCAGGCGGGCGGTTCATTCTCGGTCGCGAGGCATCGTGAACGCGAAAGTGCATCTGAGAGGACACCTGTCAGGCCCTTGCACCGCGATCGACCGGGCGGTTGGTGCGCCGCGGGCTAGCGTCCGACGGCTTCCGCGCGTCGTACAGCCGCTGGCTGCGCTAGATGTCGGCGTTGTGCTCGATCGCCCATTCGGCCAGCCGCACGGCGGGGTCGATCAGCGTGCGACCGACGCCGGCGAGATCGCCGAACGGTGGCGGGGAGCGCGGTCGAGATCCTCGCGGCTGGTGGACGGCGCTCCCACCACGGCCGAGTGGTACCCGTCCGGCTGGGCGGCGACGTCGAGCGGCTCACACTGCCCGCTGCGCGCGGTTGACCGAGCGTGCCTCGCGTGGGGGTCTGCGACCGCCTGGACCCCTCACCCGCACACGCGGTGCCGCGGTCGGCGCGTGTCGGTCAGGGGATGAGTACGATCTTGCCCCTGGTGTGGCGCTGTTCCAGCTCGGCGAACGCGTCGGTGACGCGGTCGAGCGGGTAGGTCGCGGCGATCGGTACCTCTACGGCGCCGGTGGCGACCAGACCGGCGAGCTCCGCCAGGACCTCCCGCGTTGAGGCGTTCATGCTGCCCTCGGTCTTCGCGCCGATCTCCCACGCCCGCATGTGCGAGGCGATCGTCTCGATCCGGTTCGAGGTGATGCCGAGGTCTACGGCGAGGTCGAGGTACTGCGGTCCGAACAGGTCGATGAACGCGTCGACGCCATCGGAGCCTGCCGCGGTCAGGATTCTCTCGCGGAGCCCCTCGCCGTAGATCACCGGGACGGCCCCGTGCTCGGCCAGCCAGTCCGCGTTGGTCGCGGAGGCGATGCCGAGGACCCGCACGCCCCGGCGGGCGAGCAGCTGCACGGTGACCGCGCCGACACCGCCGGTCGCGGCGGACACGGCGACCGTCTCACCGGGCTTCGGTTCTACGGCGTGGACGGCGGCGTACGCGGTGCAGCCGACGATGTAGAGCGAGCCGGCCACCGCCCAGCCCAGCTGCGGCGGCTTGCGGATCAGCTGGCCGACCGGGACGGCCGCGTGGGTCGCGTGGCTTGACCGCCGCCACGAGAAGCCGAGGACCTCGTCACCGACGGCGAACCCGTCGGCGTCCGGGCCCACGGCGGTGACGATCCCGGCCAGGTCGCTGCCCTGACCGGACGGGAAGGTCGCCGGGAAATAGTCGTGCGCCACGCCGGAGCGAATCACCGCCTCACCGGGGTTGATGCCCGCCGCCCGCACCGCGACGACCACCTCCCCAGCCGCCGGTTCCGGCATCGGAATGTCATCGACGTACAGCACGTCGCGGCCGCCGTACAGGTCGAAACGGACAGCTCGGGCTTGCGTCATGAGCGTCCTCCAGAGGTGAGCGAACGATGGTCTTTGGTGCGACAACATGATGACCAACAGAGGTGGCCAGGGGGAAAGTGCGGGAGTTCTCGCGCAAAGACTGTTGTTTCAGCTGGGCACTGTGGCGGTAGCGTCTTCGAGTCGCTGCCACAGCCGGGCGGCCAGGTCCCGGTCGAGCGCCGGATCTCCGATGGCGTCGGCCCAGATGCGCTTGTCGGAACGTCTCAGGCGTGGGCCGAGGAAGCGACCGGTCGGCGCCTGCGGGGCGGTGGCCGCGAAGACCAGCGGCAACGCGCCGTCGTCCGCGGACCGCGCGACCAGCAGGTTGACGAGCTTTCCCGCGATCCGCTCGGCCACGCTCTCGGCGGAGTCCTGCATCGAGGTGGCGGCCACCCGGGATGGGCGATCAGGCTTCGGACGGGCGACCCCTCCGCCTGGAGCCGGCGATCGAGTTCCAGCGCGACGAGGAGGGTGGCGAGTTTGGAGCGGGCGTAGCTTCTGACGTTGGACACCGGTTCCGGAAAGGAGAGGTCCCCGGGGGTCGAGGTCGACCTTCGCCCGCCTCGCCGCCGGTGACGACGACTTGCCGATGAATGTGCTGGCGAAAGAGGCCGGGGTCGGCGTCGGTACGGTGTATCGCCATTTCCCGAACCGGCAGGTGTTGCTCGATTCGCTGGCGATCGACGCGTTCGAACGCCTCACCGTGGTAGCCGAGGAGGCGGCTGCCGACCCGGACGCGGGGCGTGGGCTGGAGCGCCTGTTCGTCGCGGTCGTCGCGGCCGAGCTCGACGATCTGAGCCTCGAAGCCGTCCTCACCGTGAATTCGTTCCTGTGCCCGGAATCGACGGCGGCCGGACGCGCCCTGATCTCGGCGGCGACGCCGCTGTTGCGTCGTGGTGTCGCCGAAGGCCCGCTCGCACCCGACATCGAGCCCGTCGATATCCAGAACCTGCTCTCCGGAACGGTCTACGCCGTCCGAGTCTCCGGCGACCGTCGACGCCTGGACCGCTACGTGACGATCCTTCTACGCGGCCTGAAACCCGGCCCCTCTGAAGCCGACCGGTGTCGGCGACCTCGGCGTGACGAGACCGTAGTGCTGGGGCCCAAAGCGCGCGACTTACCGAGTGTCGCCGCGGAAGCACCGGACCACGATCGAGGCAGCGCGGAATCACCGCGGCACCTCCCAGAAGACCCCCGGGTTCACGTGTCGTTCGAGACGAGTTTGGTGGCGACTCCGAGACTTATCTCGCTGAGTCGCTCCTCGGGTACGTCGAGGTTGAAAATGAACGGGACGTTCCCGAGGATCAGCGCGAAGACGGCGAGCCGCGCCTCGAACTGTTGACGGAGATCCGCGTCGGGATCCGCGAGCAGTGACACGAGCGCCAGCACGCGCTGCTGCATGTGCTCGCCAGCCCTGTGGGTTTGCATGGTTGTCTGGTTCGCCTGGGCGAACCGTATGAGTGGGCGCCACTGGCTGGTCAGCAGCTCGGCGATCTTGCTGAGCGTGTCGCGACGGGCTTCGACAGTGCGCGGTTGGCGCCGCGCCCATTCGATGAGCTCGTCCATGGAGCCGGTCAGGTCGGCGACGACGCTATCCAGGATGTCGTCCTTGGTCTTGAAGTGGTAATAGAGCGCAGGCCTGGTGATCTCGAGCCGTTCAGAGACCTCGCGTAGCGCCGTGTTTTCGTAGCCCTTCTCGGCGAAGAGCTCCAGTGCGACCTGCTGGATGCGCTCCCTCGTGCCGCCACGCCGTTCACCCATCGTCCCTCCGCGCTCGCTCGTCCATCGCGCTCGTTGCCCGCGTCGCCGTACACGTGCTCGACAGCCACCGCGTGACGTACCCCTCTAAGTCACTTACTTTCGTGTAAGTAAACCACTCAGCGAAGCCAACCAACAGGAGCACACTATGACGTGAGGAACAACTGGAGACTGCCGGCAACAGGTGAACGGGGCCACCTCGGTCGTCGGGAACGGAACGAGGGCGCGTGCCGTCATCCAGCGGCACGCACCGCACCCCCGGGTAGGCAGTTTCGTGCGCGTCGCAGCGAGCCCAGACTGCCTTGCCCGGGACGGATCCGGCCGCCAGGGGACGCCCTTCGCGCCCGCGGGGCCCGTTAGGGGGTCTCGGGCACGTTGTGCAGCAGTGCGGCCAGAGTTTCGGCGTCGAGCAGGTCGGCCGGGCGCACCGTCTCGTTGGTGCGTACGTAGTGGAAGGCCGCGCGCACCCGGTCGACCGCCACCCCTGCCAGCTCGGCGTACGCCACGCGGTAGGCGGCGAGCTGCACCGCCGCCGCGCCGGCGTCCGCTCCTGCCGGGCGCGCACCGGTCTTCCAGTCGACGACGTCGAAGCGGCCGTCGGCGTCGGCGAAGACGGCATCGATCCGGCCCCGCACGACGCGGTCGCGGATGACGGCCTCGAACGGGACCTCGAGGTCGACGGGTGTACGCGCGGCCCATGCGCTGGCTTCGAAGCGCCGCTGGAGCTCCGCGAGCTCGCTGTCGGGTGCGGCGCCCGCGTCGGCGGCGCCGGGCAGGTCGCCGTGGTCGAGCAGACGCTGTTGGCCGTATCTGGACTCGACCCAGCGGTGGAACGCGGTGCCGCGACGGGCGTACGGAGCGGGGGCACGCGGCAACGGCCGGCGGATCTGGCGGGCGAGCTCCCCCGGGTCGCGGGCGAGCGAGACGAGCCCCGACACGCTGAGCTCATCCGGAAGCTCGACCGAGGAGGTTCCATCCCGCTGGGTGGCCTGTGCACGCTCGGCGAGCAGCAGGTCGGCGTCGAGCGCCCACCCCTCCGCGCGGGCGGCATCCTCGTCGGCAAGCCCAGCCTCGTTCGCGCGCGACGGGTCCGGATCTCCGGCCAGGGCCGCCTCGACGAACCGTGCCCCTGCGACAGCCCCCTCGCGCCCCTCGGCAGTGGCCGGCCATACCGCGGCCGCAGGCTCCGCGAGGACCGGGTTCGCGGCCTCCGGCGGCGGCTCCGGCGCCCAGGCCGCGACCGCACCCGCACCGGCCGCGCACGCGTCGCGCACCTCGCGCAGGAAGACGGACGGGCCCAACGGCTTCTTCCCCGCGCCCCACCAGTACCCGGAGCAGAGCAAGAGGTAGGACGCGCGGGTGGCCGCGACATACATGAGCCGGCGCTCCTCGAGCGCCTCGCGACGCTTGCACTCGTCGCAGAAGCGGTCGCGGGCTTCTCTGTCGAGACCCCTGAGGACCGGCAGGTCATCGCGGTCGCCGCGCAACCGGAAAGGTAGCAGGCGAGCGTTGTCGGTCCAGCGGGTGGAGGTCCGCGGCCGCGCGGGGAAGACACAGGCGCCGTCCCCGGCGGCGAGGCCGGGCACGACGACGACCGGCCACTCCAGGCCCTTCGCCGCGTGGACGGTCATCAGCTTCACGCTGTCGGCCTCGCTCACCCGCCCCGTCTCCAACCCGAACTCCTGGTCCTCGGCAGCTGCCAGGTAGGCGAGGAAGGCGCCCAGCGTGGGCTCCTCCTCGTCGCCGGCGAAACGGGCCGCGGCGTCGACGAGGGCGTCGAGGTCGGCGCGGGCCGCGACCGGGTCAGCGCCCGGCCGGGCGGCCACCTCGACGTCGAGCCCGAGCGTGCGCTCCACGTCGGTGACGAGATCGGGAAGTGGCTGGTCGAGCCGGCCGCGCAGCTCGCTGAGCTCCCGAGCGAGCGCGGACAGGCGGGCACGCCCCTCCGGAGAGTACCGATCCGGCCGCCCGAGGTCGTCGAGCGCGTCGACCAGGCTCACCTCATCGCCCAGGGACATCTCTGCGAGCGCGGCGGCCAGCGGGTCGCCGGAGTCCGTCCCGCCACCGAGCCCGCTCCGCGGCTCGGCGGCGTCGACCGCGGGGACCGCTGCTCCTCCGCCGCCCGCGTGCGGGGGAAGCCCGGCCGCCCCGGCATCGGACGCGGGGGTCTCGGCGGACGCGTCACGATCATCGGGCCGCTGGCCCGGCGGGTATAGCGGCGCGGCGTCTTTCCGGACATCGCGGCCGGTGTCACGGGCCAGCTCACGGGCGCGGCGGCCGAGGGCGACGAGGTCGCGCGGACCGATGCGCCACCGTGCGCCGGTGAGCAGTCGCGCGAGCGCGTCACCCGCGAGCGGGTCATGAAGTATCCGCAGCGTGGCCACGACGTCCTGCACCTCGGGGACGGTGAGCAGCCCGCCGAGACCGACGACCTCCACGGGGACGCCACGCTGCTCCAGCGCCAACCGGAGCGCGGGCAGCTGGGCACGCTTGCGCGCGAGCACGGCGATGTCGTACGGGTGGACACGGGCCGATCCCGCGGGCCTACGCTCGACCCACGGGCCCCCGTCGGGGGCGGCGCCCTCGGGAAGGCCGAGCACGTCCACGACCTGGTCGGCCACCCAGACCGCCTCGTCCCTGGCCGACGCGAACAGTCCGCAGGCGAGCCGACCACGCTCCCCGCGACCCGGGCCGGGACGCAGCCCCGCGGTCGCGAGGCCGTCCTCGCGCAGCCGTTCGGAGCCTGCTACTTCCCCGACGCGACTCCCAAACAAGGGCTCGGAGAGGATACCCGCGAGGTCGAGAATCCGCTCGCCGCCGCGGAAGCTCGTACCGAGCGGCGCGACGGCGGCGGTCGACCCGTCACGGCGCGGGAAGTTCACCGGAAATCGCCGGAGGTTGCCGGCGCTGGCCCCGCGCCACCCGTAGATCGACTGGCTCGGGTCACCCACCGCGGTGACCGGATGGCCGTGCCCGAACAACGCCTCGAGCAGCACCAGCTGGGCGTGGCTCGTGTCTTGGTACTCGTCGAGCAGGACGACGGTGTAGCGGGACCGCTCGATCGCACCCACCTCGGGGTGGCCCGTCGCGATGCGGGCGGCGAGGGCGACCTGGTCACCGTGGTCGATCGCCACGCGGGCGGCCTTCGCGCGGTTGTAGCGCTCCACGAGCGAGAGAAG
>JBOHCT010000075.1:0-18413 GCA_050699055.1 Streptosporangiaceae bacterium | reverse complement strand
AGCAGACACTCGGTCTGGCACGAGGGCGTCTCCGAACCGTCGGCCGCCGCCCACTCCGGTGGCGCGAGCACCCCGAACTGCCACCGCACCTGGTTCTTCGCCGCGGACGCACGGTACGGGTACAGCACGTACCCCTCGTACAGCACCGCGTCGGCCACCCTCCGGGCGGTGCCGAAGTCATGGTCGAAGGCGGAGGACGTCATGGCTCGACCTCCTCCGCCTGTTTCAGCAACATGGCGAAGGTGTCGTCCCATGTCGGGATCGCCCGCTGGGCCTTGAACCGCTGGAGAGCGTCCAGGGTGTCGCGGTGGACGCGGACCCAGCCGGTGTTCGGGAACGACACGTCCATCAGCTCCCGCCACACGCCCACAGGGACCCGGTAGCGCGCCTCCTTGCTCCACGGCACCTGCTCGATGCGGTACCCGTCACCGCCCTCGACGAAGACCGTCCCGCTGAACAGCAGCAGCAGCGGGATCTCACCGTCCCGCAGCGCGTGGAAGTACTTGCTCGCGGCCACGTCGAGATCGTAGGTACATGCGACCGGAAGATCGGTCTCGACGCTGCCGGCGAACCCGGGGACCATCGTCGACACGTTGGCGAACTGCAGGGGCTTCAAGGTCTCGCCGAAGCGTTCCCGGTCGCCGAAGAGATCGAGCAACCCCTCCGCCTCCTCCGCGTCGTAGCGGCGGCGGATCGGCTCGATGCGCAGCTGGCAGCGCAGCGCGATCGCGTGGACGCGGGTGCCTGTGGTCTCGGCCACCCGCAGCCGAAACACCAGGGTCGGCGCGGCGGCGTAGTGCTCCGCACGGGCATCGACGCAGTCGAAGACCAGCTCAGCCATCGCCGCCACCCTCGCGGGCCGCTACGCGGCCCACTGCCGACTTGGCCCGCTCGCGGACGTTCGCGAAGAAGTCGTCGATCGCCTGCCAGGCCTCCTCCCCGCCACCGAAGCCCTTCCAGTGCAGGCGTACCCGGCCGACCAACTCGTAGCAGGCGTCGATGGGGACGAGGTAGCACTCGAAATGCTCCTCGCGGCGGCGCAGCAGGATCGCCTCGACGTCCGGGGCCGCGTCGCCCACCATCGGGTTATCGCCGATGATCTCCTCCCACGCCTCCAGCGGCAGCAGCGACTCGGTCGCCCCCGCCGGGCTCGGGTAGAACGCGACCCACTGGTCAAGATCGGAGTTGGGGAAGAAGAACGCCATGCCCACGGGGATCTGCAGGGCGTTCCACTGGACCTCGCTGATCGTGAACGCCGGGTCATACAGGTAGCGGTCGGGCACCGCGCGGTACTTGCCACCCGCCGCCCCGCTGTGCGTGAACAGCAGGTAGCAGGCCCGGCACACGCACATGATCGAGCGGCTGCCGGTGTTGACGACGTGCGAGTGCGCCCCCCCGATCGGTTCGACGCACATCTCACACTGCTCGCCAGCCTGCTCTTGCTCGGGCGGCTCGGGCGGCTCCGGCTGGGCCGCCTGGGTGAACTTCCGCAGCCCGGTACTCACCTGGGCGTCCCTCCCCCTTCCGGCACGGGGCACTCGCGGAACAAGGCCCCGACCGGGATCACGTTCGGATCCTGAGCGGGCGCCCCCTCCTCGACCAGGCCTTCGACCTCGACGCCGGCCACCTCGGGGGCCACCTGGTCGATGGCGCGCTCGATCGCGTCCCTGACCGTCACCACCGATGAGGGGCAGCCGTCGCAGGTGCCCTCCAGCCGCAGGCGGACGACGCCGTCATCGCCGACGCCGAGCAGCTCCACCCCGCCGGCGTGCGAGCCGAGGTACGGCCGCACCTGGTCGAGGGCCCGGCTCACCCGTTCGTCGGTCGTCTCCGGGTGCAGGTCGTGCAGCACCAGCAGGCTGCCCACCAGCTCGTCGTCGGCGAGGCCGCGTAGCAGCTCCTTGCCGTCCGCGTGTTCCCCGACGAGCTCGACGACGCGGGTGAGGCCCGCGCCGTACAGCTCGACGAGGAGGCGGACCAGCTCCTCCGCACGGCGCGCCACGGCGGGGTCCGCATCGGACCGCAGCTGCCCGAGCACCCGCTCGACCTGCTCCCCGACTTCCTGGGGGCCGCTGGCCTCCGACATGGTCTCGCCTCCCTCGACGACCCGGGCCGCCGGCAGGTACCGACGTCCGGAGGCCCGAACTGACGTGTCAGGTGCTGGGGAACGACGTGGGCGAGTGCAGCTTCTGGATCTCCTTCCCGCCGCCGAGGTACATGTGGACCCCGCAGGGCAGGCAGGGGTCGAAGCTGCGGACCGCCCGCATGATGTCGATCCCCTTGAAGTTCTCCGGGCTGTTCTCCTCGAAGATCGGTGTGTTCTGCACCGAGTCCTCATAGGGCCCCGGCGTGCCGTAGCTGTCGCGGACGCTCGCGTTCCACGGGGTCGGCGGGTACGGGTGGTAATTCGCGATCTTGCCGTCCCTGATGACCATGTGATGCGACAGCACGCCGCGCACGGCCTCGGTGAACCCGCAGCTCACGGCCTCCTCTGGGACCGTGAACGGTGACCACGTCTCGTGGTGTCCGGCGCGTACCTCCGCCAGCGCCTGCTCGCAGAAGTGCAGCGCGGCGGCCGCGGCGTAGGCCTGGAAGTACGTACGGGCCCGATCACGCTCGATCGCGTTGGACCACTGCGGGATCTTCCACTCCAGCGTCGTCTCCGGCTTGGTCATCGTCTTCGGCAGGTTGATCTTGACGCTGCTGCCGGTCGCCTGGATGTAGCCGATGTCGACGAGGCCGGACAGCGCCGTCGACCACAGCCGCGCGATCGGCCCGCCGCCGGTGTCCAGCGCGAGATGGTTCTCGCCGTCGAACCACCGCGGCGACATCACCCACGAGTACTTGTCGGCGAAGTCCCGCTTCTGCGGCTGCGGGATCGTGTGCTGGTTCCATGGATGACGCCGGTCGACCGGGTTGCCCAGCGGGTCGCGGGTGACGAACATCTCCTGGTTGTCCCAGTCGTCGTAGAACGAGCTGCCGAGCAGGATCCGGATGCCCAGGTTGATGTCGACCAGGTCGTTGGTGATGAGGTTGCCGTCGACGACGATGCCCGGAGTCACGAACATCTTCCGGCCCCAGTCGGTCATGTGCCGGTAGTCGAAGTCGCAGTGCTCCGGGTCGTTGAAGCTGCCCCAGCAGTTCAGCAGCACCCGCCGCCTGCCGACCTCCTCATACCCCGGCAGGGCCTCGTAGAAGAAGTCGAACAGGTCGTCGTGCATCGGCACCGCGCGCTTCATGAACTCGACGTAGCGCATGAGCCGGGTGAGGTAGTCGGTGAACAGCTGCACCGTCGCGACCGTGCCGACACCGCCCGGATACAGCGTCGACGGGTGGACGTGCCGCCCCTCCATCAGGCAGAACATCTCCCGCGTCATCCGGCTCATCTGCAGCGCCTCGCGGTAGAACTCGCCCTCCAGCGGGTTCAGCGAGCGCATGATGTCACCGATGGTGCGGTACCCGTGGTCACCGGCGTGCGGCGCCTCGGTGTGGTTGGCGCGTTCGAGCACACCCGGGTTGGTCTCGCCGACCATCTTCTCGCAGAAGTCCACCCCGACGAGGTTCTCCTGGAAGATGTTGTGGTCGAACATGTACTCGGCCGCCTCGCCGAGGTTGATGATCCACTCGCCGAGGTGCGGCGGGCGGACACCGTAGGCCATGTTCTGGTTGTAGACCGAGCACGTCGCGTGGTTGTCGCCGCAGATCCCGCAGATGCGGCTGGTGATGAAGTGGGCGTCCCGCGGGTCCTTGCCCTTCATGAAGATGCTGTACCCGCGGAAGATCGACGACGTGCTGTAGCACTCGGCGACCGTCTTCTGCTTGAAATCGATCTTGGTGTAGATCCCGAGGCTGCCGACGATCCTGGTGATCGGGTCCCACGCCATCTCAACGAGATTGTCTTCCCCCGCGACAGGGGCCTTCTTCGACGGCGAAGTCGTTGTCATCGATTGCTCACGTCCCTTTCTGTGACTGCCCCGACCGCGTCGGGACCCGCGGGCAATGCTCACCACGCGCTCACCACGCGCTCACCGCGCGCTCACCACGGCGCCCGGTAACCGGTCGTCAGCTCCCTGCCCCGAGTACGCCACTTGGGCTCCTCGTCCAGGGTCTTCAACGTGACGTTGCGCAGTGTGCGGATGAGCTTTCCGTAGACGCCGCTCGCGGTCGTCGAGACCTTGCTGCCCGGCGGCTCGTCCATGAACGGCATGAACTTGTCAGGGAACCCGGGCATGGTGCAGGCAATGCAGATGCCACCGACGTTCGGGCAACCGCCGATGCCGTTGATCCAGCCGCGCTTCGGCACGTTGCACTTGACGACGGGCCCCCAACACCCGATCTTGACCAGGCACTTCGGTGAGCCGTACTCGGTCGCGAAGTCGCCCTGCTCGTAGTAGCCGGCCCGGTCGCACCCCTCGTGGACCGTCGCACCGAACAGCCACGTCGGCCGCAGCGCCTCGTCGAGCGGGATCATCGGTGCCTTGCCGGCCACCTGGTACAGCAGGTAGAGGATCGTCTCCGACAGGTTGTCGGGCTGGATCGGGCAGCCGGGCACGCACACGATCGGCAGGCCGGCCTTCGACTTCCAGTCCCAGCCCAGGTAGTCGGGCACGCCCATCGCGCCGGTCGGGTTGCCGGCCATCGCGTGGATGCCCCCGTACGTCGCGCAGGTGCCGGCGGCTAGCACCGCGAGCGCCTTGGGCGTGAGGCGGTCGAGCCACTCGCTCGTCGTCATCGGCTGTCCGGTCTCGGGGTTGTTCCCGAAGCCGCACCAGTAGCCTTCCCGCTTGATCGACTCGTTGGGAATGGACCCCTCGACAACCAGCACGAACGGTTCCAGCTCACCGCGGTCGGCCTTGTGGAACCACTCGATGAACGTGTCGGCCCCCTGTTCGGGCCCGCACTCGAAGTCGATCAGCGGCCAGTGGACCTGCACCTTCGGCAGTCCCGGCAGCGCACCGAGCACGATCTCCTCGATCGTGGGCTGCGTCGCCGCGGTCAGGGCCACGGAGTCGCCGTCACACCCCAGGCCGGCGTTGATCCAGAGGACATGGACGACCGGTTCTTCCTCTTGCGCCTGCTGCGTCTCTTCCGGGGTCGCGGTCGTCATCCGCTCCGCCCCCTTTCGTTTGGGCCCACTAGGGGGGGCCGCTGATCCTCCTGCGATGACATCTCGAAGGCGCGTTGCGTCAGCTCCCACAGGGCGTGGTAAATGGTGGTCTGCGCCTCCTGGATGCGATGCACCGACGCCGACGACACCACGAACAGGTAGTCGATCGTGTCGAGCTCGGCCATCGTGCCGCCCTCGTAGCCGGCCAGGCCCACCGTGAGCAAGCCACGCCGGTTGGCCTCCTCGAAGGCCGCGACGAGGTTGGCGGAGTTACCACTGGTCGACATGCAGACGGCGATGTCGTCGCGCCGCCCGAACGCCGCGATCTGCCGCGCGAACACGACATCGTAGTCGATGTCGTTGGATAGCGCGGTCACGACCGAGATGTCGTTGGTCAGCGATAGCGCGGGAAGCGGACGTCCCCCGCGCGCGGCCTGCAGGAACGTCGTGGCGAGCTCCTGGGCGTCGGTGCTGCTGCCCCCGTTGCCGCAGGCGAAGAGCCGCCCGCCGGCCGCGAACCGCGTCGCCATCTGCTCCGCACAGGCCATGAGCTCGTCCGCGTATCGCTCGAGCACCTGCTCCCGTACCGCGACGATCTCTTTCGCCTTCGCGGCCGTCGACTCGGTGACCTCCTTCAGCACGGCGTCCAGATCGGCCTGACCCTCATACAGGAAGGGGTACAGCGCTTCAACGCCGCCAGCACCGCCAACGCTTCCTTCACTTGCCATCACGTCGACCTTTCGGGTCGTCTCACCCGTCTACGACGGCGATCGCCTCTTTGGCATGAACGAGAATGGTGTCGCCCACCTCCGCCGGGACCAAGGCGACGCTCACCTCCTCCTCGCTCACCCCGGTGTCGACCATGGCCAGGTCGTCGCCAAGGAGCCGCATCACGCGGACGCGCACAGCCTCGTCCGAGCACGTGATGCACACGTCGTCGTAGCAGCGGGGAACGGTAGGCCCGGGTTGCCGATCGGCCAAAGGAAGGAACCCGGACTCTGGCACGCCAGTCATCCGACCACCTCCGGTTCGAGCACACCCGGCTGCTCGAAGAACACGTGCACCAGCTCCCACAGGATGTGGTAGATCGTCACGTGCACTTCCTTGACGATCCGCGGATCGTCACTGTGAGCGACGATCGCGTGGTCGACCGCGGGGCTCGCCGCGATCGCGCCACCGTCGCCGCCGAGGAGGGCCACCGTCAAAAGGCCCATGTCGTGAGCGACCTCGAAGCCACGCAGGACGTTCGCGCACTGGCCGTCGGCGGACAGCCCCAGAGCGATGTCCTCGGGCGCGGCCAACTGGCGTAGCTGGTGCGCGAAGACCTCCCCGAAGCCCTCCCGCTTCGCCAAGCCGGTGAGGGTGGCGATGTCGTTGGTGAGGGAGAGGGCGGGGAGCGCGCGCTTGCCCACGATCACCGGGTGGACGAACTCCACCGAGATGTGCTGGGCGTCGGTGGTGGCGCCTCCGTTGCCGAAGACAACGAGCTTGCCGCCACGATGGAAACGCGTCGCCATATCGTGGCACGCGCGCGCGACCCGTTCGGCGTCGTCGGCCAGCAGCCTGCCGGGGTCACGACGACGGGCGAAGACCTCCCGCGCCGCCTCTCCCCCGTCGAAGAACGAGTTCGACGAGTCCGCCATCGCGCTCACCTCCTCGTGACGTTGCTCACTATTCGCCGCTCGCGAGTACCGATCAAGACCACGCGCCAGGAATCTTCTCACTCTCCGGACAGCTCTTCGTTGCTCACTGCTACCGCCTGTCACGGATTGTCACGATGTGGTCCGGTAGCCCCGTACGCTGTACCCGGGCGACGTGAGTGACGGAACGCCGCCGGTCGGAGCGTAGAGTGCGGGACATGCCGTCCCTCGGCCGCTGGGGGCGTCTCGGATCGCGAGCTCCACGCCTTCTCCTCGCCGAGACCAACCCCTACGCGTCGCGCCGCGTCGTCGTCGAGGCTGACCGCGTGACCACAATGGCCTACCTCCTCGACGCCTCCGAACAGCTGTGCGGATGGGTGTGGCTCGCCAACCACGTGCCGGCCCCGCCTGATCTCGACCGGTCGCGTGCGGCCGACGGGCGCCCGCCCCCTATGCCCGCGAGGTGGACCAAGCACCCCGAAGGCAGGCGGCCGCTGTCCCGGCGGTCGTTCGAGGTCGTGTGGTTCGAGGAGGGCGACGCGGTCGCGCTGTTCGCGGAAAGGAAGCTGCTCGCGGTCATTCCCGCGGGGACAGGCGACGACAGCCCCGGTTACGCCGCCGAGTCTCGGGGCGCTACGCCGCTCGCCTGGCCGCTCGACGAGGCGGCACCGCGCCTCGGCCCCTGGATCGAGCGATCGAGGGACTTCTGGCGATGGCGCCTCGCCACGAACACCTGGCGGGTGTACCAACGCGAGCTGCTCGACCACCTCGCCGAGCGACTCGGCGCCGGCGGCCGCTACTGGCCGGTCGATGACGCCCCGCTGCCGGCGGTCGGCGCGACTGAACACCTGCCGACCGCGGACCGTCCCTTCACGATCGTCTCGACGGTCGGAATGAGCTGCCAGCGGATGCCGGTTCCTGACACGCAGCCCGGCGACGACAATGGCTACCAGCATGGCCGGATCGAGCTCGCGCTCGCGACCAGAGGGCCGACCGAGGACGCGCTCCCGATCTTCCGACAGCTCGCGACGTACCCCTGGCGCGCGTGCACATGGCTTGCTCACGGCCACCACGTACGGCTCGGCGAAGGACCCTGGGTTCGCGAGGGGCACCGAGGGGTGCTGATACTCGGTGATCCGTCCCTGCTCCCCGGTCCTCTTCCGCCCGACCTCGCGGGGTTCTCCCTTCGTGGCGACACCGTGCGGTGGTTGTGGCTCGTGCCCCTCAGCGCGAGCGAGTGCGACCTGGCCAACCGCGAGGGCGCGAGGGCTCTCGTCGATGAGCTGAGCCTGGCGGGCAGAAGCTGGGTGCTCGGCCTCTAGACAGCGACCCACCACGGGAGGTCACGAGGGCGGGGGTACGAGCGCAGTCAAGACGATCCACGCGACAGGGGCACCCAGCAGGATCGAGTCGAGCCGCTCCATGACGCCGCCGTGCCCGGGAAGCAGCGACCCCATGTCCTTGATGCCGAGGTCGCGCTTCATCATCGACTCGCCGAGATCGCCCAAGGTTGCCGCGCACACGACCGCCCCGCCGAGCACCGCACCCTCCCACAGGTCGCCGTGCAGCAGCCACCAGACGAGCCCGATCCCGCAGGCGACGCTGGCCGCGGCAGACCCGGCGAGCCCCTCCCAGGTCTTCTTCGGGCTGATGGTCGGTGCGAGCGGATGTCGCCCGACGAGTACCCCCACGAAGTATCCGCCGATATCGCTGCAAGTCGTGACGCCAACGAAGGTCATGACGCGATCGGGACCGTCGTGCGGGGAGAGCAGCATCATCACGAACCCCGCGAGAAAGGGCACGTACACGGACGCGAAGACTCCGGCGCTGACATCCCGTACGTACCCGTCGGCGCCTTCTGGCAGCCGCCACACGAACACGGCGACGGCGGTGAGGGCGACGATGACGACGAGGGCACCCGCTCCCCGCTCGTACGCTCCAACGAGCATCGCCACGGCGCCGACCAGGACGGGGATGAGCGGCACCCGTGCCCCCCCGGCGCCCAATGCCCGCGCCAGCTCCCAGACGGCCAGGCCGACCGCGACGATCGCGAGGGCGACGAAAGCGAGCTTGATCGTGTAGAGCGCGGCGACGACCAGGGCACCGAGACCGACGCCGACCCCGATCGCGACCGGAAGGTTTCGCCCGGCGCGACCCGGCGAACGCGAACGCCCTCCCCCCGGCGACCCGCCGCGTGGTCCCCGGGGCTCGTCGACGTCCAACCCTTAGACCTCGAGAAGCTCGGATTCCTTGTGCTTGAGCAGTTCGTCGACCTGGACGACATGCTTGTGTGTCAGGTCGTCGAGCTCCTTCTCCGCACGATGGACATCGTCCTCGCTGGCGTCACCGCTCTTCGCCATCTTGTCGAGGGCGTCCTTGGCGTGGCGCCGGACGTTGCGGATGGCGATCCGAGAGTCCTCCGCCTTGTGCCTGGCGACACGGACGTATTCCTTGCGCCGCTCCTCGGACAGCTCGGGAAAGACCACACGGATGACAGTGCCGTCGTCGGTGGGGTTGACCCCGAGGTCACTGTCGCGAATCGACCTCTCGATCGCCCGCAGGGAGTTCCTGTCGAATGGAGCGATGACGATCATGCGTGCCTCCGGGACGTGAAAGGAGGCGAGCTGGTTGACCGAGGTCTTCGTCCCGTAATAGTCGACAAGTATCTTGCTGAACATGTTCGGGTGGGCGCGACCGGTACGGACGGAGGCGAGATCGTCCCTCGCCACCACCACGGCCTTGTCCATCTTGTCCTCGGCCTCGAGGAGTGTCTCGTCGATCACAGCGTCTCCCCATTGCTCCGGGTCTCCCGATCGCTCCCGGTCTCCCGATGGCTGCGGTCTCACTCCCGCACTTTACGCAGGCTCCTCTCCAGCGGAGCAGACCAGCGTGCCGATTTTCTCACCGCGGACAGCACGAACGATGTTGCCCTCCCCCATGAGGCTGAAGACCACGATCGGGAGGTTGTTATCCATGCACAGGCTCACCGCCGTCGCGTCCATCACCTTCAAGCCGCGGGAGAGCACCTCGCCGTAGTCGAGACGATCGAACTTGACGGCGTCGGGATGCGTGCGAGGGTCGGCGTCGTATACGCCATCGACGCGTGTCCCCTTGAGCAGCGCCTGCGCTCCGATCTCCAAGGCACGCTGGGCCGCCGAGGTGTCGGTCGAGAAGTACGGCGCGCCGAGGCCAGCACCGAAGATGACGACACGCCCTTTCTCGAGGTGCCGAATCGCCCGCCTCGGGATGTACGGCTCAGCCACCTGACCCATCGCGATGGCGGTCTGGACCCGGGTGTCGACTCCCCGCTTCTCCAGGAAATCCTGGAGCGCCAGGCAGTTGATCACCGTCCCCAGCATGCCCATGTAGTCGCCGCGGGCGCGGTCCATCCCTCCGTCGGAGAGAGCCTGGCCGCGGAACATGTTGCCTCCACCCACGACCACGGCGACTTGCAGCCCCTCACGAACGGCGTCGGCGACCGCCTCCGCGATCGATGCCACCGTGATCGGGTCGATGCCGAGCGGATCACGGCCGGAGAAAGCCTCGCCGGACAGCTTCAGTACGACCCGGCGCCAGCCGGCCTCTTTCGGGGTGGCGAACGACAAAGGGGTCGCCGTGGTCCCACGGTCGGTGTCCTGCACGGCGGCCCCTTCTTTCTCGACGTCGATCCCCAACGGCTCCTTCGCTCCTCACCACGCAGTGTGCCCTACGAGCCTCTCATAAGACCAAACGGCCCGGTCGCCGCTGGCCGCTCTGTCGGGCGCGCTGCCGGCCCGTCAGGCCTGGCCGACCTTGAACCTGACGAAGCGTGTGAGCCCGACCCCGACCTCCTCAAGCACCGCGCCGACGGACTTCTTGCCGTCCTTGACAAACGGCTGCTCGAGGAGCACGAAGTCCTTGAAGTAAGCGCCCACCCGGCCCTCGACGATCTTGGGCACGGCCTTCTCCGGCTTGCCCTCGTCACGGGCCATCCGCTCGGCGAGCCTGCGCTCCTGCTCGACGGTCTCCGCCGGTACCTCATCCCGGGACACGTAATGGGGAGACATCGCGGCGATATGCTGCGCGATCTCCTTCGCCACCTCAGGCTGGTCGCCCGTAAGCTCGACCAGAACGCCGATCGTCGGTGGGAGGTCGCTGCTGGTGCGGTGAAGGTACGACGCGATGTACCCGTCGTCGAGGATCGCGAACCTGCGGACCTCGATCTTCTCCCCAAGCGCGGCGGCGGTGTCCTTGACAAGCTCGGCCACTGTGGTGCCGTCGCCGGTCTCCGTCTCGAGAAGGGTGCTCACGTCGGCCGGCCGCTCCTTCGCTATCTGGGCGGCCAGCTGGGACCCGAGTGCCTTGAACCGGTCGTTCTTGGCGACGAAGTCCGTCTCGGAGTTGACCTCGACGAGCACACCAAGTGACGTGCCCTCCAGATGAGCCATCACCAGCCCGTTGGAGGCCGTACGAGACTCGCGCTTGCCGACGTCCTTCGCCCCCTTCAGGCGTAGGGTCTCTATCGCCTTGTCCATGTCGCCATCGGCGTCCTGCAAGGCGTTCTTGCAGTCCATCATGCCGGCGGCAGTGATCTCACGCAGCCGCTTGACATCCGCGGCGGAGACGTTCGCCATGACCTCTCGCTATCTCGATGATCTCTTGGTGTACGTATGGTTAAGGGTGCTTGTCAGCGCTGCTCGCTCTGGCCGGCCTCATCCTGCTCTCCGGGAGATGCGTCGAAGGTCGCGTCCGGGGTGGACGGGGTCGCCTGGTTGGGCGGTTCGTTTTCCGAGGCCGCCGCCGCGGCGCCGTCGCGCTGGGCTGCCGCGGGCTCCTCCGTCTCAGCAGGCGCCGTGTCAGCAGGCGCCGTGTCAGCAGGCGCCGTCTCAGCAGGCGCCGTGTCAGCAGGCGCCGTGTCAGCAGGCGCCGTGTCAGCAGGCGCCGTCTCAGTAGGCGCCGTCTCAGTAGGCGCCGTCTCAGCAGGCGCCGTCTCAGCAGGCGCCGTCTCAACAGGCGCTGGCGCGCCAGCGCTGGAGTCCTCCGCCCCAGCAGGCGACCGCGACACGTCGGGCGACTGCGGCGCGGAGGTAGTCTCCGAGGCACTCTCTGCCGCCGACACCGCCTGCTCCTGCCCCGTGCCCTCGAGCAGCTCACGCTCCCAGTCGGCCAACGGTTCGTCGGCGCCGAGCTGGCCACTCACCGAAGGCTTCTCCTCGGTAGGCGCTGCCCCCGCACGGGCGATCAGGCCGTCGGCGACGGAGTCGGCAACCACGCGGGTGAGCAGCGTGACGCTGCGGATCGCGTCGTCGTTGCCCGGAATGGGATAGTCGACCTCGTCGGGATCGCAGTTGGTGTCGAGGATCGCCACGATCGGGATGCCAAGCTTGCGCGCCTCATTGATCGCGATGTGCTCCTTCTTGGTGTCGACGACCCATACCGCGCTCGGGACCCGCTGCATGTCGCGGATCCCGCCGAGGGTCTTCTCCAGCTTCTCCTTCTCGCGTTGGAGACCGAGCCGCTCGCGCTTCGTCATCGCGGCGACGGGGCCCTCCTCGAAGTTCATCTCCTCGAGCTCCTTGAGCCGCTGGAGACGCCGGTACACCGTCGAGAAGTTCGTGAGCATGCCACCGAGCCAGCGCTGGTTGACGTACGGCATGCCGACCCGCTTGGCCTGCTCCTCGATGACCTCTTGGGCCTGCTTCTTCGTGCCGATGAAGAGGATCGTGCCGCCGTGGGCGACTGTCTCTTTGACGAACTCGTACCCGCGGTCGATGTAGGACAGCGACTGCTGCAGGTCGATGATGTAGATGCCGTTGCGCTCGGTGAAGATGAAGCGCCGCATCTTGGGATTCCACCGACGGGTCTGGTGGCCGAAGTGGACGCCGCTCTCCAGGAGCTGCTTCATCGTGACGACGGGAGCCATGCCCGTGCCTTCCTCCTGTGTCTCGGTTACCGGCGGCGGCCGGGCGGCCGTCGCCCCTGATGCCCGGAACCCGTCCCGTCACCGCGCATTTGTACGCTGGTGAACCGAGAGACGCGTTCGGCCAAGCTGGCGTCATGCGGGCATGCGAAGTCGACCTCCGTGCGAGGTCGCAGCCCGTAGTTTACCCATGCCGTGCACGTGCGTGTGTCGACATCCGAGAGCGCGACGGTCTCGCTCGTCCACACGCCACCGACTGTCCACAGATCGACATTCCGGCCCTCCCACCACGCATCCGCGCCGGCCATGCTCGAGCCCATGACCACGCGCCGCGGCCGGCTCACTTCCCTGCCGCTCACATTCCTGACGGGCTGCGTCATCCTGACGGGCTGCGTCATCCTGACGGGCTGCGTCATGCTCGCCACGGCCGCGCCTGCCCTGGCCGGCGGCGAGGGTTGGCGCTGGCCGCTGCGCGGGAGACCGACGCTCGTGCACGGCTTCGATCCCCCTGCCGTCCCTTGGCGGCCCGGCCACCGCGGCGTCGATCTCGAAGGTCGCGCCGGCCAGCCGGTCCTCGCCGCGGGGGACGGCCGCGTCTTGTACGCCGGCATGCTCGCGGGCCGAGGCGTCGTCTCGATCACCCACGGCGCCCTGCGCACGACCTACGAACCCGTGCGGCCGAGTGTCCACGCGGGTCAGCGAGTGTCGGCCGGTCACCGCATCGGAGTCCTGGGCCGCCGCGCGAGCCACTGTGCCCCCATTGTGTGTCTGCATTGGGGGCTCCTGCGTGGTTCGACGTATCTCGATCCGCTCCTACTGGTCGGGGGCGGGCCCTCGCGCCTGCTCCCGGTCTGGGGAATACCCCGGCCACGGCGGCGACCCTACGAACCTGGTCCGCGACAGGCGAACGCACCTGGCCGGGCCGACGCCGTGCATCAACCCGGCGCCCCTTCGTCATCCCCCGCACCGACCGGGTCCCCGGATCCGACCGCCCCGCCGACACGCGCCCCGCACTATGCCGATCGGCGAGTGACACGCGGACGCCGACCCCCGGCGCCTCCGACGCTGACAGGAGCGAGCGCTCCGGTCGCGGGAGGCCTGGCGTCGCTCGTCCTGCTCGGTTGGTTCCTCGCCGTCAGGACTCGCCGGCGGCGCCCGACACGCGTGCGGTTCAGGCGCGGGGATGCGCCTGGCGGTAGGCCGACTTGAGCCGTTCCACGGACACGTGAGTGTAGATCTGCGTTGTCGCGAGTGACGAGTGGCCCAGGATCTCCTGCACGCTGCGCAGGTCCGCGCCCCCGCTCAGTAGGTGCGTCGCCATAGCGTGGCGCAGGCCGTGGGGACCGAGGTCGGGGACGCTCTCGTCCCGACCGAGGTACGCGTGGACAACCCTCCTTACAGTGCGGGGATCGATCCGCCCGCCTCGCGCCCCGAGGAACAGCGCTGGACCACTGCGCTCACGCGCGAGCGCAGGACGCCCTCTCCGACGCCATTCGTCCAACGCCTGGGCGGCCGGCGTGCCCATCGGGACGGTGCGCTCCTTGCGCCCTTTGCCAAGCACGCGGACGACGAGTCGCGACGCGTCGACGTCGTCCAGGTCGAGCCCGCACAACTCGCTCACCCTCACCCCGGTCGCGTACAGCAGCTCGAGGACGGCATGGTCTCGAAGGCCGAGAGGAGTGACGTCGGCGTGGTCGGCGAGGACGGACGCCATCTCCTCCTCGCGGGGAACGGCAGGCAGGGGACGGCGGGCCTTCGGTGTTCCGAGCAACAGGCCTGGGTCCTCGGCGAGCCACCCGCGTCGATACGCGTATGCCGTGAAGACACGAGCGGTCGCCGCCCGCCGGGCCACGGTCGCACGGGCGCGCCCGGAGGTTGTGAGCCTCGCCAGCCAGCTGCGCAGAACATGGGTGTCGAGGCCAGAAAGCTCGGTCAGTCCCATTCGACGCGCATGGGCGAGCAGGTGTCGGACGTCGCCGACGTAGGCGCGAACGGTATGCGCGGAGAAGTCTCGCTCCGCGCGAAGATAGCGGGCGAACTCCTCCACCGCCACGGCGTAGGCGGGCGGAAGCGGTTCGGGAACGGACGGCCGTCTGGCGATCATCGTCGGGAACACCGTGGCTCGAGCGCCCCCCCGAGGTCAAGGAAACGCGCCCGGGTGGACCGGCAACTCCCCCACCGCCCACTCCGCCCTGCCCCGTGTGCCGCCCTGTCGCGCCTACGTCCCCGTGCCCCCCGTGTCGCCCGTGTCGCCCTCTCCCCCGTGCCCGCCCTGCCCCTCATGCCGCGTTCTCCCCCGTGCCGCCCCCTCCCCTGGACCCCTAACCCGGCCTCCTTCCGCGGGGGCGGAGGGCCCCGCAGGGGCGTCGCGTGCGAGGCGGCCGACACGCCACCCCTTCGAGCAGCGCTCGACGAACCCTCCTGCGGCAAGGCGGCCGAGGCAACGCAACGTCTCGTCAAGGTCGACGCCCGCAGCCACAGATATGGTCGCCGGCCCCGCGCCACCGCGCGAGGGGAGGGCGTCGAGGACACGGCTCGCCGTCTGATCGAGGCGATCTCGAGGTAGCACAGGACCGCGCCGCTCCGGGGCGAGGTCGTCGCCCAGCGTGCCAACGCGGTCGATCACGTCGGCGGCGTCGGTGACGCAGGTCGCTCCGAGGTCGCGGAGCAGGAGGTGGCACCCGCCGGACATCGTCGACGTCACCGGCCCTGGGACGGCCATGACAGGGCGGTCGAGCCATGCCGCGTGGCGTGCGGTGTTCAGCGCGCCACTGCGGAGCGCCGCCTCGACGACGACCGTCCCGCGAGTGAGCGCGGCGATGACGCGGTTGCGGATGAGGAAGCGAAACCGTGATGGGCGACTGCCGGGAGGCCATTCGCTCACCAGGACACCGCCCGCGGCGACCTCATCGAACAGATCGGTGTGCCCTGAGGGGTAGGGCACGTCGATGCCGCACGCCAACACGGCAACGGTCGTGCCGCCGGCGCCGAGCGCGGCGCGGTGGGACGTGCCGTCGATGCCGTAAGCGCCGCCAGATACTACTGTCCAGCCGCGTCCTCCCAGGTCGTAGGCGATCTGTCCGGCTACGTGCGTGCCGTATCCGGTGGCGGCACGGGCACCGACGATCGCTACCGACCGCAGGCACGAGAACCTCAGGTCGGCCTGTCCGCGCACCCACAACATGTATGGGGCGCCGTCGGCGAGGGAGTCGAGCTGGGTCGGCCACTCTGGGTCGCCGGGGCATACCACCCGCCCGCCGAGGCCGTCGAGCAGGTCGAGATCCCGGCCGGGGTTCGCGCCGGGCAGACGCACCGCCCAGTGGCGAGCGTTTCTGCCGCGCAAGCGACCCGCCCGCAGCAGGCGGAGCGCCTCCGCCGCGCCGTGAGCAGCCAACACCTGGCCGAGCTCGTTGTCGCCTGGCTCGGCGAGCTGGCTCCAGGCCACACGTGCGAGCAGGTCGTCATCGCGCGCGCTCATCCTGACTCCCCGGTCGCCCACGAAGGGCGAGTGGCATCTGCCGATCGGCTTCCCCCAACCGACCGCATGGCGCGACGCGCAGGTGTTCCGCGCATGGAACGACGCTTCGAGCCCTGCCCACGTCTGACATTCGGCGGTCCCAAGATGCCTGGGACTCCGAGACGGAGCGCGAGGGCCATCCCGATATCGTCGCCCACCGGTCTGTCGCGGCCGGCGAGATCGGCCAGCGTCCACGACACGCGCAGCACCCTGTCCAGACCGCGTGCCGTCAGGTAGCCCTGATCGATGGCTTGTTCGGCCTGTCGGAGCGCGTCTGGTCCCGGCGCGAACCGGGAACGCAGCTCGCTGCCCGGGACCTCGGCGTTGGTACGCCACGGTGTGCAGGCGAGGCGATCGGTGGCCCGCGTACGTGCCTCAGCCACCCGCCCGGCCACGACCACGCTGGACTCGGCGTATCGCCGGTCGCACAGCATCTCCGCCTTCGACACCGTGAAAAGCTCAACCCTGAGGTCGACGCGGTCGAGCAAGGGGCCGGACAGCCGGCCCAGATAGCGTCGCTTCGTCGCCGGCGTGCAGGTGCACCGGGTGTCGTCATCTGCCGCGTGTCCGCACGGGCACGGATTCGCGGCGAGGATGAGGGCGAAGCGCGCGGGAAAGCGCGCTGTGGCAGACGAACGGGCGATGACGACCTCGCCGGACTCGAGGGGCTGTCGGAGCGCGTCGAGGACGTTCGTCTTGAACTCGGGAGCTTCGTCCAGGAACAGGACGCCACGGTGGGCGAGAGACACCGCCCCCGGACGAACGACCGCGCTGCCTCCTCCCACGATGGACGCGAGCGAGGCAGTGTGGTGAGGGTCGCGGAACGGCGGTCGTGTGACGAGCGGTTCGCCGTCAGGAAGGCTGCCCGCGACGGAGTGGATGGCTGTGACCTCGAGCGCCGCGGCGGTCTCGAGTCGAGGCAGGATGGTCGGGAGACGCTCCGCGAGCATGGTCTTGCCGGATCCAGGCGGTCCGAGCAACCACAGGTGATGGCCACCAGCCGCGGCGACCTCGAGGGCACGCCTCCCCGACGCCTGACCGACGACGTCCGCGAGGTCGAGGTGGGGCGCGGACCTGAGCCCGGCGGCCTCCCGCGCCGATCCTCCCGCCGCGGCCATCCGGTCCGTCTCGTATGGCTCGTCGTACGGCTCTCCCCGGAGCAGGCTGAGCAGGTGAGCGAGGGACGCGACGTCGGTCACGTGCACATCGGGTACGAGCGCGGCCTCGCGGGCATTCGCACGAGGGACGACAACGCGCCGAAACCCCGCGGCCGAGGCGGCCAGGACGGCGGGCAGCACGCCGTGGACGGGACGGACCCGTCCATCGAGGCCAAGCTCCCCCGCCAGGACGCACCCGTCGAGAGCCCCGTCCGGTACGGATCCGGCCGCGGCCAGGATCGAGCCCGCGATCGCGAGTGCGAGAGAGACGCTGAGACGTACCTAGTTGAAGCGGCCCCGCACGGTGTGCGAGCACCGGACGGGGCCTAGGACCCCACCTGAGTGGAGGCAAGGCCCATGTCCCCATCATCCCCCGACCACGACGACACCCGGATCGGCCCGTACGCGACTGCCGAGCAGGCGGCAGCGGACTGCCGGCTCGTGCACGTCCTCGCCGAGCGGACCGGCGTCGAGGCGTGGCGGCACGCGGCAGACCGCTGCATCACCGAGGCGGACCGGCGGCACGTCGCCCTCGGCGACTATGACCTCGAGGTCATCGAACGCGTCGCCATGCTCGACGTAGAGTGCGCGCAGTCGCTTCTCGGCATGATCGCCCGCTCGTGGGCGGCCGGCCGTGACCGGGGGCACTCCGAGGCGCAGGACTACCTCGCTGACTACCCGGTCACCGACGACGAGGAAGAGGGCACACCGTGACCGGCCGCGAGCAGGCACGCGGCCCGTTCGCGACCCGTACCGGCAGGGACCGGCTCGCGGACCGGCTGCTCGTGCACTGGCACGACCGTAGTGTCCGCATCCCGGTGCTGCTGTCCAAGGGCGAGTGCGAGGCCCTGGCGTTGGCGTTGGCGACGCTCGTCACGAGCTACCCGTCCGAGCCGCTCGGCGAGAGCGCTGGCGCGACGCTGGCGCGGTTCCACCAGCGGACGCGTAACGCGGGCCTGCCGGTGACCGACCCCTACACCGAGAAGGTGACCGAGCGGCCCAGCCCCGAAGGCATGTTCGTGCACAGGTCCGGACGCGACCAGGTCGCCCACCAGATGGGGGTACGCCGCGCCCGTGCCTCCCGGCGTACCCC